>CAIPVR010000270.1 GCA_903868545.1 uncultured Actinomycetes bacterium
ACCGCCGGCCCCGGCGGGGCGCTCGCGGGCGCCGGTCCGCCGGCGGGCGCGGCCGAGGCGGTACCGGGCGGTGGGTCGGGCCCGCGCTGGCGCACGGTGGCCTTCGTCGCGGCCATCGTGGCCGTACTGGTGCTCGCGGCCGGCGCCGTGGTCGTGTACGCCCGGCAGGGCTGGTTCGTGGGTCAGCGCGACGGGACGGTGGCGATCTTCCGTGGCCAGCCCGGCGGCGTGCTCTGGATCCAGCCCACGCTGGAGGAGCGGACCGGGGTGCCGGTGGCCGGGCTCACCGAGGCCGAACAAGAGGATGTCCGGGCCGGGAAGGTGCAGACCGACCTGCGCGCCGCCCGGACCTACGTGGAGGGCCTCCGGGCCACGACCACGACCACCAGCACGACCACGACCACCAGCACCAGCCTCCCGCCCGCGACCGCCCCGCCGCCGCCCCCCGCCCCTTCCGTCACCACTGCCGGCCTCGCCCCACTCCCGGGCGGCACCCGGGCGGCCGGCGGCGGATGGCCCGTGCCCACCCCCGCAGGGCCGTGACCGCCCCGTCCGTCGCGCCGGTGGGACCGCCGGCGGCGGAGTCGCCGGGATGGACCGCCACCGCGCGCCGACGCCGGACCACCGAGCTGGGCCTGCTGGTGCTGGCCGGCCTGATCATCTGCGGGGCCTACGCGCTGGCGAGCCTCGGCCGCAACGCCTCGCTCCCCGCCGACATCATCCCGTTCCTGGGGGTGATCCTCGCCCTCGTCGCGGTGGCCCATCTGGCGATCCGCCGCCTGGCGCCCGCGGCCGACCCGTTGCTGCTCCCGGTGGCGGCGCTCCTCAACGGCCTCGGCTACGTGTTCATCGCCCGCCTGGACGAGCGTCTGGCCGGTCTCCAGGCCAGTTGGACGGCGATCGGCATCGCAGTGTTCATCGGCACGCTCCTGGTGGTGCGCGACGTGAAGGTGCTGCAGCGGTACCGCTACACCGCCGGTCTCGTCGGCGTGCTCCTGTTGCTCATGCCGCTGCTGCCCGGCATCGGCCGGAACATCAACGGCGCCCGGATCTGGGTGGCGATCGGACCGGTGAGCTTCCAGCCGGGCGAGTTCGCCAAGATCGCCCTGGCGGTCTTCTTCGCCGGTTACCTGGTGGAGCGTCGGGAGGTGCTGGGCGTCGCGACGTTCCGGGTCGGTCCGTTCAACACCCCGGACCCCCGCCAGTTCGGCCCGGTCCTCGCGGCGTGGGGCATCTCGTTGGTGGTGGTGATCTTCGAGCGGGACCTCGGCTCGGCCCTGTTGTTCTTCCTCCTGTTCGTGGTGATGCTCTGGGTCGCCACCGGCCGGGTGAGCTACGTGGCCGCCGGCGGCATGTTGTTCGTCGCAGGTGCCGTGGCGTCCTGGGCGTTCTTCGACCACGTCCAGCGGCGCGTGTCGGTGTGGCTGGACCCGTGGGCCGACCCGCAGGGCGCCGGCTACCAGGTCATCCAGGGTGCGTACGCGCTCGCATGGGGTGGCACCACCGGGGTGGGTCCGGGACTGGGGATCGCGGGCCGGATCCCCTTCGACGAGACCGACTTCATCTTCGCGATCATCGGGGAGGAGCTCGGCCTGCTGGGGGCCACCGCCGTGCTCGTGGCGTTCCTCGTGCTCGCCGGTTCGGGCCTGCGGATCGCCCGGGAGGCCGGTGAGGGGTTCGGTTCCCTGCTGGCGGTGGGCCTCACCACGCTGCTGGCCTTCCAGGCGTTCATCATCATGGCGGGGGTCACCCGTCTGCTGCCGCTCACCGGTGTGACGCTCCCGTTCGTCTCCTACGGCGGGTCGTCGCTGGTGGCGAACTACATGCTCCTCGCCCTCCTGCTGCGCGTGTCGGACCAGTCGGCCCGCCGTGCGCCCGACCGGGTGCTGGTCAGGTGAGCCGACAGATCCGGATCCTCGGCGCCGTGATCCTGGTGGCCTACGCGGCGCTGTTCGTGAAGCTCAACCAGGTCCAGGTGTTCCAGGCCGGCGCCTACAACGCGCGGCCCGACAACACGCGGTCGCTGCAGCGCGACTTCAACCAGCCGCGCGGCGCCATCGTCACCGCCGACGGTGAGGTGGCCGCCCGCTCCGAGGAGCGGCGCGACGCGCTGCGGTACCAGCGGGTGTACCCGGAGAAGGAGCTGCTCGGCCAGGTCACCGGCTACTTCTCCTTCACCCTCGGCTCCACCGGGGTGGAACGCACCTACAACGACCAGCTGTCGGGCCGCACACCGGCGCTCGAACTCCGCCAGCTCAAGGGTCTGTTCTCCGACGTGTCCAGCGAGGGCAACGTGGTCCTGACCGTCCGCAAGGACGTCCAGCAGGTGGCGCGCGACCAGCTCGAGGAGCGGCCGGGTTCCGTCGTGGCGCTCGACCCCCGGACCGGGGCGATCCTCGCCCTGTACTCCAACCCGGCGATCGACCCGAACCTGCTGTCGAACAACGACACCGAGCAGGCCGCCAAGGCGAAGCGCTTCCTCGACGCGGTGCCGGGCAAGCCGCTGCTGGTGCGCAGCTACCAGGAGCGCTACTTCCCCGGCTCCACGTTCAAGGTGGTCACCGCCACCGGCGGCCTCACCTCCGGCACGGTCACCACCGCAGCGCCGGACTACCCGGTGGTCACCTCGTACACGCCCCCGCTCACCACCCGGGCGATCAGCAACTTCGGGGGCGCGCCCTGCGGCGGCACGCTCCTGGTGATCCTCGCCCGGAGCTGCAACTCGAGCTTCGCCCAGATGGCGGTGGAGCAACTCGGCCCCGATCCGATGATCGGCGCGGCCGAGTCGGCCGGCTTCAACGACGTGCCGCCGATCGACCTCCCCTCCGCCGCCGAGAGCGTGTACCCCACCGACTTCGGCTCCGTGGTCCGTCGTCCGGAGGGGCAGGCCCCCGTCTACGAGGACTCGCCCAAGCTGGCGCAGACAGCGATCGGGCAGAACGACGTGCGCTCCACGCCCCTGCAGATGGCGCTCGTGGCGGCCGGGGTGGCCAACGGCGGGCGCATCATGACGCCCCACGTCATGGGCGAGGTGCAGGCCCGCGACGGCGAGGTGGTGCAGCGCTACGAGCCGACCACGTGGAAGGAGTCGATGTCAGCGGATGTCGCCCGCACGATGCGGACCGCGATGGTGGGGGTGGTGCAGGACGGCACCGCGAAGGTGATGGCCATCCCCGGCGTGGAGGTGGGCGCCAAGACCGGCACCGCGCAGCTCGGCACCCAGCCCCCCCGCTCCCACGGGTGGATGATCGCCTTCGGTGGCCCGCCCGGCGAGCCGTCCCGTGTGGCGGTCGCGGTGCTGGTGGAGAACCTCGACGGCGCCTCGGAGGCGACGGGTGGGTCGGTGGCCGGCCCGGTCGCCCGGGCGGTGCTCGAGGCGGCGCTGGCGGTGACGTCGTGAGCGGCGGCCGCGGGAGCCGTGCCGGTGGCTGGAGCGGGACCGGAGGTCAGGGCCCGGAGCGGATGACACGAACCCCGGTGGGTGCGCCTCTACGCTGTGTGCGCCATGGCTGACGACGAGCTGCGGGTCCTCGGCGACCGCTACGAGATCCACCGCCGTCTCGCCCGTGGGGGGATGGCGCAGGTCTACCTGGCGCGCGACCGCAGTCTGGACCGGCCGGTGGCGGTGAAGGAGCTCGTCCCGGAGTTCGCCACCGACCCGAGTTTCGTGGAGCGGTTCCGGCGTGAGGCGCAGGCCGCCGCCAACTTGTCGCACCCCAACATCGTGGGCGTCTACGACTGGGGCACCCAGGACGGCACCTACTTCATCGTCATGGAGTACGTCGACGGCCCGTCGCTGTCGCAGGTGATCCGGCGGGACGGCCCGCTGCACCCGCGCCGGGCGGCCGAGGTGGCCGGCGAGGTGGCCGCCGCCCTGGGATCGGCGCACTCGCGCGGCGTGGTCCACCGCGACATCAAGCCCGGCAACGTGCTCCTCACCTCGAGCGGCCAGGCCAAGGTCACCGACTTCGGCATCGCCCGCGCCCTGTCCTCGGCGGACGAGGACCTCACCCAGGCCGGCTCGGTCATGGGGACCGCCACCTACTTCTCGCCCGAGCAGGCCCAGGGCCTGCCCGTCGACCCCCGCACCGACCTCTATTCCCTCGGGGTGGTGCTCTACGAGATGGTCACCGGCCGCCCGCCGTTCACCGGTGAGACGCCCCTCGCGATCGCCTACAAGCACGTGCAGGACCAGCCGGCGCCGCCCTCGACGGTGATCCCCGACCTGCCGGTCGCGCTCGAGGCAGTGATCATGAAGCTGCTGGCGAAGCGTCCCGGCGACCGGTACGCGTCGGCCGAGGAGCTCCGCCGCGACCTCGGCCGGTTCCTCGCCGGGGAGGACACCTCCGCCCACAAGGCGCTCGCCGCGGCCGCAGTGGGTGCCGGGGCCGCGGCAGCCGCCACCACCGTGCAGCGCCCGGTGCGCGGCTACCACGACGACGCCGACCCCGATCAGGCCGAGGAGCCCCGCGCCCGCACCGGCCTGTTCCTCGGGGTGCTCGTGCTGCTGCTCGTCGTCCTTGCCGGGCTGTTGTTCTGGTTCGCCCGCAGCCTCAACGCGAGCGACGTGGAGGTGCCGGCCACCATCGGCCTCACGCGTCCGGAGGCCGAGAAGGTCCTCACCGACGAGGGCTTCAAGGTCGACGTCACCGAACAGGCGAACCCCACCATCGAGGCGGGCCGGGTGATCAGCCAGGACCCGGCGCCGAGGACCAAGGCGCCCGAGGGGTCCACGGTGAAACTCGCCGTCTCCACCGGACCGGAGAAGGTCGAGGTGCCGAACGTGGTGGGCCAGGCGCAGCTCGAGGCCCAGAACACGTTGGTGGCGGCGGGCCTGAAGTTCCGCGTGGAGAGCGTGGAGAACGAGACCGTGGAGCCGGGCACCGTGGTCACGCAGAACCCGGCTGCCGGCGAGGCAGTGGTCAAGGACACCGAGATCCTCCTGCAGGTGTCGAAGGGCACCGGCCAGGAGCTCGTGCCCGACGTGACCGGACAGACGCAGTCCGCCGCCATCGCCGCCCTCCAGGCCGCCGGATTCCGTATCGGGGGCCCGCAGCAGCAGGCGAGCGACACCGTCCCGTCCGGCCGGGTGATCTCCACCACCCCGGCCGCCGGGACGTCGGTGAAGAAGAACTCGACCGTCACGGTGGTGGTCTCCACCGGGCCGCAGCAGGTGACGGTGCCGGGCGTGGTCGGACAGACCGAGGACAACGCCACGGCATCGCTCCGCAACAAGGGCTTCGACGTGGCCGTCACCACGAAGACGCTGCCGGCGGGCGACGCCAACATCGGTCGGGTCACGTCGCAGAGCCCGGGTGGCGGCGGCACGGCGGCGAAGGGGTCGACGGTGACGATCACGGTGGGGGTGGCGGCCGCCACCACGAGCACCGCGCCCTCCACCTCGTCCACCACCTCGACCTCCTCGCCCTGACGTGCGCGGGGCCAGGGGGGCGGCGCCGCTGGCGGTGGCCCTCGCGGCGCTGGCCGTCGTGGCCGTGTTCCTCGGCTTCGCCGACACGCTGAATCCGCTCGACGCGCTGCTCGGCCGCGGGGCGGTCCGGTCGGTGCCCGACGTGGTGAAGCGACCCCGGCCCGGTGCGGAGGCGGCGCTGCGTGCCGCCGGGTTCCGCCCGGAGGTGAGCACCGCCTTCAGCCTCACCGCCCCCCGGGGCACGGTGATCCGTCAGGACCCGCCGGCGGGGTCGCGACGCCGCACCGGCTCGGTCGTCGACCTCCTCGTGAGTCGGGGCGCGAACCGGGTGACGATGCCCGACGCAGTGGGCCGGCCCGAGGCCGAGGTGCGCGGCCCCCTCGAGGACGCCGGCGTGACGGTCCAGGTGGAACGCCGGCCGAGCGAGGCCGTCGCGGCCGGTCTGGTGCTGGAGCAGGAGCCGGGTCCGGGCGTGGAACTGACCGGCCGCGACCGGGTGCGCCTCGTGGTGTCCGAGGGCCCGTCGCCCCGACCGGTCCCCGACGTGGCCGGCCTCGCGGTGCCGGGCGCGTCGTTCCGGGTGGGCGAGGCGGGGCTGGCCGTCACGGAGGTGGTCTCGGTCGACGACGCCGCACCGGTGGGCGCAGTGGTGCGGAGCGACCCGCCCGCTGGTTCGGTGGTGGCCCGCGATGCGCCGGTCCGGCTGCTGGTGTCGGCCGGTCCGCCACCGGTGGCGGTGCCGGAACTGGTGACCGTCGAGGCCGGCGCGGCGGCGGAGCAGCTCCGGGCCCTCGGGCTCGTCCCGAACGTGGTGCTGGGTGACGCGCCGCCGCCACCGACCACCATCGCAGCGCCCCCGGGGCCCGGAGGCAGCACGACGCCCTCCACCGTGCCGCCGTTGCCGGCCAAGGGTGCGGTGTACGCGCAGGAACCGTTGGCCGGTTCGCAGCTACGGCCCGGTTCGGCGGTGACCCTCCGGGTGGCCCGGTGACGACCGACGACACGTCCGACGATCCCGTCGACGGCATCGTCGATGGCATCGCCGATGGCATCGTCGACGATGCGGAGGTGCCCGCCGAGGAGGCCGAGGACCTCGAGGAGTGGCCGGACGACGGGTCCGCCCCGGACCCCGACGACCGGGTCACCCTCACGGGCGCGCCCGAGGAGGTCGACCTCGAACCGCATGGCGCGGCCACGGCCGTGGGACTCGCCGCGCTGGTCCTCCTGTTCGTGCTCGTCACCGCCGGGCTGGCGTCGGCGCGGAGCGATTCGGCGTCGGGACCTGGTGCTCCCCGCGTCGAGGTGCCGAGCGTGGCGGGCCGCAGCGTCGAGGAGGCACAGCGCTCGTTGGAGGCGTTGGGACTCCTGGTGGCACTCGACTACCGGCCGAACGAGGTCGTGCCCGCCGGTTCGGTGTTCGGTCAGCGCCCCGTCGCGGGTGCCTTCCTGGAGGTGGGTACCGAGGTCACGCTCGAGGTGAGCGACGGTCCCGGGGGGATCGTCGTGCCCTCGGTCGGCGGGGTGCAGGGGCCGGTGGCCGCTGCGCTCCTCCAGGCGCTCGGCCTCGCGCCGCGCCTCGAACCCGTCCCCGATGACCTGGTGCGTCCCGGCGAGGTGATCGCCACCCGCCCCGCCGCCGGTGGCCGCGCGGGCGCCGGTAGCGAGGTGGTGGTGTTCACGTCCGCGGGGCCGGCGCCGCGGACGGTGCCGGCCATCGTGGGCGGTCCGGCCGGGCCGGGCCTGTCGCAGCTCGGTCGTGCGGGACTCGGGCTCGGGAAGGTCACCAGCGAGTTCCGCGAGGGCGTCGAGGCGGGGATCGTGCTGGCCGCCGATCCGCCGCCCGGGACGCAGCTGCCACCCCGCACGCCGGTCGCGGTGACCGTGAGCGCGGCCGTCCCCACCCTCACGGCACCGTCGCTGGTGGGCCTGCTCCAGTCGACCGCGGAGAAGGTCGTGCCGTCGGAGCTGCCGCTGTCGGTGCGCACCCGGCTGCTGGCCGCCGACGACGGTCGCGCGGGCCGCGTGCTGGAGCAGAGCCTCCCCGCAGGGACGCCGGTGGTGCCGGGCACGCCGATCCAGGTGGTGGTGGGGGTGGCCCCGCCACCCCCACCCACCACGGCGTCGACGGTGCCGGTGCCGGTCCCGCCGGCCACCACCACGACGGTCCGCTGAGCCGTCAGCCCGTGGGGGAGCCGCAGCGCCGAAGGAAATTGGCCACGAGATCGTGTCCGCCGTGGGTGAGTACCGACTCGGGATGGAACTGCACTCCCTCCACCATCAGCTCGCGGTGGCGCAGTCCCATCACGAGGCCGTCGTCGGTCCACGCGGTGACCTCCAACTCCTCGGGCAGCGAGTCGCGCTCCACGATGAGGGAGTGGTAGCGGGTGGCCTCCAGCGGTTCCGGGAGGCCCTCGAACACCCCCTCGCCGCGGTGGTGGATGAGCGAGGTCTTGCCGTGCACCACCTGCGGCGCCCGCACCACCCGCCCGCCGAAGACCTGACCGATGCACTGCAGGCCGAGGCACACACCGAACACCGGCCGCCGGGGACCCCAGGTGAGGATCAGGTCGTTCGAGAGCCCGGCGTCGTCGGGCCGGCCGGGGCCCGGACTGATGAGGATCCCGTCCGGGTCGATCTGCTCCACGTCGTCGAGCGTGACGGCGTCGTGGCGGTGCACCACCGGGTCCGCCCCGAGCTCCCCGAGGTACTGCACGAGGTTGTAGACGAAGGAGTCGTAGTTGTCGATGACGAGGACCCGGGCCACGGAGGGCCAGCGTAGGCGCCGTGCGCCCGGTCGCTGGATAGAGTTCCCGTCCATGGCGAAGGCAGCCAAGCGGCGCATCGACGGCACCAAGGGCGGGACCTCCGGCGGGTCGGCCGCGTCGGACGCGTCCGACGCGCCGTCGGGCGGCTCGTCGAGCAAGCGGGTCACACCCCCCAAGGCGCAGCAGGCTGCCCGCTACACGCCGCCCCGCACGGGGGCCGCGCAGCGGCCGAGCCCGCGATGGGTCCCGGTGCTCATGTTCACCCTGTGGGGCCTCGGCCTGCTCGTCATCATCCTCAACTACATGCAGGTCCTGCCCGGGGCGGGCGACGGCGGCAACGGCTGGTACCTGGTGGGCGGCCTCGTGGCCATCCTGGCCGGCATCATCGTGGCCACCCAGTACCGCTGACCGGTGGTCACTCGCTGACCACGGGTCAGGACGCGAGGTCGGCCCGGGTGTCCTCCAGGTGACGGATCTGACGACCGGGTGACGACTCCCAGACCTGTCCACAGCCTGTGGAAACGGCGCCCGGCCTGTGGACTCCTGTGGACAAGTCGGGTGTCCGTGGCGCCGATCCCAGCGCCGGGGCCGCTCGGCGCCCTGCTGGACCGTCGACACGCGTTGTGGACGACTAGTCGATCGGGGCCACGAGCTCCATGTCCTCGAGGCAGTGGCGCGGCGGCTCCGGATCCTCCGAGCCGGCCACCGTCATGCGCACCTCGGCCCCGCAGATCGAGCAACGGTAGGTGAGCTTCACCTTGCGCAGCTTCCCGGGCTCCGGCGGCTCCGGGGGCGGCGTGGCGAAGCTCTGGAGGAAGAACCAGCCGGTCCGCAGGATCAGCAGGCCCGCGAGCACGGCGATGGTCGTGGCGACCAACGACGTGCCCGCCACGAGGGCGATCACGACCACGACGACGAGGATCCCACCGAGCCAGGCCAGACGCCTCGGCCACCGGGAACCCGGCTGCGACCCCGGGTCCTCCGATGCGTCCTCGTCGGTGCCGGCCGCCGGCTCGAGCTCGCTCATGACCCTCCCAAGGTACGCCGCGTCGGTCGCCGACGACCGGGAGGTCGATCCAGAGGGGGCGGGTGGCATGGACGTCGGGGACCCCGATCACCCGCAGCGGAGCGAGGACGGATCGGGGTGACGGCCGTGACAGGACCCGCCCCCGGCGGATCGAATCAGCCGAGGCGCTCGATGATGGTGGCGTTCGCCATGCCCCCGCCCTCGCACATGGTCTGGAGGCCGTAGCGGCCGCCGGTGCGCTCGAGCTCGTTGACCATCGTGGCGAGGAGCTTCGTGCCGGAGCAGCCGAGCGGGTGGCCCAGCGCGATGGCGCCGCCGTTGGGGTTCACCTTCGACATGTCGGGGTTGTGCTCCTTGGCCCAGGCGAGCACCACGGAGGCGAACGCCTCGTTCACCTCGAAGTGGTCGATGTCGCCCATGCCGAGACCGCTCTTCTCGAGCGCCTTCGCGGTGGACGGGATCGGGCCGGTCAGCATGCGGACCGGGTCCACCCCGGCGAGGGCGAACGTGTGGAACCGGGCCCGGGGGGTGAGGCCCAGCTCGGCGGCCTTCTCGGCGCTCATGATCAGTGCGGCCGAGGCGCCGTCGGAGATCTGGGAGCTGTTGCCGGCGGTGACCTTGCCGTCGGGCAGGCAGGCCGGCTTCAGCTTGGCGAGGCTGTCCACCGTGGTGTCGGGCCGGATGCCCTCGTCACGGGTGACGAGCTCGTCGAGCACCTTGACGTCGCCGGACTCCTTGTCGCGGATCTTGGACATCACGGGGATGATCTCGTTGTCGAAGCGCCCCTGCTCGGTGGCCTCGGCCGCCCGCTGCTGGGACTGGGCGCCGAAGGCGTCGAGGTCCTCGCGGGAGAGGCCCCATTCGTTGGCGATGATCTCCGCCGAGATGCCCTGGCCCACGAGGCCCTTGTGGCCGGCGATCAGCTCCACGTCCGCGTAGCGGTCGTAGGCGGCGCCGAACGGGAAGCCCACGCCGCTGCCGATCGAGGCACCCATCGGCACGAGGCTCATCACCTCCACACCGGCGGCCACGACCACGTCGTAGGCGCCGGCGATCACGCCCTGGGCCGCGAAGTGCGCCGACTGCTGCGAGGAGCCGCACTGGCGGTCGACGGTGGTGGAGGGAACGGACTCGGGCCATCCGGCGGCGAGCACGGCGTTGCGGCCCACGTTGAGCGCCTGGGCGCCGGCCTGCATGACGCAGCCCATGATCACGTCGTCCACCAGGGACGGATCGAGGTCGTTGCGCTCGGCCAGCGCCTTGAGCGTCTCGGCCGCGAGGTCCACGGGGTGCCAGCCGGACAGGGCGCCGTTGCGGCGACCCCCGGCGGTGCGGACGACATCGACGATCACTGCCTCGGGCATGTGGGTTCCCCCTCGGGACGGGCGGCGGGCGGTTCGCCGCCGAACTAGACCGGTCGGTCAAGAGTCTGCTGTGCGGTGCGCGGCTGGTCAAAGCGCGGCCGACACCGGACGCCGAGGTCCGTGATGGAGGTCACCGCGTTAGCCTTCTGCTCCCGAGACCGTCACGCCCCAGGGGGAACCGACATGAGCACGCTGACCAAGGACGATCTGGACCGCATCGTCGAGGGCCGCACCGTCGCGAGCGAGTTCCTCGTCAACGTGGCCGCCAACGGCCCGAGCACGGCAGTGCGCTGGCTCGGCCCCGATGACGAGTTCCACTCGCTCACCTTCGACGAGGTGGCGGAGCGGGTGGCCCGGGCCGCGGCCGGCCTGCGCGACCTCGGCGTGGGCCCCGGCGACCGCGTGGTGCTCATGATGCGCAACATCCCGGAGTTCCACTGGCTCGACCTGGCCGTACTGTTCCTCGGCGCCACGCCGGTGTCGATCTACAACTCCTCGGCGCCGGACCAGGTGGAGTACCTCGTCGGACACTGCGGCGCGAAGGTCGCCGTCGTCGAGAACGAGGGCTTCCTCGAGAAGTTCCTGAAGGTGCGCGACCAGCTCCCCACGCTCACCGACATCGTGGTGCTCGTGGCCCCGGCGGAACTGCCGGAGGGTGTGCACCGCCACGAGGTCCTCACCGATCCGGCGCCGCTCGACCTCGCCGAGGCGGCGAAGGTCGGTCGCCCGGAGGACCTGGCGACGATCATCTACACCTCGGGTACCACCGGGAACCCGAAGGGCGTGATGATCTCCAACTACAACGTCTGCTGGACGATGGAGTCGGCCCTGCGCAGCTACGGCTGGACCCGTGACGACATGGCCGGCAAGCGGGTGGTGTCGTACCTGCCGATGGCCCACATCGCGGAGCGGATGGTGTCGCACTACTCCCTCGCTGGCGCTGGGCTCGAGGTGACCACCTGCCCGGAGACCGACCAGCTGGCCCCGATGCTGGGCCGGACGAAGCCGCACATCCTCTTCGGCGTGCCCCGCGTGTGGGAGAAGGTCTACGGGCGTCTCACCGGCCTGCTCGCGGGTGACCCCGACAACGCCGAGAAGTTCAACGCCGCGGTGGAGGAGGCGATCCCGCTCCGCCACAAGGCGGCCTGGGGCACCATCACCGACGACGAGCAGGCACGCCTCGACGAGCTCGACGCCGAGAACTTCGCCCTGGTCCGGGCGCTCGTGGGTGTGGACGAGGTGGAGATGGCCGTCACCGGTGCGGCGCCGATCCCGGCCCCGCTCATCAACTGGTTCCGGGCCATCGGCCTGCCGCTCGCCGAGGTCTACGGGATGAGCGAGAACACGGGGCCGATGACCTTCGAGCGGTACCGGGTGAAGCCGGGCTACGTGGGCACGGCCCTGCCCGGGACGGAGCTGAAGATCGCGGAGGACGGCGAGGTGTGCTGCCGGGGTGGCCACGTGTTCCAGGGCTACCTGAACGACCCCGAGAAGACCGCCGAGGCGATCGACGAGGACGGGTGGCTGCACTCCGGCGACATCGGCGAGATCGACGAGGACGGCTACCTGCGCATCGTCGACCGCAAGAAGGAGCTGATCATCACCGCCGGCGGCAAGAACATCTCGCCGGCCAACCTGGAGGCCGCGCTGAAGGCCCACCCGCTCATCGGCCAGGCCGCGGCGATCGGCGACCAGCGCCCGTTCGTGTCGGCCCTGGTGGTGATCGACGGCGAGGTGGCACCCGCCTGGGCGGCGAGCCGCGGGATCGAGTTCACCACGCTCGAGGAGTTCGCCGAGCTGCCCGAGGTGGTGTCGGCGGTCGAGGCGGGCGTCGAGGAGGCCATGGCCACCTTCAACAACGCCGAGCGGGTGAAGAAGGTGACGATCCTCACGGAGGAATGGCTCCCCGACTCCGACCTGCTCACCCCGACCTCCAAGCTCAAGCGGCGCGGGATCCACGCCCGCTACGAGAAGGAGATCGAGGCCCTGTACACCTGACGGGCGCCCTGCCGCCGGCGGGCGCCGGACGTCCGAGCTCAGCCCTGGCCGAACAAGGCGCCGAGTTGCTGGAGGTCGAAGCCGTTGAGGTTGGCGACCGCCAGCCCGATCAGGCCGGCCAGCAGGGCGTAGCGGGCGTTCGGGTTGTTCCCGAACGTCTCCGGCGCCACGGCCTCGGCCAGGCCGGGGACGAGCAGCGTGGCCACGCCGAGCACGCTCGCGATCACCACCGGATCCGCTGCGGCGGCCTGCACGATCGGGGCGATGTCGGGTCGTCCCAACAGGGCGATGATGCCCGAGAGCGCGCGCAGCACGTCGGGGCCCAGCGCCTTCGACAACCCGTTCAGGGTGTTCACCACCTGCGGGCTGAACCCGGCGGCCAGGTTCCGGATCCCGTCGATGACGTTGTTGAGGTTCGGGTCGAGGTTGTTGGCGTTGGCGAGCTGGGCGAACGTCGACGGGTCCGTGCGCAGGGCCGCCCCGAACAGCACGGCCAGGATGGCGAGGCCCGTCTTGTCGCCCGCCAGCTTTCCGAGTCCGTTGGGGTCCACCACCGACAGCACGGCGCCGAGCGAGTCGACCACCTTCGGGTCGACCGTGCTGGCGGTGCCCACCAGCACGGCCAGGGCCCGGGGGTCGATCCCGCGGATCGCGGCGTAGGTGTTGGGGTCGAGCTGCGCGGCGAGCGTGAGGATCGTGCCGGCCACGGCGGGGTCGAGCGGGCCCGACCGACCGCCGAGCGCGGCGAGCCGGCCCAGCTGGTTGGGGTCGAGGCGGGTGAGGAACGATGCGAGCGACCGGACGGTGTCCGGCGTGATCTGCAGGCGCTGCAGTGTGGCCGCGTCCACGCCGGTGATCCGGGAGAGCGCGGCCACGTCGCCGCCGGTGAGCTGGGTCAGCAGGCTCGGGTCGGCCGCCACGGCGGCGATCAGCTGCTGGGCGGTGGCGGCGAGGTCGGCCTGGTCGCCGGTGCCGGTGCCGGTGGCCGTGGCCCCCGACGAGCGCGATGACGACCTCGACGTGGTGGCGTCCCGCACGCCGGCCGGTGCCGTCGTGGTGGTGGAACTCGCGGTGGGTCCCGTCGGACGGCTGGAGACCTCGGCGGTGTCCGCGGCACGGGCGCACGAGGCGAGGGTCGCCGTGGCGACCACGACCGCGACCGCACCCGCCCAACGCCCTCGTGACACGTTCCCACCGTAGGGAGCGGCCGGGAGGGGCACAAGGGCGCCCCGTGGGCACTTGTCCCACGGGGCACTCACCTAGGATCGCCCTGTGACGGAGCAGGGCCCCCGGGCCCGGGTGGTGAGATGCGAGGGTCTCCGCAAGCGCTACGGCGACCGCGTGGCGGTCGACGGGGTGGGCTTCGCGATCGCCGAGGGCGAGACCTACGGCCTGCTCGGACCCAACGGTGCGGGCAAGACCACCACTATCTCGATGCTCTGCGGGCTGCTCCATCCCGATGAGGGGACCATCGAGGTGGGCGGGTCGCCCATGACCACCGGTCGCTGCGAGGCCAAGGCCCACCTCGGCCTGGTGCCGCAGGACATCGCCCTCTACCCGGACCTCACGGCGAAGGAGAACCTCTCGTTCTTCGGCAAGCTGCAGGGCCTCGACCGCGGTGAGCTGCGCACCCGCGTGGCCGAGGTGCTGGAGCTGGTGGGGCTGGCCGACCGGGCGGGTGACCGCATCGAGGGCTTCTCCGGCGGGATGAAGCGGCGGTGCAACATCGCGGCCGCGCTACTACACCGGCCGAGCCTGCTCGTGCTCGACGAGCCGACCGTCGGCGTCGACCCGCAGAGTCGGGCCGCCATCCTCGACGGGATCGACGACCTCCGTCGCGAGGGCATGGCCGTCCTCTACACCACGCACTACATGGAGGAGGCCGAGCGCCTCTGCGACCGCATCGGCATCATCGACGAGGGTCGTCTCGTCGCCGAGGGCACGCAGCCGGAGCTGGTCGCTGCGGTCGGCCAGCACCCGATCGTCCGCCTGGCGGCGGAGGGCGACCTCACCACGTTCGCCGGCCTCGCCGCCGACGCCCCCCAGGTGGTGCGGGCCGCGGCGTCGGACGGGCGGGTGGAGGTCTCCGTCCTCGACCCCACCCGGGCGCTCGCCCCGCTGATCGAGTCGGCGGAGGCCGAGGGCCTCCGGATCTCCGGGGTGGAGGTGGTGCAGCCCGACCTCGAGTCGGTGTTCCTGCACCTCACCGGCAAGGCGCTCCGGGACTGAGATGGGGGACTGACGTGGCCGGCCCACACACCCCCGTGTCGGTGGTGATCGCCGGGAAGGACCTGCGCCGTTCGCTCAAGAGCCGGTCGTTGGTCCTCACCGCGGTGGTGGGCCCACTGGCCCTCGGCCTCATCATGGCGTTGGCGTTCGGGGGCAGTGCCGGGCCCTCGGCCACGATCGCGGTGGTCGACCGCGACGGCACCGCCACCAGCAGGGCGATCGTGGACGCCCTGCGCGAGGAGTTGCGGGGCGGCCCGGTGCGCGTGCGCGCCGACGTGCCGGATCCCGAAGAGGCGGTCGACGCGGAGCGGGTGGACGCCGCGGTGGTGATCCCACCGGGGTGGACCGAGTCGCTGTCGGCCTCGCCCGAACCGCTGCGCGCCGTGCGCAATCCCGACCGGGCGATCCCCGGCGAGATCGCCACGTCCATCGCCGGACAGGTGACCTCGCAGGCCGACCTGGTGAGGGCGGCCACCTCCACGGCGGCCGCGCTCGGTGCCGACCCGAGCGGCGTGACCCAGGTGCGGCCCGTGGTGACCGTGTCGGTCCGCGACCTGTCCCAGGCGTTCAACGCCCCGCTCTACTTCGGACCGTTGAGCATCTTCTTGTTCCTGGCGATGGGCACCGGGGCACGGGGGCTGGTCCGGGAGCAGAAGGAGGGCACGCTCGACCGGATCCGGTCCACGCCCACCTCGGCGCGGACGATCGTCGCCGGGTCGTCCCTCGGGGTGATGGCCCAGGGGCTCGTGGCGTCGCTCCTCGTCTACGCGGTCTCCACGCTCCTGTTCGGTGCCGAGTGGGGGCGACCGGTCGACGTGGTCGTGATCCTCGTGTCGTTCGTGGCGGCGATCTCGGGCTTCGCCGCGATCATCGTGGCGCTGGCGCGGACCGAGCCCCAGGCCGAGGGGTGGAACAACGCCCTGGCCTTCCTGTTCGGGATCCTCGGCGGAGCGTTCTTCGGTGGGGCCTCCCTGCCGGGCCTGCTCGGTGCGGTCGGTTCGCTCACCCCCAATTCGATCGCCATGCGGGCGCTGGTGGAGACGGGTCCCGGTGGCCAGGCCCTCGTGGAGGTCTGGCCGCTCGTGCTGGCGCTCTGGGCGATGGGCGCGGCGGGCGTGGTGCTGGGCGGCGCGATGCTGCGGCGGCGGCTGCTGTGAGCACCGCCACCGAGCCCCGGCCCACGCGTCCGTCCGGTCCCCCGACAGGCCGTCGGCGGGCGCCCGGGTTCATGACCGTCGTGTCCGCGGTGTGCGCGGTGGACCTCCGCCGCCTCTCCCGCGACAAGGTCGCCCTCTTCTTCCTGCTGGTCCTGCCGTTCGTGCTGATCTTCGCGATCGGCGCGGCCTTCCCCGTCGAGTCCGACACCGTTCGGGTGGGGGTGGTGGCGGGCGAGACCACCGGCGTGGGCGGCGCTCTCATCGAGGCGGCCACCTCGTCGAAGTCGCTCGAGGTCACCACCTACGACGACGTCCGCGAGGTGGTGCGCGACATCCGGCTCGGTGAGCTCGACGCCGGCATCGTCATCCCGGAGGGACTCACCCGGACCGTGGAACAGGGGGGTGAGGGTGAGGTGAGCCTCGAGCTCGACCCGGCCCAGCGGTCCTCGGCGATGTTGCGCAACATGGTCAGCTCGGTGCTGGAGGACCAGGCCCTCGTGCTCACCGCCGCCCGTTTCGCCCAGGGCCGCACCGACGCCCCGCCGCAGGAGGCCCTGCGCGTTGCCGAGCAGCAGGTGCGCGAACTGGCCCGCGGGCAGGTGCGGTCCATCACGGTCGGCGGCGGGACCGAGGCCCCGGTGTCGGGGTTCGCCTTCACGGCGGCGGCCCAGATGATCCTGTTCATGTTCATCAACGCCCTCGCCGGCGGCGCCTCCCTGGTGGAGATGCGCACCACGGGGGTGGCCGACCGGGCCATGTCCGGACCGGTGGACGCGGGGGGCCTCATCGGTGGCCTCACGCTGTCGCGTTTCCTGGTGGCCGTCTTCCAGGGGTCGCTGATCGCGACCGTGGCGTCGGTGGCCTTCGACGTGGACTGGGGTGCTCCGGCCATCCTCGTGTCGGTCATCCTCCTGTTCGCGCTCGTGTCGGCCGGCGGTGGGGTGCTGATCGGTGCGCTGGCCCGCACCCCCGACCAGGCACCGGCGTTCGGTGTGCCACTGGCGCTCGCCATGGCGGCGCTGGGCGGCTGCTTCTTCCCGCTGGCCGTGGCACCACCGGCCATGCAGGTGGTGGCCCGTGTGCTCACCCCCCATGCGTGGGCAACCGACGCGCTCGTCTCCGGCGTGTTCGACGGGGCCACGATCGTGGACGTGCTCGTGAACCTCGCGGTGCTGGCCGGGTTCGCGGCGCTGTTCCTCTCGCTCGGGGTGGTGCTGTTGCGGCGTCGCCTCGAGCACCGCTGACCGGCCCTCCGGGCCGCGGCCCCGACGACCGGGGAGGGCGCGTTCAGCGGGCCCGGGGCGGCCGGTCGCGGTACGGGTCGACCTCCACGAAGCGCGGGTCGATCTCCCCGGGGAGGAGCGGCCGCATGAGCAGGTCCATCGCCGTCCACAGCGTGCGGGAGGACGGGAAGAACGCCAGCGGGCCCACCAGTGCGATCACGATCTCGGCCAGGAGCATCGGCACGATCGGGGGATCCGGGTAGCCGCCGATGGTCACGGCGAGGAGCACCACGAGCATCACGCCGAAGACCACGGTGGTGTTGAGGCCCAGGGAGCCGATCCAGTGGCCCTCCACCCGCTCGAAACGCAACGTGCACGTGCCGCAGCGGTCGGTCATCACGAACCAGCGCCGGAACACGTGCCCACCGCCGCACGCCGGGCACCGCTGCACCAGGCCCCGCAGCAGCAGCACCGTGGGTCGCCGGCCCAGCTGGACCGTCGTGGGGAGTGCCCGGCGCGGGACCTTCCGGACGGGCCGGGCCGACCGACCGGCCGGGGGCCGTGGGGTGCGGGGCGGTGGCCCGGCACGACCGGCGGGCCCGTCCGGTGACGCCGCGTCGTCCGTCGGTGCGGGTTCGTCGGCGGCGCCGGCGGGCGGTGTGGGTTCCCCGGGTGCGTCGTCGTTCACGGTTCGTCGCCCACGAGCAGGTCGATGTCGGCGAGGTCCCGGTCGCGGGAGCCCGGCACGAGCCGGGAGGGGAACTGCTCGGGGCAGGCACCGAGCAGGCTCACCGCCCGGCCGTCCGCGAGCTCCACCACGAAGATCCGCCACACCCCGCGGGCCACGCGCACCTCGGTCACGTCACGACGGTCGAATCGGCAGCGCGTGCGCCAGCAGACGACGTCGGCCACGTCGTCACCGCGGAGCCGGACGAAGCAGCCCGCGGTGGCGGTGAACCCGGCCACGCCCACCACGAGGGCCACGACGATCGCGACCCACCAGGTGCCGGTGACGGCGTGCCCGGGCCAGACGGCCCAGAGCAGGAGGGCGAGGGCGGCCGCCGTGCCCATCAGCCCGAGCACCGCGGTGGGTGCGGCGGCGACGGTGGGTCGTCGCAGCCGCACGGTCGTGTCGGCGCCGCGGGGCGGGGTGCCCTCCATGGCCGCAACGTACCCGCCGGACGCCGGGCCGCCCCACCCGTTCCCGTTCGCCCCGGCGTGGCTCTCACCGTTCTCTCACCCGGTTGGGCGAGACTGGCATCCACCGAGGTGCCGACCGCCATGACCCTGAACACCGCTGCCGACCGTGATCCCGCCCGCATCCTCGTCGCCGACGACGACCGGGCGATCCGTGAGGCGCTGGGGCGGCTTCTCGGCCTGGAGGGCCACGAGGTGGAGTCGGTCCCGGACGGCGCGGCAGCGCTCGAGGCGGTGCGGGCCCGGCCGGTGGACCTCCTCGTGCTCGACCTGATGATGCCGTCGGTCGACGGCGTGACCGTCTGCCGGGTGCTGCGCAGCGAGGGCGACCGCACCCCGATCCTCATGCTCACCGCCCGCACCGAGACCTCCGACCGCGTGGCCGGGCTGGACGCCGGCGCCGACGACTACCTCCCCAAGCCGTTCGATCCCGAGGAACTGCTGGCCCGAGTGCGTGCGCTCCTGCGGCGAAGCCGGATCGACGCTCCGGCCCCGGCCGGCCCGGCGCTGGAGGTGGCCGACCTCCGCCTCGATCCCGCGGCGCGTCGCGCGTGGCGGGGCGGGACGGAGCTCGAACTTTCCAAGACCGAGTTCGACCTCCTCGAACTGCTGATGTTCAACAGCGGGATCGTGCTGGACCGCGCCCGCATCTACGAGGAGATCTGGGGCTACGACTTCGGGCCCGACTCCAAGAACCTGGCCGTCTACATCTCCTACCTCCGCCGGAAGGTCGACGACGGTCACGACGCGAAGCTGATCCACACGGTCCGGGGCGTGGGCTACACGCTGCGCAGCGGATGAGCGGACGTCCGGGATGAGCCTCCGCCTCAAGCTCGTGCTCGCGCTCGTCGCCCTGTCGGCGTCGGCCACCGTGGTGGTGGGGGTGTTCAGCTACCGCACCACCAGCCAGCAGCTCACCGCCCAGGTCGACGAGTCGCTGCGTGACGCCGTGGGTCGGTTGGCGGACCGGCGGCGGCCCGACCGCGACGGCGACCGGTTCGGCCCGCCACCCGGTGGTCCGCTCCTCGGTGTGCGGCCCGGTGACCGCAACGCCGTCACCCTCCGGGTGCTCGATGCCGACGGCGACGTCCTCGGCGGCCCGGGCACCGCCGACATCGCCGTCACCCCGGCGGCCCGCGAGGTGGCCGCGTCGCCGCAGCGCTACGAGCTGTACGAGGACGCCACGGTGGTGGGCGACCCGTACCGGGTGCTCACCTCGGGTGTGGGCGGTGGCGGTGGTGCCCTGCAGGCGGCCCGCAGCGTGGTGGAGAACCGCGCCGTGCTCGACGGCCTGCGCAGCCGGATCCTGGTGGCAGGCACGCTGGTGATCGCGGCGGCTGCGGCACTCGGCTGGATCATCGCCCGGCAGGTCACGCGGCGGCTCGAGCAGCTCACCGCCGCGGCCGAGGAGGTCACCGCGACCGGCCGTCTCGACGTCCAGGTGCCGGGTGCCGGCACCGATGAGACCGGCCGGCTCGCCGGCGCGTTCAACGCGATGCTCGCCGCGTTGTCCCGCTCCAAGGAGGACCAGCAGCGGCTCGTGCAGGACGCGGGCCACGAACTGCGCACCCCGCTGACCAGCCTCCGGGCGAACGTCTACGCGCTGCGCCGGGCCGACCGTCTCTCGGCGGCCGACCGCGAGCGGGTGCTCGACGACCTCGAGGGTGAGACCGAGGAGCTCACCCAGTTGGTCAACGAGGTGGTGGAGGTGGCCACCGACCGGCGCCGGGAGCCGCCCACCGAGGTCGTGGTGCTCACCCCGCTGGTGGAGCGGGTGGCGGCCCGGTCGGCCCAGCGGTCGGGCCGGACGGTGGAGGTGCGCGGCGACGGATCCGAGGTACTGGGCCGGGCCCCGGCGCTCGAGCGCGCCGTGGCGAACCTGGTGGAGAACGCCCTGAAGTTCGACGAGAGCGGCGGACCGGTCACCGTGACGGTGGCGGCGGGCCGGGTGGAGGTGGCCGACTCGGGCCCGGGGATGGCCACCGAGGACCTCCCCATGGTGTTCGACCGCTTCTACCGCGCGACCGCGGCACGGAGTCGGCCCGGCTCGGGCCTCGGGCTGTCGATCGTGCGTGATGTCGCCGAGTCGCATGGGGGCACCGTGTTCGCGGCGAACCGGCCGCAGGGTGGTGCGGTGGTGGGCTTCCAGCTCCCGCAGGTGCAGGGCGCACCCGCCTCCTGAGGGTCGGCCCCGGGAACTCTCACCCTGCTCTCACCTCGATCTGGGCACCATCACAACCACGAGGCGGAGTGTGGGTGTGCGGCCGAACGGACCGCATCCCGCACTCGACGGAAGGAACGACATGAACAAGGTGAAGACGGCACTGGTGGCGGCGGGTCTCTCCGCCGGTCTGGTGGGCGGTGGCCTCGCGGGCGCCGTCCTCGGCAGCGCAGGTGTGTCCGGTGCGCAGGACTCCGCCACCACGACGGCACCGGCCACGGCGCCGCCGCTGGGGGAGCGGCCCGACCCGTCCCAGCGGCTGCAGTCGGTGCTGAAGCCGCTGGTGGACGACGGGACGATCGACCAGGCCCAGGCCGACGCGGTGGTCAAGGCCCTGGTCGAGGCCGGTCCGCCCCGGGGTGGCCGTGGACCGGGTGGGCCCGGTGGTCACGGCGGCCCCGGCGGTCACGGCATGCGCGGCGGGCCGGGTCTCGACAAGGCGGCCGAGGCACTCGGCCTCACCGCCGAGGAGC
>CAIPVR010000271.1 GCA_903868545.1 uncultured Actinomycetes bacterium
GACGGATCGTGCTTCACCCGCGACAGCCGCTCCTGCTCGACGGCGGCGACCAGCCGTCCGTCCACCACCAACGCGGCCGCGGCGTCGTGGAGACCCCCGGAGATGCCGAGGACGTTCAATGCGCCGCCCACGCGGCCTCGAGGTCCCGCAGCAGCGCGGGCGCGGCCACCGTGACGTCGTGGTGCTCCAGCACCTCCCGGCGCAGCTCGTCGGCGGCGGCCCGCCGGAGGCCCTCGTCCTCGAGCAGTGTCAGCACCTGCGCCGCCATGGCGCCCACGTCGAGGTAGTCGACGATCCCGGTGGCCGCCGCCGGACCGGCCGCCTCGAGCAGCTCCGGGATGCCGCCGTTGCGGTAGGTCACGATCGGGTGGCCCATCGCTGCGTGCTCGAGGCAGACCAGCGGGTAGGGGTCCTCGCGTGAGGTGAGCGCGAACACGTCGGCCGCGGCGAACCACGGCAGGGGATCCGCGCGGATGCCGGCGAAGAGGACGTGGTCGGCGCCGGCCCGGGCGAGGTCGGAGTGCAGCCGGACCATGTCGATCGTCTCGAGGTCGCCGCCCATCCAGACGAAGTGGACCGGTTCCCGCGTCCGGCGCCGGACCTCGGTGGCGAGCTGGATGAACAGGTCCGGGCCCTTCCGCCAGTCGATGGTCCCGGCGCCCATCACGATGGCCGCGTCCGCCGGGATCCGGTACGACCGCCGCAGGCGCGAGACCTCCCGCGGCCCGATCTCCCGATCCGCCACCCCACGCGCATCGATGAACTCGTGGTGGACCCGGACGGCGTCGGCAGGGAGCCCGGTGTCGTCGAGCAGCATCTGCCGCACCGCGTCGGAGGCGGCGATCCACAGGTCCGGACCCGACCGGAGCAGTTCCTGGATGTGCGGTCGCTGCGTGCTGGTCGCGACGCCGAGCTCGTGCACGTGGCTCACGACCATCCCCGCGGGCGGCAGGTACGGGAGGATCTCCAGGCTGCCGAGGCTGTTCAGGTACACGACGTCCACGTCCCGCAGATGGCGGAGCTGGGGGACCAGCCGGGCGGCGGCCACCGACCGCCACGCCCGGCGGCTGCCGAGGTGGTGGAGCCCCTGCTGCAACGCCTTCGCGGCACCGGCCAGCGTCGAGCGGTCCAGCACCGTGACTTCGGTGACGGCCTCGAAGCGGTCGAGGAGCGGCCCGTCCTGCAGGGCCAGCACGTGGACCTCGATGTCGGTGTTGTCCGTGATCCACCTGACGAGGTGCAGGAGGTTCATCGGTGCACCGGTGATGGTGGTCTCGTGCGTGACGGCGAGGAAACGGCGGATGGTCACGGCACTGCCTCCATGAGCCGGCGCAGCTCGTCGGCCACCGCGCGGCCGACGACCCCGGTGGACTGGCGGTCGCGGGCGCGTCGGGCGCCTGCGGCGGCGAGGTCGGCCGACCGTACGGCGTCCTCGAGCAGGTCCCCGACCACCGCGGCGAGGGCGACGGTATCGGGGTACGGCACCGTCGCGACGCAGCCCTCGGCCCCCAGCTCCGACAGGCCCCCGACGGCGAACCCGGCGGTGGGTCGACCGACGAGCGCCGCCTCGAGCGGGACGAGCGGCTGCGCGTCCCGGCGGGAGGTGGAGACGACGACGTCGGCGGCCCGCAGGTAGGGCGCGGCGTCCGGCACCTCCCCGATCCACACCACCCGGTCGGTGCCGCCGGTGGCCGCGAGGTCACCGGTGACCACCCGTCCGAGGCCCAGCGGTCGGCGGCCGACCCATCCGAAGCGCACCCGCTCGTCGCTCACCCGTGTCACCAGGTCGACGAACAGGTCGGGCCCCTTGTGCCACGCCACCTCACCGCAGGCGACGACCAGTCGGTCCCCGGCCGCGGCACCCATGGCGGCCCGGGCGCCGGCCACCTCGGCGTCGCCGGGCACGGCGCGGGGGGTGATCACTGGCGGGACGACGCGAATCCGGTCCGGATCCACGCCCATCCCGACGAGCGCCGTTGCGGCCGCGGCCGACACGCACATCACCAGCCGGCACCGGTCGACGACGGCGAGCCGCGACTCCTCGTCGAGCACGGTGAGCGCCTCGTCGTCCTCGTGGACGTACACCGCGCACGGCACGTCGGCCCCGAAGCGGAGCAGGGCCCGGGCCGCGAGCGAACTGTTGGCCAGGACCGCACCCGGTCGCCCCACGGGGCCGGACGCAGTGGCGAGGGAACGCAGCTGCGACGCCATCGGACCACCGGCGAGAAGCTCGACGGCCACCGGCACACCGAGCAGCTCCCGGACGGGCCCCAGGAGCGCGTGCAGGACGCGGTTGCCGCCCGAGCGCGTGCCCTCGTGGGCGATGACCAGGAGCGGGGGCGTCACGATGCCGACCCGGTCACGGCGAGCAGGTGGTCCAGCAGGCGCGGCGCAGCCGCCCCGGTGCTGTAGCGCTCGGCGGCCCATGCCGACTGGGCGCCGGCGAGCTCCTGGCGGGCGTCCGGGTCCCGGAGCGTCTCCACGAGCTCGGCGAGCGCCGTCACGTCGGGGTACGGGGTGCCGGCGAACGCTGGACCGAACATGTCGGCGAGGCCGCCGGCCTCCGAGAAGCCGACCACCGGGGTGCCGGCGAACGCCGCGTGCAGGCAGACGAGGGGGAAGGCGTCCAGCCGGGCCGGGTGCAGCATCACGTCCGCGGCCGCGAGCCACGGCACCACGTCCTCGACGTTGCCGAACATCCGGAACCGTTCCACCGGTCCGCGACGGGCGTCCTCGAGCACCCGGTGGAAGAGCGGGTCGCGCTGGCCGCCGAGCCAGGCCCACGCAGTGGGGCCACCGGCGCGGCGGTGGTGGGCGACGGCCGTCTCGTGGAAGAGGTCGGGCCCCTTGCGGTGGGTGGCGATGCCGGCGCCGACGACGAGCAGCTCGCTCCCGGTCGGGTCCAGCGCCCCCCGGCAGTGGCGCACCTGAACGGCGTCGTCCGGGCGGACCCGGTCGACGAACTCGGGCACGACGTACACGTCGGTCCCCGGCGCGAGTCGGCCGCCGAGCTCCTCGGCCACCCCGGGGGCACCGGCCAGCCACCGGTCGGTCCGGGCCCGGAGGTCGGCCGGCCCGTCGAGCCAGTGCAGGTCCTCGCCCTGCTCGACCGCCCAGCACACCACCGGGTCGGTCTCGTGTGGCAGGTACGGGAGCGAGTGCCCGGCGGCGACACTCACGAGCAGGGTCGCGTCCGCCGGCCCGAGGTGCGCGGCCATCCGGGCCAGGTCCGCGCAGCGCCCGGGCGGTGGGTCCGCGTGGTCCCAGGCCTCGTCGGGGTCGAGGAAAATCGTCGTCGGGGCGAGCCGGGTCGCCTCCCCGGCGAGCTCCCCTCCCCGGAACGCGACCACGTCCACGTCGACGTCAGGCCGTCGCCGGCGCAGCCAACGGACGAAGGTCAACCCGAGGACGGGCGGTCCGGTCCGGTCCAGCGCGTGGAGCGCCACGCGGCAGCGCCGCACCCCTACCGCCCCGCGAGCCGGGCCAGGCGTTCGACCCACCCGTCGTGGTCGAGCCACTCGTCGATGTCGAGCAGGCGGCTCCGCTCGAACCGCTCCACCCGGTCGCCCGCCAGGCCGTCGCAGAGCGCCTCGCCCGCCGCCTCCACGTCGAGCGGCGGCATCGGCACCGTCCCGTCCGGGAGGTGGTCGTCCGCCGTGGCCACGACGACCTGGCCGACGCAGAGCGCGTTGAGGATGAGCTCGGCGTCCTCACCGGGCACCCGCGTCGGCAGGAGCACGGCGTCGCCGGCGTAGCGCTGGACCTCCTCGGTGAGCGGGTGGAGGTGGAACCGGTCGGCGAGTCCGCACCTCGCGGCCTCGGTGCGGATCCGGTCCGCCTCGTGGCGGTCGCTGGACAGGCCGAGCCACAGGGCGTGCGGCTCGACGCCGTGGCGTTCGCCCAACGCCCAGAGGGTGCGGAGGAACAGGTCCGTGCCGTCGATCCAGGCGTCCTCGCCCCAGCCCACGACCAACTGCGCCTCCTCGGGGATCCCGAGTGCCGCCCGCACCCGGGTGCGCTCCCCCGGACGGGCCATGGGCAGCGCGAGGCTCCGGCGACGCAGTACCGGCAACACGAGGTGGGGCGTGCCGTCGTCGTGCTCGACCGGCCGTGACCCGATGACCACGTCGCCGGTCGTGAGCGGCGGCGGCTCCATCTCCACCCCCCGCGGTGGATCCGGGTTCGTTCGGACGGCCCGGAAGACCGGTCGCGGCCACGGGTCGAGGACCCGGTCGCCGAGTCCGTCGTCGAGCAGGACGACGTCGGGCCGCGCCTCCCGCAGCCACCAACGGAGTCGCGCGCCGCGGAGCGCATCCGCGATCCGTCGGCCGGTGCCACCCACCAGCGGGCGCGTGGGCCACCAGGTCCGCAGGTCGTCGACCACCCGGCTGCCCGGCCAGGGCGGGTCGTCGCCGCCGTCGGGGTCGGAGCGCAGGAACCACACCGTGACCCGGGCGTCCGGACGGCGCTCGAGGTACTCGACGAGCAGACGCAGCACCTCGGTCGACCGGCGCTGATCGGGGCGCGCGGTGACGACCAGGATCGACAGCCGTTCCGACACCGTCGCCATGGTACCGGGAGTGGGCTCAGCCCCGATCTTCCCGGCGCTCCCGGAGCCCCCGGAGCAGCGCCCCGAGGACCGCGGCGATAGCGTCGGGTTCGTGATCCCGCCGGGCGATCCGCGCGGCCCGGGCGGCGAGTCGCCCGCACCCGTCGGGGTCGTCGAGGAGCGTGCGGACGGTCGACGCGAGCGCCCGGCAGTCCGGGTACGCCACAGTGGCGGCCGCACCCTCGGCGGCCATCAGGGCGAGCCCACCCACGTCGAACGCGGCCGTCGGGGTCCCGACCAGCCCGGCCTCGAACGGCACGAGCGGTCGCGGGTCCTCACGGGATGTGAGGACGAGCACGTCGGCGAGCGCGAGGTGCGGCGTCGGGTCCGGCACCTCGCCGAGCCAGCGGAGCCGCCCGTCCAGGCCGCGCGCCGCGGTGTCACGGTCGAGGGCCACGGCGAAGGGGTGCGGGCGGCGGCGCCCGACCCAGACGAACCGGATCTCCGGGTCCGCGGCCAGGTGGGCGGCCACCTCCACGAACAGGTCGGCCCCCTTCCGCCAGGTCGCCTCGCCACAGCCGAGAACCACGCGGCGGCCGTCCAGCCCCAGCTCGGTCCGGAGCCGTCCGACGGCCGCCTCGTCCAGGGTGGGTGACGGGACCGGCGGGGGGACGAGGTGCACGCGGCCGGGGTCGACCCCGAGGTCCACGACCTGCTCGTACGACCGCTCGGACACGCACACCACCGCGTCGGCCAGGTCGCTCAGCGAGGCGACGACCTCGGGGGGGAGCACGGCAAGGGCCTCGTCCTCCTCGTGGACGTGCACCAGCGACGGGGTCGACGCGGGGAGATCCCGGAGGCACCCCGCCGCCGCAGCGTTGTTGACCCACACGACCGCCGGCCGGTCGTCCGGGCGTTCGGCCGAGCCGAGGGTCAGGAGCTCGTCGACCAGCGGGCCGCCCGCCTGGAACCGGAGCGTGATCGGCAGGTCGACCGCGGGGCTGATCCGGCGGAGCACGTCGAGGAGGACCTTGACGCTGCCTGCGCGGTCGGCCGCGTGCGCGACGACGAGCAGCGTCTCCCGGCTCACGGAAGGGACGCCTCAGGTCGACCGGGGCGTGACGCAGAAGAGGATCCGCACCTCATCCGCGTCGCCCTGCCGGTCGCGCATGGCGACGAGGGTGACGCGGACGTCGGCCTCCGGATGCACCGACACCACGTCGAGCCGGTCGTCGGTCTCGGCGAGCACGCGCTGATCGACCGGTGCTCCCAGACGGTCGTTCAGCACCAGTTGCAGGTGCTCGGCCGGACGACCCGAAAGGTCGGGGTCCATCTCGGCCACCCCGGGCGAGATGGAGGTCACCACGTCGCCCGGCCCGACCCGGACCTCGTGCACCGTGCCGTCGGCGGACAGCGCACCCAGTTCGGCGCGGGCCGCCGCGTCGTCGTGCGGACCGGCACCCGCCCGCCGGAACAGCAGGATGCGGTGCAGGTCGCGCACGAGTTGGTCCTGGTCGACGTGCGTGTCGCAGACCGCGAGCGCCTCGTCGACCGCCCGCTCGAACACGGCCCGGTTGCGGTCCAGACGGGGCGCCTGGCGGTGCCGCTGCTCGATCAGCTCCTCCGCGACGGCGCGCCGCCGTGCGGCGTCCTGCCGACCCACCGCGCAGTTGTCGGGGTGGCGCGCCAGCACGACCGACAGGTCGGCGTCGAGGTCGTCGGCCAGCTCGGCGACGAGTCCGAGCTCATGGTGGTTCTGGTCCATCAGGACGAAGTTGATGGCCAGCCAGCCGCTCCGCCGGTCGGCATAGGCCCGGAGACGGTCGAGGTTCGCCCGCACCTCCGACCACGACGCGTTCACGCGGATGGCCTCGAAGGTGCCGGCGGTGGCGCCGTCGACGGACACCACGAACCCGACCCGCAGCCGGTCCATCAGCGCCTCGATGCGCGGGTTCCAGTGGGTCCCGTTCGTGACGATCGTGCACGGAAGGTCGGGGGCCACCTCGGCGATGCGCTCCCACACCCGGTAGTTCGCCTCGATCACGAACGGCTCGCCGCCTCCGAAGATCGCCTCGGTCGCGTGGACCAGGAACGGCTCGAGCTGGTCGACGAACCGCTCGTCGAACTTCGACGAGTCGGGCACGTTGCGCCGGAGCTCCTGGATCGCGCCGTAGCAGTGGACGCACTCGAGGTTGCACTCCTCGGAGAGGCTGAACTCCAGACGGGCGGGCCAGTCGGGATCGCCCACGTCGCCGAAGCGGTCGAACTGGGCCGCGAAGGACGACGCCCGGCCCGTCGCGCGGAACTCGGCACCGCAGGTCTCGCACCCCCGCGACATGTCGCCGCGTGCCACCCGGCCCGCCAGCTCGGCCCGCCGGGCCCCGGCCCAGACCGCCGCGATCTCGTCCGTACGGACGTTCCCGAGGGGCCACAGGCTCTGGGAGCACGCCCGGACGGTCCCGTCGGGCAGGAACTGCAGGTTGCGGGTCGGGGCCCAGCACGCAGTGCCGGCACCGTCGAGCGCGACCGGGCGGCCATCACGGCGCGGCGCCAGGCTCACCGGGACCGCGCCCCCGAACTCGCCCTGCTCCATCGCCATGTCCTCCGATCTGGCCGACCCCCCTGCCGGCGGCCCCGGTTCCCCGTCAGGGTAGCGGGACTCCGGCGGCCTCAGTCCGCCACGAGGGCGAACAGCAGCACCGCGTCCTCGGCCCATCCGCGCTCGTCGCGACGCGCCACGATCGCGATGCGGTAGCGCTCCTCGCCGAAGGCGGCCACGGCGTCCACGCGGTCCGGCCCGGTGCCGAGTTCCTCGAATCTGCGGAGGCGTCCCTGCAGCACCTGGACCTGGGCGCCGACCAGGCCGCCCGGTTCGGCGCCGGTCAGCGACTCGATGCGCGGGCTCGCGGAGCGGATCAGGTCGTCGCGGCCGACCACCACCCTCGACACCTCGCCGTCGCAGCTGAGTGCGGCGAGCTCGCGCTCGGCGTCGGACTCGTCGTACGGGCCGTCCCCTGCGCACCGGAACATCAGGACCGTGCGGCCGGTCTGCTCCCACACCGAGGTGCCCCCGGACGCGGCGTCCGCCCATGCGCCGATCCGGGCCACCTCCTTCACCCACGTCCGGTGGTTGATCACCAGACGCGCCGCCATCTCGTCGTTGCGGGCCACGAGGGCGCGGTGCACGGCGCGGATCTCGTCACCGGGGAGGCGGGCGATGCTGCAGTGGACGGGGCCGCGCACGACGCTCACGTTGACGAAGATCCCTCGTCCCTCCGCATAGGCCAGGAGCTCGGGGAACTCGTCGACGTTCTGCGGCATGAGGCAGTGGTTGATCGACACGTCGGTCCCCACGCGCCGGGCGTGCTCGGTGAACCGGTCGATGTTGGCCAGGACCTCCTGGAGTGACGCACCGATGCGGATCGACTCGAACGTGGCGGGCGAGATCCCGTCGAGCGAGAAGATGAACCCCATCCGCACCGATGCGATCGCGGCCTCCACCCGCCGGTTCCAGGTCGTGGCGTTGGTGCAGACGGTGCAGGTCAGATCCGGATTCACCTCGGCGATCAGGTTCCACATCCGGTAGTTCTCGGCGCCGAGGAACGGTTCGCCACCCTCGAAGCTCGCGTGCTCGAGGTGCGGGAGGAACGCCCGTACGTCCTCGAAGAAGTCGTCGCCGTAGGCGGGCTCGAGCGGGGGTCGGTGCTCGCGGTGGATCCGGATGGCGGACGAGAAGTCCCCGCTGCACTGGATGCATTGCAGGTTGCAGGAGTTGGAGAGCATGAAGTCGAGACGGGTCGGCCACTCGCCCGCGCCCGGCGTCCACAGGTGCCCCGCCCAGTCGTCGAACTGCTCCGGGAACGAGCCCGGCCGACCCTCCACGTCCACCTCGGCCCCGCAGGCCTCGCAGCCGAGCGAGTAGTCGTCCGCCCGGAGCCGCTGGACGATGTCCCGGCGCCGCTCACCGTTCCAGAGGTCCGCAAGCCGGTCCTCCCGCACGTTCCCCAGGCGCTCGAGGCTCTGGCAGCACACCGACACCTCGCCGTCGGGCGCGAACTGCATCTGGATCGAGGGAGCGGCGCAGGCCCCCCACGGTCGGGGCGGCGGCGATGCACCCGGGCCACGCCGGCGCAGGCGCACGGGAAGCTCTCGAACCTGCTGCCACATCGTGGAGGCCTCCCCGTCGCCAACCCGTCGAATGCTACCGCCCGACCGTCCGGGCGCTCCTCCGCCGCAGGTCGGCCGGTCGACTCCCCCGTTCGGCGGCTGTACCCTGCTGGTCGTCCGGGCGCGGGGGTGTTCTCGACGTGGAACAGGCTGGTTCGACCACATCAGAGGTGACCATCGGGCCCCGCCCCGGTGCCACCCCGAGCGCCCGGGTCGTCCTCGTGCGTCCGCCGATCGTCATCTTCCCGCGGAGCCTCTCGAGCTACGGCCCCGTCCCGCCCGTCGGACTGGCCTACATCGCCGCCGTGCTCCGCGACGCCGGCCACGACGTGTCGGTCATCGATGCCTCC
>CAIPVR010000272.1 GCA_903868545.1 uncultured Actinomycetes bacterium
CACCGCCGTCGCCACGCTCGTCGCGATGGCGCTGGCCACGGTGGTGCTGCGGCCGACCCGTTGAGCCGAAGGGGTCGGGCGGCGCCGGGCACACGGCGCCGCGTCCGCTCCCGGGAGTGTGGTCGCGTCGTCGGGTCGTCGATCGGCGCCGGGCGCCGCCGCTCCGGGCGGGCCGTGGTTGTGGGGCCCGGCCCGGGCCGGGTAGTGTGACGAGGTCGTCTCGGGCGGGGGCCGAGAGGCGAGCACCGGACCAGCGTCCGACTCCCTGGACCGACCCCCCGCACTCCGAACCTCCGGGTACGCCCCGCGACGCCGCCGGAATCCCCCGATTCCCCGGCGCCCGGACCCGTCACGACCCTCGGTCGACCCCCGGCCCCGCCGGGTCCCGGCCGAACTCCATCCGCCGTGCCGCGCAGGAAGCGGCCCGGCCCAACGAACGGGGACACCACTCGTGAGTCTCGACTCGATCGACCTCGAGGGCCTGGAGCGTAAGGACCGCGCCGAGCTGGCCACCATCGCCAGCGCCCTCGGGGGCAAGCCCACCAGCCGCACGAAGAAGGCCGACATCATCGGCATGATCCTCGAGCTCGCCGGCGTGACCGCCGGCGGCTCCAGCTCCTCGGGTGCCGGCGGCGCCCCCGAGCCGGTCGAGGCCCGGGACGGCGGCACGCCGTCCGACGGCGGCGACGCACCGACCGAACAGGCCGATCCCGCCGCACCCGCTCCCGACGGGGCCTCGGGTGACGACGCCGGCGGCGCGTCCGCCGGCGAGGAGACCCCCGCCGCCGGGGGCGGTGCCGTGGAGGGTGGTTCGGTCCGTCAGGAGGGCGGACCGGGCGACCGCGGCGACCGCCAGGGTGGCGACCGCGGCCACGGCGACCGCAACGGCCAGAACCGGGGTCGCAACCAGCAGGGCGGCGGTCAGCAGGGTGGCAACCAGCAGGGCGGCGGTCAGCAGGGTGGCAACCAGCAGGGTGGCAACCAGCAGGGCGGGGGTGAGGGTGAGCCCGGTAACCGCCGACGTCGTCGTCGTCGGGGTCGCGACCGCGACCGCCCGCAGGGCGAGGACGCCATGGGTGGTGGCGAGCCGCAACCCCAGTGGGACGGCGAGCCGGTGGAGGTCTCGGGGTACCTCGACCTCCGCGACGAGGGCTACGGATTCCTCCGGGTGAAGGGCTACCTCCCCAGTCGCGACGACGTGTACGTGTCGGTCAAGCAGACCCGCCAACTGGGTCTCCGCAAGGGTGACCACGTGGAGGGGGCCAGCCGGCCGGCCAACCGTCAGGAGAAGAACCCGGCGCTGCTGCGGATCGACAAGGTCAACGGGATGGACCCGGAGCTGGCCCGTCAGCGGCCGCGGTTCGAGGACCTCACCCCCCTCTTCCCCGACGAGAAGCTCCGTCTCGAGCGCGACGACCAGCCGCTCGACATGACGTCGCGCATCATCGACCTGATCTCGCCGATCGGGAAGGGTCAGCGCGGCCTCATCGTGTCGCCGCCGAAGGCGGGCAAGACCACGGTGATGAAGACGATCGCCCAGTCGATCGAGCTGAACAACCCCGAGGTGCAGCTGATGGTGCTCCTCGTGGACGAGCGCCCGGAGGAGGTCACCGACATGCGCCGCTCCGTGCAGGGTGACGTGGTGGCCTCCACCTTCGACCGCCCGTCGGACGAGCACACCCAGGTGGCCGAGCTCGCCATCGAGCGTGCCAAGCGCATGGTGGAGATGGGCAAGGACGTCGTGATCATCCTCGACGGCATCACCCGGCTCGCCCGCGCCTACAACCTCGCGGCGCCCGCCACCGGCCGCATCATGTCGGGCGGTATCGACACCGGTGCGCTGTACCCGCCGAAGCGGTTCTTCGGTGCGGCGCGCAACGTGGAGGAGGGCGGTTCGCTGACCATCCTCGCCACGGCGCTCGTGGAGACCGGCTCGAAGATGGACGAGGTGATCTTCGAGGAGTTCAAGGGCACCGGCAACATGGAGCTCCGGCTCGACCGCCGCGCAGCGGAGAAGCGCATCTACCCGGCGATCGACGTGGACGCCTCCTCCACCCGGCACGAGGAGCTGCTGTTCGAGCGCACGCAGCTCCAGCAGGTGTGGAAGCTGCGCCGCGTGCTCTCCGGGCTGGCCGCCGAGGGCAACTCCGGCGCCGGCCTCGAGCTGCTCATCGACCGGATGCGCACGTTCCCGAACAACGACGTGTTCCTCGCCGAGATCGCCAAGGCACCGGGGGTGCCCGGGTAGGGAGCACCGGGGGTGCCCGGGTAGGGAGCACCGGGGGTGCCCGGGTAGCCAGCGCCCGGCCCCCCGATCCATACTGTCCAGTCCCCTCGACCGGGGCCCCGCTCGGAAACCGGGGCCCGCTACGGAGCGAACCATGAAGCCCGGCATCCATCCCGACTACCGCTACGTGGTGTTCCAGGACACCTCGTCCGGCGACACCTTCCTGACGCGGTCGACGATCGAGACCGCAGAGACCATCACCTGGACCGACGGGAACGAGTACCCGCTCGCGAAGGTGGAGATCTCGGCGTTCACGCACCCGTTCTTCACCGGCCAGATGAAGATCGTCGACACCGCCGGCCGCGTGGAGCGCTTCGAGCGTCGCTACGGCAAGCGCCGCAAGGCGAAGGGCGGCGATGCCCAGGGCGGCGACGCGGCCGACGCCCCGGCGGACGACGCGGCGGAGTGACCCGGGGCCGGCGGCCCCGAGCGGTCCCCGTCCGAGCGGGCCGATGACCCCGTGGCGGTGAGCGACGAGCAGCGGGCCCGGCTCCGACAGGTGAAGCTGGCCGCGCTGGCGCGCGACCGCGATGCCGCCACCGCGGCCGACGCCACGCCCCTGCCGGTGGGCGCCGACGGTGCCGCGCTGGCCTCCCCGGGCACCGTCGAGGTGCTCACCGAGGACCCGGGGCCTGCCGCCCTGTCGGCCGCCCTGCTCGTGGCGGCCCGGGCCGGCGCGGGGCGCTTGATCCTCTACGTCGACGACCTGGCCGGCGACCTCGCCCGGTGGGCCTCACTGTTCGCGCTCGAGGTGGAGGTACGTGAGGTCCGCGGCGCCACGTCGGTGCCGACCGTGCCGGCGCCGGCACCGGAGGAGCCCGGGCCCGTCGACTCCCCGGAACTGCGCCGCCTCATCGAGGGGGTTGGCGCGGACGTGGTGGTGGAGCACGGTGTGGTCACGGGCGAGGTGCTCGGCCTGGAGGTGGCACGCCTCGTGGTCTGGCCGGTCGAACTGGGCGGTGACGGCGAGGTGCACCTGGAGGCCGGGGTGGGCCGCTTCGACCGTGACGCCGCGGCGGCCATGCACGGCGAGGAGGCGCCCACCGAGGCGCTCACCCGGGCCGTCGGGGTGGTGCGGGCCCACCGTTTCGATGGAGCGCCCACCCACCCGCTCTCGCTGTTGGCCCGCGAGCGCTGGCTGCGGGCGGCGGTGATCGCCGCGCCGGGGTCGGTGGGCGCGGCCTCCCTCGAACCGGTGGCCACCACCGCCGTGCGCTCGAGCGTGCGGGAGGCCGCGCCGGCCGCGGCGGTGGGCCCCGATCCCGCAGGGTCGCCGCTCCTCGTGGTGTGCGCCGTCGGAGCGGCCCTGTCGTTGGTGCCGGTCGCCGCCGACACGCGGGCGGCGCGTGCGCCCGGGGCCCGGTTGGTGCTGGCGGTGCCTTCCCGTGACCACCTGCCGTCGCTCGACACGCTCGCCCGCATGCTGAGGGAGCCGGCCGACGTGGTGGAGGTGCCGGTGCCGTGGGGCGCGGCGTGAGCGGGAGGCCCCGGTGATCACCGACGTGCTCCGCGCCCGCCTCGCGGGGTTCGAGGAGGAGTACCGCACCACCGAGGCCCGCCTCGCGGACCCGGAGGTGGTGGCCGACCGCGCCCGCTACGTCGAGCTGTCGCGCCGCTACCGGGAACTCGGACCCATCGTGGCCACCACGGCGTCCTGGCGCGCCGCGGTCGACGACCTCGAGGCGGCCCGGGAGCTGCTGACCTCGGCCGACGGCGACGACCGGGAGCTGCTGCGCTCGGAGGTGGCCGACGGCGAGGCCGACGTCGAGCGCCTCGAGGAGGAGCTCCGGCTGCTGCTCCTGCCCCGGGACCCCAACGACGACCGCGACGTCATCGTGGAGATCCGCGGGGCCGAGGGCGGGGAGGAGGCGAACCTGTTCGCCCGTGACCTGTTCGAGATGTACCGGGCCTGGGCGGCGCGCCACGGCTGGACCTTCGAGGTGCTCTCCTCGTCGCCGTCGGAGCTCGGGGGGTTCGACCAGGTGACGTTCCGGGTGGCGGGCGACGGCGTGTGGTCGCGACTCAAGTTCGAGGCCGGTCCGCACCGGGTCCAGCGGGTGCCGGTCACCGAGTCGCAGGGCCGGGTCCACACCTCCTCCGCCACGGTCGTGGTGCTGCCCGAGGCCGACGAGGTGGAGGTGGAGATCGACCCTTCGGACCTGCAGGTGGACGTGTTCCGCTCCTCCGGTCCCGGAGGTCAGTCGGTGAACACCACCGACTCGGCGGTGCGGATCACCCACCTGCCCACCGGTGTGGTGGTGTCGATGCAGGACGAGAAGAGCCAGCTGCAGAACCGGGCCAAGGCGCTGCGGGTGCTGCGGGCCCGTCTCCTGCAGGCCGAGCAGGAGCGTCAGGCCGCGGAGGCCTCGGGGGCGCGGCGGGCCCAGATCGGCGGCGGTGGCCGCAGTGAGAAGATCAGGACCTACAACGCCAAGGAGAACCGGGTCACCGACCACCGCATCGGTCTCACGCTGCACCAGCTCGACCGTGTCCTCGCAGGCGACCTCGACGCGGTGAGCGACGCCCTCCTCGCGGACGAGCGGGCCCGACGGCTCGCCGAGGGGTGAGGCCGGGGTGAGCCCCGACGGCACCGATCCCGCCGGCACCGTCAGTTGGCGCGAGCTGCTCGCCGAGGCCACCGACCGTTTCCGCTCGGCGGGGCTCCCGTCTCCCGGGGCCGACGCCCGCCGGGTGGTGGAGGAGGCGTCGGGGGCGGAGGGCGCCGAGCTCGCGCTGGTGCTCGGCGACGCGGTCACGGAGCGAGGCGTCGCCCGGTTCGACGCGATGGTGGCCCGTCGGTGCACCGGTGAACCGCTGCAGTACGTGCTCGGTCGGTGGGGGTTCCGCACCCTCGACCTGATGGTGGACCGCCGGGTGCTCATCCCGCGTCCGGAGACCGAGGCGGTGGTGGAGGTGGCCCTCGCCGAACTCGACGCGCTCGGCGGCAGGGAGCGGTCCACCACCGTGGTCGACCTCGGCACGGGTTCGGGCGCCATCGGGCTGTCGGTCGCCGTCGAGCGGGTGCGGTCCTCGGTGTGGCTGACGGACCGCAGCGACGAGGCCCTCGAGGTGGCCCGGGCCAACCTCGCCGGCGCCGGTCGGGCCGCCGCCCGGGTGCGGCTGGCAGCCGGTGACTGGTTCGCCGCGCTGCCCGACGCGCTGCGCGGCGGGGTGGACCTGGTGGTCTCGAACCCGCCCTACGTGCCCGACGACGCGGAGCTGCCGGCGGAGGTGGCCGACTGGGAGCCCACCGGTGCGCTGTACGCGGGGGCCGACGGCACCGACGACCTGCGGTGCATCCTCGCCGGGGCGGGGGAGTGGCTCGACCCGCTCGGTGCCGTCGTGCTGGAGTTGTCGCCGGAGCAGGCGGCGCCCCTGGCCGGGGTGGCGGCCACCCTGTTCGGTGAGGTGGAGGTCCGGGCCGACCTGTCGGGCCGCGACCGGGTGCTCGTCGCCCGCCACGCGGTTCGTCCGTCGTCCTGATCGTCGGGCCCGTGGGGCTCGGGCGCCCGGATGCCGGCGTCAGCCGTCCGGGACCACCAGGATCTTGGCGTGGGCCTCCGGGTCGGCGAGCGCCTCGAAGGCGTCGGCCACGCCGTCGAGGCCCACCTCGCCGGTGAGCAGTGGTGCCACGTCGAGGTCGCCCTCGGCGATGCGCCGCAGCGTGGTGCCGAACTGGGCCGGGTCGTACCCGAGCACGAACTGCAGGTTCAGCTCCTTGCCCACCGCGATCATCGGACGGAGCGTGTCGGGCTGCATGCACACCCCCACCACCAGCACCTGTGACCCACGCGGGGCGTCCGTGAGGCAGGCGTCCAGCATGCCGGGCACCCCCACCGCCTCGAAGAGCACCACCGGTCGCCGGCCGTCGACGCGGCGCCACGCGGCGACCGCTCCCTCCTCGCGGGGATCCACCACCTCGGTGGCGCCCATCGTCGCGGCCAGTGCCCGGCGGGCCGGCGACAGGTCGGCCGCCACGACGGACTCGCAGCCGGCGAGCCGGGCCGCGGCGATCACCGCCAGGCCGACGGGTCCGCAGCCCAGCACCACCGCGGCGTGCCGCGGCGCCGCGCCCTCCGCCCCCATCCGGCTGGACTCCACCGCGTGGAGGCCCACGGCCATCGGCTCGGTGAGCGCCGCGTGGCGGGGATCGAGCCCGTTGGGCACCTTCATGGTGAGCATGTCGGAGAGCACGATCCGTTCGCCGTAGCCACCCGGGTACTCGTTGGAGTACCCCACGGCGTGGATCCCGCCGGCATCCATCACGATCGGCAGCGACACCACGACGTCGCCGGGCTCGCTGTTGCCCACGTTGTCGCCCACCTCGAGCACCCGGGCCGAGAACTCGTGTCCCATCACCACGTCGCGGGCGGGGTCGAACACCTTGGGGGCCATCGGTCCCAGCTCGGCGCCGGTGACGGTGGACATCTCGACGAGTTCGTCGGCGTGGTGCAGGGCGTGGAGGTCGGATCCGCAGATCCCGCAGGCCAGCACCTCGGCGAGCACCTGGCCCGGGCCCGGTGCCCGGTCGGGCACCTCGTCCACCACCAGCTCGCCGCCGCGCATGACCGCTGCCCGCATCACGTACCCCCCTCACCTCCCGGACCCGCTGCCGGGCCGGAGCGGCCGACACTAGTGTCCCCGGCGGAGCGGGCCGCAGGGGTCCGCACGAGGATCCGGGGGATCGCGGCATGAGCTTCGGGAAGAAGTCCGCGGACGTGGAGTGGCTCGCCGGCGTGCCGTTCTTCGAGGGGTTCACCGATCAGGAGCGGGCCCGGGTGCTCGACCTGTCGGAGCCGGTGACCCTGCCGGCCGGGGCCGTGATCGTCGACCAGGGGGACACGGGGACCCACTGCTTCCTGATCGTGGAGGGCACCGCCAGCGTCTACGTCCGGGGCGAGTACGTCACCGGCTCGGGTCCCGGCGCGATGGTGGGGGAGATGGCCCTCATCGACCACCGGCCCCGTACCGCCACGGTGGTGGCCGACACGGAGATGACGCTGCTGCGCTTCGGCACCCGCGACTTCCGCCGGCTCCTCGAGGAGATGCCCAAGGCGTCGGAGCGGGTGATGACCTCGCTGCGGGCCCGCCTCGAACGGGCCGACGGCCCCGCCTGACCCGCCTCTCGGGGAATAGGGGTCCTCCGGGCGACGGGAGCGCCTGCAGGAGCCGAGAACGTCAGGCCCGGGGCGCCTCGGCCGTCAGTCGTCGAGCGTGAGGGTGCCGTCGCCGTCGACCGAGCCGGCCAGTCCGGCGAGGTCCTCCGCACCGGCGCGCGCCATCAGGTCGGCGTCGTCGCTCACCCCCCAGACCCGGATCCCGGCGGGTGTCAGGCACGCGGCATGGGCCCGGGCCGGGCTCCCGTCGCGCTCGTGCATGACCGTCCACGCCTCCACCCGGACCGGACCCGCCCAGTCGCCGTCCACCTCCCGGTGGCCGCGAGCGTCCACCTCGTCCTGCGGGCACTCCCAGCGGAACCCCTCGGCCGGCGGATCGGTGGAGTACACGCCGAACGCGTGCTTCTCCACGTTCCCGCCGTTGGCGGTGACCAGCCCCACGCTGCCGGGGTCGTCGCGCAGCACGTCCACCATCGCCGCCAGCGCGTGGCCGACCGGGTTGTTCCACGGCCCGCCCGCGAAGCACAGACCGCCGTACACCGTGAGTCGGCGGTCCCGGTCGAGGTCCAGCTCCCGGAGCGCCAGCTGCACGGCGGAGGGGAAGCATGAGTAGAGGTCGACGTGCGCGACGTCGTCGATCCCCACCCCGGCGAGCTCGAGGGCCCGGTTGCCCGCGACGCCGATCGAGGACGACGCGGTGAACGAGGGCCGGAGCGACATCACGCCGTCCTTGGCGTCGGTGCCCGAGTGCGGGAACACCCACCGGTCGGGTGACACCCCGAGCGCCCGGGCGCGTTCGACCGAGCAGAGGAGGAGTGCCGAGGACATGTCCACGTCGGGGTTCGACACCATCCGCTTCGTGTAGGGCGACCCGACCAGCCGGTTGTCGCCGGTCGGCGTGATGATCTCCTCTGCGGTGAAGGCGTCGCGCCGCCACGCGAACGGGTTGGCGGCGGCCACCCGGGAGAACCCGGCCCACAGCTCGCCGACGTCGGCGAGGTGCTCGTCCCTGCTCCGGCCGGAGGCGTGCCACAGCGCGTTCTCGAACAGCGGATAGGCCTGGGTGGGCATCAGGATGCCCCGGGCCAGCTCGGCCGGGTGCCCCAGGGTGAACTCCGTGCCCTCGTGCCAGGTGGGTTCCACGTCGTCGGCCTGTCGCGTCCAGTCGAGGTCGGTGCCGGCCCGCTTGGCGGCCATGCGCGACCGGTAGGCCTCGCCGCCGGTCACCACGCCCAGGTCCGTCTCCCCGGCCGCGATGGCTCGCGCCACCCGGTTCACGAGCAGCTGCGGGGTGTTCCCGCCCAGCGAGGGGTACCAGGTGGCGGCGCCGGCGGCGCCGACCCGGTCGGCGAGGATCGCGCCCGGGTCCCGGTAGCGCCACGACACCACCGGCACCACCCCCACCACGCCCGCGCCCGCCGCGGCCCCGGGGGCGCCGGCGTCCTGCTCGGCCGCGTGTACCGCCCGCAGCATCAGCTCGACGGGCTCGGCCGGCTCCGCGCCGTGGTCGACGCGGTTGAGGTGCTGCCCGACGCCGATGATGACCGGGGTCCGGGGATCGAGCGCCATGTGGGTGTCCTCCTGCTGCGCGCCCGCGGTCGGGTCGCCCGCGGCCGACGACACTACGGAACCCGGCGGTGTCCGCCCAACACGCGGTCGGGCGGGGGGCGGGCGGGTCGGTAGGCTCCGGTCGTCGACCGGCGCTCCCGGTCCGGCACCCGCACCCGAGACCACCACCCACATCCCGAGACGAGGTCCCTCATGCCGTGGCCGTCCGACCGTGACACCGAGCTGTTCGCCGCCATCGACCGCGAGGTCGAGCGCCAGAACACCGGGCTCCAGCTCATCGCGTCGGAGAACTTCACGTCGCCCCAGGTGATGGAGGCGGTGGGCTCGGTGCTCACCAACAAGTACTCCGAGGGCTACCCGGGGAAGCGCTACTACGGCGGCAACGAGGTGGTCGACGAGATCGAGGACCTCGCCCGCGAGCGGGTCAAGCAGCTCTTCGGCGCCGAGGCCGCCAACGTGCAGCCGCACTCCGGCGCCAACGCCAACCTGGGCGTGTACCTGGCGCTGCTCGAGCCGGGCGACACGGGCCTGGGGCTGAGCCTCGACCACGGCGGCCACCTCACCCACGGCTCCCCGGTGAACATCTCCGGCCGTTACTACGACTTCGTGTCCTACGGGCTCACGCCCAGCGACGAGCGGATCGACCTCGACCAGCTGCGCTCACTCGCGCTCGAGCACCGCCCGAAGCTGATCGTGGCCGGCGCCACCGCCTATCCGCGTGCCATCGACCCGGCGCCGATCCGCGAGATCTGCGACGAGGTGGGCGCGCTCTTCATGTTCGACGCCGCGCACATCGCCGGACTGATCGCCGGGGGTGCCCACCCCAGCCCGGTCCCGTACGCGGACGTGGTCACCTTCACCACCCACAAGACGTTGCGGGGTCCGCGGGGCGGCTGCATCCTCAGCCGTGCCGAGCACGCGGCGGCGATCGACAAGGCGATGTTCCCCGGGCTGCAGGGGGGCCCGCTCGAGCACGTGATCGCGGGCAAGGCCGTGGCCTTCCGGGAGGCGATGACCCCGGAGTTCCGCGACTACGCGGGGGCGATCGTGTCGAACGCCGCCGCCCTCGCCGAGGCCCTCGCCGGGCACGGGTTCCGTCTCGTCTCGGGCGGGACCGACAACCACCTCCTGCTCATGGACCTCCGATCCTTCTCCGAGGAGCTCACCGGCAAGGAGGCGCAGGTCGCGCTCGACGCCGCCGGGATCACCCTCAACAAGAACACCGTGCCCGACGACCCGCGCTCGCCGTTCGTCACCTCGGGCCTGAGGGTGGGCACGCCGAGCGTCACCACGCAGGGGATGCGGGAGCCGGAGATGGCCGAGATCGCCGACCTGATGGCGCGGGTGCTCCGCGACCCGGCCGACGAGGCCGAGCTCGCCGCGGTGCGCTCCGATGTGCGCACGCTCTGCGAGAAGTTCCCCGTCTACGGCTGACCGCGGCCCGGCGTGGGTCGCACGCGGGGCGGGCTCAGGCGCCGCCGTGGTGCCGGAGCACGACCGGCACCGTCTTGGCCAGGATCGCCAGGTCGGCGACCATGGACCAGTTGTCGACGTAGAAGAGGTCGAGGCGGGCGTAGGTCTCGAGCGACGCCGTGTAGCGCCCGCTGACCTGCCACATGCCGGTGATCCCCGGCCGCACCCGCAGCCGCTCGCGCAGGGCGTCGTCCCAGTGGGCGGCCTCGTCGGGGAGTGCCGGCCGGGGCCCCACCAGGCTCATGTCGCCCCGGATCACGTTCCAGAGCTGGGGGAGTTCGTCGATGGAGAACTTGCGCAGCACCCGGCCAACCGGTGTGACGCGCGGGTCGTCGGTCATCTTGAACATCGGTCCGGCGGCCTCGTTGCGGTCCTGCAACTCGTCGAGGCGCTGCTCGGCGTCGGGAACCATCGTGCGGAGCTTCAGCAGCGTGAAGGGGTGGCCGTCACGGCCCACACGCTCCTGACGGAACAGGACGCCCCGGCCGGACCCCACGCGCACGGCCACCGCGGCGGCGAGCAGCACGGGTGCGGTGAGCACGGCGAGCGCCGAGGCCACGGCCACGTCGAAGACCCGCTTCGCAGTGGCCCGCCAGCTGGAGGCCGCCACCGGTTCGATGCACAGGACGGGGTAGCGGCCCAGGGGGCGCACGCTGATCCGTCCGGGGGTGATGTCCCGGAGCGCCGCGGTCATCTCCACGTAGATGCCCTCGCGCGTGAGGTCACGGACGAGACGGTTCGCCGACTCCTGGTCGGTCCCGGTGGTGGCCACGATCACCCCGGTGGCGCCGGTGTCGCGCACCAGGCGGACCACATCGGCCGGACCGCCCACCCAGGGGCCCAGTGGCTGGCCGGACCGCAGGTCGATCACCTGGCGGTCGCCCTCCTCGGCCACGAACCCGACGACGTCGTAGCCGAGGGCCGGCAGCTCCGCCAGGGACTCGGCCACCGCGTGGGCCTCGTCGTTGCGCCCCACCACGAGGACCCGGCGGACCATGAGGCCCTTCGCCCGCCGCCGCTGGAACAGTCGGCGGGCGGCCTCGCGCTCGAGGGCCACGGTGACCAGCACGAATCCGAGCGCCAGTCCGAGCCAGCCGCGGGAGAGGGTGTCGCCCAGCAGGAACGCCAGTGCGGCGGTGAGCAGGGCCCCGGCGAGGCAGGCGTTGACGAGTCGGCGGAACTCCTCCAGCCGGGACGCCACGCGCCGGGCCTGGTACAGGGACTGGTGGGCGTAGACCATCGGCCACGCCGGAAGGATGAGCAGCGCGGTGGGCAGCACCCCTGCGGGTGCGTGACCGGTGATCAGGACGTAGACCTGAGTGGCGAGCAGGAAACCCACCCAGGTGGCGAGCAGGTCCGCCGCGACGAGGGCGACCTTCGCGGAGCGCTTCGAGGGAGCCCCCGACGGCCCCGGCTGCAGGGTCACGGCGGGCCGGACGGCGTCGTCGGGGCGCGGGGAGGCCACCTCGGAGGTGGTGGTGCGTTCCCAGCCGATCGCCGCGGCGCGTGTGGACGCCCGAGGCACGGCCGCTCCCTCGGCGGACATGATCTCTCCCTCAGCTCGCCCGCCGACCGAACCGTGGCGGACGGGCGTACTCCCTGTGTACCGACTTGCCGACCCGGGCGTCAACCGTAGGGGTCACAGTTCGCCCGGCATTCATTGAACCTAGTTCGGAACGGTTCCGACCACGCAGCCGACGACGGTCCGACGGTCCGGGGCCGGAGGGCTAGCCTCACGCCGTGCGCCCGTACCTGATCGTGCTGGCGGTCTCGGTCCTCACCACGGCGGCGGCCGTGCCGCCCCTGCGGGTCCTGTCACGGAGGGTGGGCGCCATGGCCGCCCCGGGTGACCGCACCGTGCACGCCCGCCCCACCCCGGTCCTCGGGGGTTCGGCCCTGCTCCTCGGCGTGCTCGCCGGTCTGGTGGTCGCATCGCTGCTGCCGGAGCTCCGGCCCACCTTCAGCGCTCCGATCAACGTGCTCGGCGTGGCCGCCGCCGCAGTGGTGATGTGGCTCGTGGGGCTCATCGACGACCTCCGCGACGTCTCGGCGCCGGCCAAGCTCGCCGGGACGGTGCTCGCGGGCAGCATCCTCACGCTCGTGGGCGTCACCATCATCTACTTCCGGGTGCCGTTCCTCGGGTTCACGGTCCTGCCCCCCGATCTCTCCGCGCTGATCTCGGTCCTGTGGGTCGTGGGCATGGCCAACGCCGTGAACCTGATCGACGGGCTCGACGGTCTCGCCGCGGGCATCGTGGCCATCGCGTCGGGGGCCTTCTTCCTCTACGGCTGGCGGTTGCTCGAGGTGGGCGTGCTCGACGCCTCGAACGTGGGCCCGCTGATCGCCGTGGTCACCGCCGGGGCGTGCCTCGGGTTCCTCCCGTTCAACTTCAACCCGGCCAGCATCTTCATGGGCGACAGCGGGGCCCTCATGCTGGGGGTGCTCCTCGCCGCGTCCACGATGGCGGTCGGCGGCCAGTCCGACGACCCGTTCTCCGGCCAGGCCTGGTTCTTCTTCGCCCCGCTGGTGATCCCCCTGCTGATCCTCGGCGTGCCGCTTCTCGACACGCTGCTCGCCATCGTCCGTCGGGCGAGCCGCCGCACCGGCGTGGCCACCGCCGACAAGCAGCACCTGCACCACCGGCTCATGGAGATGGGTCACGGACACCGGCGCACGGTGGTGATCCTGTGGGCCTGGACGGCGTTGCTGTCGGGGTTCGTGCTGATCCCCGTCTACACCAGCCGCGGCAACGGGATCGTGCCGCTCGGCCTGGCGGCGCTGGCCCTCCTGCTGTTCACCCTCCTGGCCCCCCGGCTGCGCCGGAGCCGGCCCGCCGCAGCGACCGCGGCCGACGAGTCGAGCGACGACGGGGAGCCGGCCGCCGTCTGAGTCGCCGGTGTCGGTCAGGCGCCGACGGTGTCGGTCACACGCCGACGGTGTCGGTGTCCACGCCGGAACGGAGCACCTGGCCCGGCCGGGTGCCGGTGGGCACGCCGTCCCGCACCACCTCGGTGCCGCCCACCCACACGCCGCGCACCCCGACGGAACCGGCGTAGAGGCGCTCGGTGCCGCCGGGCAGGTCGTCGACCATCCGCAGCAGCTCGGAGTCGATCGTGCCGGGGTCGAACAGGACGAGGTCCGCGTGGGCCCCTTCCCGCACCACGCCGCGGTCGCGCAGCCCGAACAGCTCCGCCGGGACCGAACTGAGCATCCGGACCGCGTCCTCCATGGTGGTGAGTCGCCGGCCGCGCACGCAGTCGGCGATGAAGCGCGTCGGGTAGTTCGCACCCTGCATCCGGTCGAGGTGCGCGCCGGCGTCGGAGCCGCCGAGCATCACCGAGGGGTGCTGCCACGCCTGGCGCCGCAGCTCCCACGACTCGGGATCCGCGTCGGTCGCCCCGGGCCACAGCACGGTGCGCAGCTCGTCGGCGAGGACGATGTCGAGCAGGGTGTCGAAGGGTTCGGCGTCGCCGCGTTCGGCGGCGATGTCGGCCACCCGGCGGCCGGTCAGCCCCTCGTTGGCGGCGGAGAAGGTGTCGCCGATGACGTACGTGTCCCACCCGGTGAGCCGGGCGAACACGCCGGCGTCGGGTGAGGCGGCCCGCTCCTGCATGAAGCGCCGGGTGGTGGGATCCGCGAGGCGCTCCATCCGCTCCGGCAAGGGCAGTCCGAGGATGGGTCCCCAGTCCGGCATCATGTTCAGCGCGCAGTAGTTCAGGAAGCTCATGTTCATGCCCACGATCACGGGCATCGTCAGCGCCACGACCCGGGCGCCCTCCTCCGCGCAGCGGTCCATCGCCGCGAGCTGGTTGCGGTACCGCTCCGGTGCGTGCGAGTCCACGGTGAGCACGTTCCAGTTGAGCGGTCGCCGCCCCGCTCGCGAGAAACGGATCATGAAGTCCACCTCGGCGTCGTCGAACCCGTCGAGGCACCCGTCGGACGCGAACTCGAGGGTGGTGCCCTCGTGCCCGGCCACCACGGCCGCCAGCTCGAGCAGCTCCTCCTCGGTGGCGCGGCGCGAGGCCACCGGCACGCCGTCGCCGTCGGAGTGGGTGCGGGCCCGCGTGGTGGAGAACCCCATCCCGCCGGCTCGGATCGACGCCGAGAGCAGTTCCTTCATCGCCGCGAGGTCCTCGGGGGTGGCGTCGTCGGTGGTGGCCCGTGGGCCCATCACCATGCGCCGGATCGCGCAGTGGCCGACGAGGAACGCTGCGTTCACGCCGAGGTTGCCCTCCAGACGGCCGAGGTACTCCCCGAACGAGCTCCAGTCCCAGTCGATGCCGTTCTCGAGCGCCGCGAGCGGCATGCCCTCCACCTTGGCCATCATCCGGCGCACGTAGTCGCCGTCGCCGGGCGCCAGCGGGGCCAGCGTGAACCCGCAGTTACCCGCGATCACGGTGGTGACCCCGTGCAGGCTCGACGGCGTGGCCGCGGGATCCCAGAACAGCTGCGCGTCGTAGTGGGTGTGCGGATCCACGAATCCCGGGGACAGCACCAGGCCGGTGCCCTCCACCACCTGCGCTCCCGCCGGCTCGATCGTGCCGGCCTCCGCCACCGCGGTGACGCGGCCGCCGGCCACGGCCACGTCGGCCGGACGGGCCGGGGCGCCGGTGCCGTCGACGAGGGTGACGTCGCGGAACAACAGGTCCATCGGAACTCCTGCGGGAGGGTGGTTGACGGGTATCTGACACTCTGTCAGATTTTCGCCGCCCGACCGCAGTGGCGCCGGTTCGTGCGGTGCCCGTTCTGATAGAAACGCGCCATTCACCCGACGGCCCCCCAGGGTTCGTCGTCGAGGAATCCAGGGGGACCAATGAAGCGACGACTGCTCATCCTGTTGGCCGCGACGGGGTTGCTCGTCTCGGCCTGTGGCGCCTCCGGCGACTCGTCCTCGACGGCCGAGGAGGAGGGCGGCGGTTCCTCCACCACGGTGGCGGAGGCCTCGGGCAGCAGCTTCGGCTCGTTGAAGGACGTCTGCGGCCCCGGTGAGGCCAAGCTCCAGGCCGGTGAGGGGTCCTCCACCACGGCCCTGAACATCGGCGTGGCGAACGACCGCGGATCCACGGTGCGGCCGGGCCTCAACAAGGAACTGTGGGACGCCTCCCAGAGCTTCGCCGCCTGGTGCAACGAGCAGGGCGGCATCGACGGCATGAAGATCAACCTGATCGACATGGACGGCAAGCTCTTCGAGGTGGAGGCCGCCATGGCCAAGGCGTGCAACGACGCCTTCGCGATGGTCGGCGGTGCGTTCACCCAGGACCAACTGGAGTTCTCGGGCAAGGACGGCACCGACTTCCACAAGTGCAAGCTGATCGACATCCCGGGCTTCGCGGTGTCGGTGGAGAAGGGGCTCTCGAACGGCCAGGTGCAGCCGGTGCCCAACCCGCCGAACAAGAAGGCGACACAGTGGATCACGGATGCCAAGACCATCGCCCCCGAGGACATGAAGAAGAACGTGGTGGTCTACGGCGACCTGCCGTCGTTGCTGGTGGTGAAGAAGCAGTACGACGCCGCCGTCCAGGAGGTCGGTGGGATCGAGCAGCTCCCCGCCATCAGCTACCCGGTGGCCGGGCTGCAGGACTGGACGCCGCTCGCCCAGAAGGTGATCGACTCCGGCGCCACCTCGCTCTACTGGGTCGGTGAGCCCTCCAACGCCGCCAACCTCTTCAAGGCGCTGCGCGACCAGGGGTGGAAGGGCACGATCATCAACGAGACCAACATCTACGACCCGCTCGCGTTCTCGGCCGGTAACCAGGCCGCCGAGGGGATCCTGGTGCGCACCTCGTACCACCCCTTCGAGGAGTCCGACAAGTGGCCGGCCATCAAGCAGTACCAGCAGAACCTGAAGAAGTACGTGCCGGACGGCAAGGAGGCCTCGCTCGGCGCCCAGAGCACGTCGGCCTGGCTGCTGTTCGCCACTGCGGTCAAGGAGTGCGCCGCCAAGAACGGCAACACCGTCACCCGCCAGTGCGTGCTGTCGCAGGCGGCGGCGCAGGAGGACTGGACCGGCGGTGGCCTGCACGCCCCGACCAACCCCGGCGTGACCGACCCGGCCACCTGCGGGCTCTACGTGGTGGCGAAGAACGGTGCCTGGGAGCGGAAGTACCCCGAGATCGGTGGCAAGAACGACACCGGTGACGGCTTCCACTGCATCCCCGACGGGATCGCCACGGTGACCGTGGACCTCGGGGCCCAGGGGGCCGTCGACCCGAGCCGCCCGCCGCTCTGAGCCCGGGCCCCTCGGGCACCACCGACGCACCCACGTGGACAAGTTCCTGACCTTCACCGTCGCCGGGCTGTCGACGGCGGCGATCTACGCCGTCGCGGCCTCCGGCCTCGTGGTCACGTACACCACCTCGGGCATCTTCAACTTCGCCCACGGCGCGTTCGGGATGCTCGCGGCGTTCCTGTTCTGGCAGGTGAGCCAGGGGTGGGGCTGGCCGCTGTGGCTGTCGGTCGTCGTGGTCGTGTTCGTGGCCGCACCGCTGTTCGGGGCCCTCGTGGAGCGGGTCATCATGCGCGGCATCGAGGGCGCGTCCGAAGTGGTCAAGATCGTCGTCACCGTCAGCCTGATGGTGGCGCTGCTGGGCCTGGCCACGGTCATCTGGCCCCAGGACATCGCACGGCCGGTGCCGCCGTTCTTCGAGGGCCGCTTCGTCGAGCTCGCCGGCGTGCGCGTGGCGTGGTCACGCCTGCTGACCATGGCCATCGCGGTGGGTGTGGCGGTGGGGTTGCGACTCCTCTTCACCCGCACCCGGCTGGGCATCGCCATGCGGGCGGTCGTCGACGACCGCAGCCTGCTGCAGCTGAACGGCGGGCGGCCGGGCCGCACCGCGATGCTGGCCTGGGGGCTCGGTGCCGGGCTGGCGGCGGTGTCGGGGGTGCTCATCGCGCCGGAGCAGACCCTGAGCGCGATCACCCTCACACTCCTGGTGGTGAACACCTACGCGGTGGCGGTGGTGGGCCGGCTCCGGAGCCTGCCCGGGGCCTTCCTCGGCGCGGTGATCCTCGGCCTCGCGCAGTCCTACGCCACCGGCTACGTGAACCAGACCGCCTCGATCGGTCCGATCAGCCTCCAGAACCTGCCGGCCGCCCTGCCGGCGATCATGTTGTTCATCGTGATCCTCCTCCAGCCCGAGGCCCGTCTGCGGGCGCACGGGGTGTCGCGGCCGCGCACCGCCCTGCGGGTGCCGTCGCAGACCACGGCCGTGGTGGGCGGGGTGGCCCTGGTGCTGGTGGTCGCGGCGCTGGGTGCGCTGATGGCACCGTCGGACCTGTCCCTGGTCACCAAGGGTGTGGGCTTCGCCCTCATCACGCTGTCGCTGGTGCCGCTCACCGGGTACGCCGGCCAGATCTCCCTGGCCCAGATGACCTTCGTGGGCATCGGGGCGCTCGCGATGGTCACCTGGGGTGCCACCGGCTCCCCGGTCGGCGTGGCCATCTCCGTGGCCGTGTGCGCCGTGGTGGGCGCGGTCGTGGCGCTCCCCGCACTGCGGCTCTCGGGCATCTACCTCGCGCTGGCCACCGCGGCGTTCGCGCTGTTCTGCACCTCGATGGTGTTCAACCAGCAGGAGATCATCCCCGGTGGGTCCCTGCAGGTGCCGCCGCTGTCGGTCGGTCCGTTCGAGGTCACCAACGACTACCGGCAGCTCCTGCTGTTCGCCGTGACCTTCGCCGTGCTCGCCAACCTCATCGTGCTGGTGCGCCGCAGCTCGCTCGGGCGCCGGCTGACGGCCATGAAGGACTCACCCGTGGCCTGCGCCACGCTCGGCCTCAACCTGACGGCCACCAAGGTGGGCGTGTTCGCCATGAGCGCCGCCATCGCGGGGCTCGGTGGGGCGCTGGCCGGCCGCACGTTCAGCCCGGACGAGTTCTCGCTCCCGTCCTCGTTGCCGGTGACCATGCTCGCGGTGGTCGGCGGCATCGGCTCGGTGGCCGGCGCGTTCATCGGCGGCCTTCTCCTCGGTGCCGTGCCGATCGGCGCCACGTTCTTCGCGGCGAACGCGATCGGCGTGTTCCGCTTCGTGACCCTGCCGATGGCCGACCTGTTGGCCGTGGCCCCGGGGCTCATGGGTATCTCGCTCGGCCGCGAGCCCGACGGCGCCGCACCCCAGGTGGCGGCCGGGTACCGGGCCGTGGGCCAGTCGCCACCCGCGCTCGCCACCACGGCGGCCGGGCTCGTGGGTCTCTGGATCGCAGCCCGCGCCGGGGTGATCCCGAAGTGGTCCTTCGTGGCGGCGCTCGGCGTGTTCGTCCTCTCGGTCGTGCCGTTGCTGCCACTGCTCTTCGCTCCGGTGGACCCCGCCGCCGAGCACTCCGCAGCCCCGCCCCGCCGGGTCGCGACCGCGGTCTGGATGGTGGTCGCCACGCTGTTCGCCGCGCTGTTCCCGTGGGCCGACGCCATCTCGTCGAACGGCTACCGCCTGCTCGTCATCCTCCTGGTGGTGTTCCTCTCCGCCCGGGTCGCGATCGGCCTGTCGGGCGTCACGCCGGAGGCGCTGCGCCGGCCGGTGGTGCCGTCGCCCGACCTCGTGGGCACCGACCGGCCGCTCACCCGTTCGGACGCGATGGACGCGGCGCGGGCCATCGGCATCTCCGAGGACGAGTTCGCGGCCGCCGGACCGGACCCGGTCCTCGAAGCCGAGCTCGCCACCATGGGCGCCCGGGTGGGGAACCGATGAACGCGGTCCTCACGGTCGAGGGCCTGACGGTGCGCTTCGGCGGCCACCTGGCGGTGAGCTCGGTCGACCTGGAGGTGCCCGCCGGGCGCATCAGCGGCCTCATCGGCCCGAACGGCGCCGGCAAGACCACCACGTTCAACGCGATCTGCGGGGTGATCTCGCCCAGTTCGGGTCGGGTGCGCCTCGGTGACCGCGACATCTCCAAGCTGGGGACCCACCAGCGGGCACGGCTGGGCGTGGGCCGGACGTTCCAGCGCCTGGAGGTCTTCTCCAGCCTGTCGGTTCGCGACAACGTGCAGGTGGGTCTCGAGATCCGCCGGAGCTGGTCGCGACGGCGGGCCCCGGCGTCGCAGTTCCTGGCCGCGGGCGCCGACCTGTCGGGGCCGGAGGAGGTGGAGCTGATCCTCGACCGGCTCGACCTCGGCGCCGTGGCCGACGCTCCGGTGGGGTCGTTGCCCACCGGCCAGGCCCGCCTGGTGGAACTGGGCCGTGCGCTCGCCGCCCGGCCGCGGGTGCTGCTCCTCGACGAGCCGGCCTCCGGCCTCGACGACGCGGAGACCGTCGCCTTCGGGGAGCTGCTCGAGCAGCTCGCGGCCGCCGGGTTGGCGGTGCTCCTCGTGGAGCACGACATCTCCCTCGTCATGCGCGTGTGCCGGCACCTCTCGGTGCTCGACTTCGGGCAGATCATCGCCGAGGGTCCTCCGGAGGAGATCCGCCGCAACGAGGCCGTGCTCTCCGCGTACCTCGGCGGCACCGCCGACGTCTCGGCCGAGGCGGCCATGGCCCCGGGTGGTGGGGGATGAGCGCGCCCCTCCTCGAACTGCGCGGGGTCCGCGCCGCGTACGGCACGATCGAGGTGCTGCACGGGGTGGACCTCGTCGTCCCCGAGGCCAGCGTGGTGGCCCTGCTGGGTCCCAACGGCGCGGGCAAGACGACCACCCTGTCGGTGGCGGCGGGACTCATGGAACCCACCTCGGGCACGGTGCTCGTGGCCGGGCGCGACGTCACGGGCGCCGGCCCGGAGGAACTGGCACGGCGAGGTCTCACGACGATCCCGGAGGGCAAGGGCATCTTCCCCACCCTCACGGTGCGCGAGAACCTGGTGATGGCCACGTACGCGCGGGTGTCGCTCGCGCACGTGGAGGCGGTGGCCTACGAGCGCTTCCCGCGTCTGAAGGAGCGACGCAACCAGGTGGCCGGCACCCTGTCGGGCGGCGAGCAGCAGATGCTGGCCATGGCCCGGGGTCTGGCCGTCGAGCCGGCGGTACTGCTGCTCGACGAGCTGTCCATGGGGCTCGCGCCGCTCGTGGTGGAGGAGCTGTACGGGATCGTGGGCCAGATCGCGCGGCAGGGCACGTCGATCCTCGTGGTCGAGCAGTTCGCCCGCACGGTGCTCGGTGTGGCCGACGTGGCGGCCATCATGGTGAACGGCCAGATCCGGCGGGTCGGGGACCCGTCGGCGGTGGAACAGGAGCTCTCGGCGGCCTACCTGGGCGGCTGAGACCCGACGGAGTGGAGAACACGTGACCGACCAGAGCGCGAACCCGACCGGCCCCGCCACGGACGCCCGCATCGAGCAGTTCCGCAACGACGTCGAGGAGATGAAGCTGAAGGGGTCCTCCGGCGAGGGGGAGAAGTGGTTCCTCGTCATCGGGGTCGTGCTCCTGGTGGCGGGCGTGGTGCTCGCCGTCGTGGGCGCCGTCACCGTCGCCACGTCCGGCGCGTCCCCGGCCGACCAGCGGGCGAACATGGCGCAGGGCTCCTTCATGGGCATCGCGCTGGCCATCGTGGGCGCCGCGCTGTTCCTCCGGTACTCGCTCGCCCGCTACCTGCGGTTCTGGCTCATCCGGCTGACCTACGAGAGCCGGGCCAACACCGACCGGGTGGTGGCCGCGATCGAGCGGGCCTCGGGCCTCGAGCCGACGGGTCCGGCCACCACGCCACCCGCTCCGCCCGCCGCCCCGCCCGCCCCGCCTGCGGGACCGACCGACCCGCCACCGTTCCCGCAGGGCTGACCGTCGCCCGCCGGGCCGGTCGGCGGCGACGAGCCGGTCGCAGGATTTGCGGCACCCCGGACCGGCTCACTAGTTTGCGAAAGGTTTCACAAGCGGGGGTTGGGCGACGCCCGGTCGTCCCTCCCGCCCTCCGGGATCACCTTCGACCGATGACCGAGCACCAGGCCGACCCCCAACGCCGCACCCCGTCACGGAGCGCTGCGGCCACCGAGGAGATGACCCGTTCGCTCCACCGGAGCTCGGCCTCCTTCGAGCTCGCGTTCGCCCCGGTGATCATGGCCCTCCTCGGGCTGTGGCTCGACCGGACCTTCGGCACGCTCCCGGTGTTCACGGTGGGGCTCGCGGTGCTCGGCACCATCGGCGCCGGCCTCTCCGTCTACTACTCGTACGGCCATGCGATGGCCCGCATCGAGCGTGGCACCACCGGTGGACGGCGGCCGCGCCGGGTAGCGGGCGACGCCGGGGGTGCGGAGTCGTGAGCCAGCCCCAGGACCAGCCGCTCGGCGTTCGGATCGAGGGGCCGAGCCCTGCGATGGCCGTGGCGGTCGACATCGCCCGCAAGGCGGTGTGGATGCTGCCGGTCTGCCTCGTGGTGGCCTACGGCTTCTGGGGCATGGACGGTGTGTGGTCCACCCTCTACGGGCTCGCCATCGTGGTGGTGAACTTCCTGCTCGCCGGCTGGATGCTGGCCGTGACCGGCCGGATCGGTGCCGCCGCCATGGGCGCCGCCGCGCTGTTCGGCTTCCTGCTCCGGCTCGGGCTGATCATGGTGGCGGTCCTCGCCGTGCGGAACGCCTCGTGGGTGTCGCTCGTGCCGCTCGGCCTCACGATCATCGTCACCCACCTCGCCCTGTTGTTCTGGGAGCTGCGCAAGGTGTCGGCCACCCTGGCCTTCCCCGGGCTGAAGCCCGCTCCCACCCCCAATCCGCACCTGCCCACCCGCGCCACCGACGAGACGTCCCCGACGTCGTCGTCGACCGCGCCGTAAAGGAGCTCGTCGATGCCCGACCTGATCTCGACCACCCTGTTCGCCGCGGAGGGCGGCGGTGGCGGCCTCCAGTTCCCGCCGGTGGAGAACCTCGTCAAGTGGCCCGCGTGGTTCTTCGAGGGCACGCTGCTCGAGTTCAACAAGATCGCCTTCATCTCGTTCATCGCCATGATCGTGCCGGTGGTCCTCTTCCTGATCGCCGGTCGCAAGGCGAAGCTGGTCCCCACCGGCCTGCAGAACACGCTGGAGACCTCCATCGACTTCGTCGAGAAGCAGGTGGTGCTGCCGGCCATCGGGCCCGACGGCATGCGCTACCTGCCGATGCTGCTCTCGATGTTCTTCTTCATCTGGATCGGCAACCTCTTCGAGGTGATCCCGACCGCCCACATGCCGGCCAACGCCCGCATGGCCAACCCGCTGGTGCTGGCCCTCGTGGCCTGGGCGATGTTCATCGGTGTGGGCGTGAAGCACCACGGGCTGGGCTACTTCAAGGAGGCCCTGTTCCCGCCGGGCGTGCCGAAGGCGCTGTACCTGCTCGTGACCCCGATCGAGCTGCTCTCCACCTTCATCATCCGGCCCTTCTCGCTGGCCGTCCGACTCTTCGCCAACATGCTCGCCGGCCACATCCTGCTGGTGACGTTCTCGGTGCTCTGCATCACCCTCTGGTCGGCCAGCATCCTGGCCGGCGTCCTGGTGCTGTCGTTCCCGATGCTCGTGGCCTTCACCGGCTTCGAGTTCATGGTGGCGTTCCTGCAGGCCTTCATCTTCAGCCTGCTGACCGCCGTGTACATCGGTGGGGCGCTGCACCCCGCCCACTGATCCAACCGATCGCCGTCGCCGGAGCCGCCGGCGTCGCCCGACCTGACCACCGTCCAACCTGAAAAACTCGACGGCCGCCCGGCCGCCACTGAACAGGAGAACCACAATCCCATGAGCGCACTGTCCAACGCCGTCGCCCACGCGATCACCCAGGCCGGTGACACCGCCGGCCTCACCGGCGACGAGGCCAAGTCGGCCGCCGGCGCCTCCTCGGCGGGCTTCGCCTACGGCCTCGCCGCCATCGGCCCGGGCATCGGCATCGGCTACCTGGTCGGTCAGGCCGTCCAGGCCATGGCCCGCCAGCCCGAGTCGGCCGGCCAGGTGCAGACCACGATGTTCCTGGGTATC
>CAIPVR010000273.1 GCA_903868545.1 uncultured Actinomycetes bacterium
ATCTCGGGCCATTCGAGGGTGGCCCGTCGGGCCAGCCGGGCGCTCGTCGCGCTGCTCTCCCTCGCGAACCTCGGGACCGGCCTCGTCCTCACCGCCAGGATCCTCGGCCGGTCCTCCGACCTCGACGCCTTCGAGCTGCTCGTCGACACGGCGTCGGTCTGGGTCACCAACGTGATCGTGTTCGCGCTCTGGTACTGGGAGGCCGACCGAGGCGGACCGGGCCGACGGGCGGAGGGCACCGGGCCCGCGGCGCCCGACTTCCTCTTTCCGCAGATGTCGGACCCGTCGGTCGCCTCGGAGGGGTGGCGGCCGTACTTCTTCGACTACCTCTACCTGTCGTTCTCGAACGCGGCGTCGTTCGCCGCCGCCGACGCGCTCCCGATGTCGCGCTGGGCGAAGGCCGCCATGCTGAGCCAGTCGGCACTGTCGTTGTCGTTGTTGTTGCTGGTGCTGTCGAGGGTGGCCGGACTGCTCAGCTGACCGGCGACGCGGACGAGCCCGCCGTTCCCGGCCGTCTGCACCGGGGAACGGCGGGCCCGTGCCCGACGGATCCGGCTCAGATCGTCTCGACGACGAGGGCGTCGCCCTGGCCGCCGCCACCGCACAGCGCGGCGGCACCGGTGCCGCCGCCTCGGCGGCGCAGCTCGTGGAGGATGTGCAGCACGATGCGGGTGCCCGACATGCCGATCGGGTGGCCGAGGGCGATCGCCCCGCCGTTCACGTTGGTCACCTCGTCGGTGATGCCGAGGTCCTTCATGGACGCCACACCCACCGCGGCGAACGCCTCGTTCAGCTCGAACAGGTCGACGTCGGACACCGACCTCCCGACGCGGTCGAGCGCCGACTTGATGGCGTTGGCGGGCTGGGTGAGGAGTGAGGCGTCGGGCCCGGCCACCTGACCGAACGACACGACCCGGCCGAGCGGGTTGCCGCCGATGCGCTCCGCCGCGGCCTCCGACGCCACGATCACGGCGGCGCCGCCGTCGGAGATCTGCGACGCGTTGCCGGCGGTGATGTTGCCGGCCTTGTCGAACGCCGGGCGCAGCTTGCCGAGCGAGTCGAGCGTGGTCTCCGCCCGCACGCCCTCGTCCTCCGCGAACGTGACCGGGTCACCCTTGCGCTGGGGGATGCTGACGGTGACGATCTCGTCGTCGAACAGGCCGTCCTTCTGTGCCTTGGCGGCACGCTCGTGCGAGGCCGCCGCGAGCGCGTCCTGCTCGTCGCGGCCGAGCCCGGCGGAGGCCGCGTACTTCTCGGTGCCCGCACCCATGGCGCACTGGTCGAAGGCGCAGAACAGGCCGTCGTACATCATCGAGTCGACCACGGACTTGTCGCCCATCCGCATGCCGGCCCGGGCGTCGGGCAGCAGGTAGGGGGCGTTGGTCATCGACTCCTGGCCGCCGGCGACGACGATGTCGGCCATGCCGGCCTGGATCAGGAGGTCGGCCATCATGATCGTGTTGATGCCCGACAGGCAGACCTTGTTGATGGTGGTCGCGGGCACGTTCATGGGGATGCCGCCGGCCACCGCGGCCTGGCGGGCCGGGATCTGGCCGGCACCCGCGAGCAGCACCTGGCCCATGAACACGTAGTCCACCTGCTCGGGCGACACGCCGGAGCGCTCCAGGGCGGCCGCGATGGCGAAGCCACCGAGGTCCGAGCCCTTGAAGCCGGCGAGCGAGCCGGACATCTTGCCGATGGGGGTGCGGGCCCCCTGCAGAATCACCGAACCAGGCATTGCTGTACCTCCCCGAGCGGGGCCCGACGGCCCCGGCGAACGTCCGGCGAGGCTACCGAACCCCTACTCGGGCCCACCAGCGGGCGGCCGGGGGTGTGCCGCCAGCCACTCCGTCCGCTCCGCCGCGTACAGCACGTGGTGGACGTTCGCGGGGTGGACGGCCGGGTCCACGTTCGGATGGTCGAAGTCACGGTCCGGGTCGGGTCGGAGGCCGACCTTCTCCATCACGCGGCGGGAGTTGCGGTTCTGCGGGACGGTGAAGCTGACGATCTCGTCGAGGCCGAGCCGGTCGAAGCCGAACCGCAGCGCGGCGACAGCGGCCTCCGGCGCGTAGCCGCGCCCCCAGTGCGCGGCGGCGAGGCGCCACCCGATCTCGACCACGCCGTCGCCGAGGTCCCACGGCAGCCGGTAGCCCGGGGGCCACAGTCCGGTGAAGCCGATGAACGGCGCCACGCCCGGCACCTCCACGGCCCACAGCCCCCACCCCGTCCGGGCGAAGTGGTCCTCGATGCGGTCGACCATCGCGTCGGACGCCGCCCGGGAGAGCGTGCCGGTGAAGTGCTCCATCACCACCGGATCGGCGTTCAGCGCCGCGAAGGGCGCCCGGTCGGCCGTGCGCCAGCGCCGCAGCAGGAGCCGCCCGGTACGGAGTTCGGCCGGCCGGTCCACGGCGTCAGGCTACGTATCCGGCACCTCGGCGCCTGCAGCAATGGTCAAGAAATGCTCAAGGAGACCATCGCGCGGCCGATCACCAACTCCGTGCCCGTCCCCGACGGGTCCCCCGGCGGCCCCGGTCGCCGGGGGACCCGTTGAGGGCCGGCACCCCCCCGACGCAGCACTGCCCGCTCCGGCCACGACGGTGCCTCAACGGCAGGGATGTCCCGGCGTGCGCCGGGGCCGGTGGACCACCGGCAGGTCGTGGTCACCAGGAGGGAGGCCCGGTCGTGCGCGCGAACGGTCGTCCCGGCCTAGCGTGCGGGTGAGGAGGTCGGGATGGCCGAGATCGACGAGACCGAACTGCCCGGCGTCGGTCTGCGACGTGAGTTCACCACTCGCGGCGGCGCGCGGCTCGGGGTGATCACCACCCGCACCGGCCGTCGCGACCTACTCCTCTACGACGAGGACGATCCGGACACCTGCCGTTCGGTCGTGCCGCTCGACGAGCACGACAGCGACGTGCTCGTGGACCTCCTCGGCGGCGACAAGGTGAGCGGTGCGGCGTCGACGCTGCTGCAGCTCGAGGGGCTCGCGATCGACTGGGTGCGGGTGGCGCCGGACTCCGCCGCGGCGGGTGCGACCATCGGCGACCTGCGGATCCGCACCCGCACCGGGGCGAGCATCGCGGCGGTCCTGCACGGCGATGAGTCCGTCCCCGGACCCGGTCCGGAGGTGGTGCTGCCCGGCGGCGCCACCGTCGTGGCGGTGGGGGCGCTCGACTCCGTGGCCCGACTCGCCGAGCTGCTCGGCCCCTGATGCACGGGGTGGTCCTGGCGGCCTCGGGGGCCGCCGTCACCGACGCGTTCGTGGAACTCGGCGCCGTGGTGCTGGTGCTCGCGGTCCTGGCCCGCCTGTCGCACCGGGTGGGGCTGAGCCCGGTGCCGCTCTACCTGCTCGCCGGTCTGGTCGTCGGCGCGAACGGGATCCTCCCCATCCGGGCCGCCGAGGGGTTCGCCGAGATCGGCGCGGAGATCGGCGTGCTCCTGCTCCTGTTCACGCTGGGTCTCGAGTTCACCCCGCGAGAGCTCACCGGGGCCCTGCGGCGCGGTGCTCGATCCGGCGTGGTGGACCTGGTGCTCAACGCCACGCCGGGGGTGCTGCTGGGCCTCGTGCTCGGGTGGTCCCCGGTGGCCGCGGTGCTGCTCGGCGGCGTCACCTACATCTCATCGTCCGGGGTGGTCTCCAAGCTGCTCGACGACCTCGGCCGGCTGGGCAACCGCGAGACGCCCGCCGTGCTGTCGGTACTGGTGCTGGAGGATCTCGCGATGGTGGTCCTCCTCCCGGTGCTCGGCGTGTTGCTGTCCGGCGCGAGTCTGGGCGACGGCGCGGTCGACGTGGTGGTGGCGATCGGGGTGGTGGTCGTCGTGCTGTTCCTGGCCACCCGGTTCGGCGGGCACCTCAGCCGGGCCGTGCACTCCGGTTCCGACGAGGTGCTGCTCCTCACCGTGGTGGGCCTGGTGTTGCTGGTCGGCGGGCTCGTCCAGCGCCTCGACGTGTCCTCCGCCGTGGGCGCCTTCCTGGTGGGGATCGCGCTGTCGGGTCCGGTGCAGGAGCGGGCCGCCGCGCTGGTGAACCCGTTGCGCGACCTGTTCGCCGCGGTGTTCTTCTTCGTGTTCGCGCTCAACGTCGACGCCGGAGCGCTGCCGCCGGTGCTCGTCCCTGCGCTCGCCCTCGCCGCGGTGGGCGTGGTGACGAAGGTGCTGACCGGCTGGTACGCCGCAGGGCGCGAGGGGGTGGGGCCCGACGGCCGGTGGCGCGCCGGGACGGCGCTGGTGGCCCGCGGTGAGTTCTCCATCGTGATCGCCGGGTTCGGTGTGGTGGCGGGCGTGGAGCCGGACCTGGGACCGCTCGCTGCGGCGTACGTGCTCGTGATGGCGGTGGCCGGCTCCCTGCTGGCCCGGGGCCGGCGTGCGCCGGCCCGGCTCCGGATCGGCATCGGTCGTCCGGGCGCCGACAACCTCAAGAAATCAGGAAAAGCTCAAGACCCTCTCTAGGTGCGGCGAACACTTCCTTCGATGTCCACGAAGTTGAGGTGCGCATGATCTCCGATCGACCGTCCCATCCGAGGATCGCCGGGCCCCGCGGGCTGGTGGCACTGGCCCTGGCCGCGGGGCTGACGTTCGCCGCCGCGTTCAGTGCCGGCGTGCCGGCGGCGTCGGCGGTCTCCACGCCGACGGTCACCGTCACCATCGGCCCGAACCCCTACGCCGCCTCCGACACCGTGACGATCACCGTCACGGTGACGGGGGGCTCCGGACCCGGCACGGGCTACGTGCCGCTCCACTACTTCTCCACCGGTGGGGCGGACAGAGGGTTCCGGGGCTGCAGCCTGTCGGGCGGGACGTGCACCGACTCCTTCTCGGGGTCGATCGCCAACATCATCGGTGGTGGCTCCGGGATCTCGGTGCGTGCCGAGTACGGGGGGGACTCGAACTACGCAGCGTCGGACTCGACCACCGAGACCGCCTACTTCCTCTCGCTGCCGACGACCACGACCACGTCGACCACGACCACGTCGACCACGACCACGTCGACCACGACCACGACC
>CAIPVR010000274.1 GCA_903868545.1 uncultured Actinomycetes bacterium
GGCCACCTCCGGGCCGCCCAGCGTGCCGGTGAGGAGGCCCACGGCGATGACCACCAGACCGACGACCTCCACCACCGGGGCCAGCAGCTCGAACACCAGATAGCACGGCAGCACGAAGGTCCCCATCGGGCCGTAGCGGGGCCGGCCGATGAGCCCCCGGTACCGCCACAGCGCCAACATCAGCCCGGCCTGCCATCGGCTGCGTTGGCGCCCGAGGGTCCGGTGCTCGGCGGGCACCTCGGTCCAGGCCACGGCGTCGGGCACCATCTCGATCCGGTCCGGGCCACCGTGCTCGCGGCCCCACCGGCGCAGCGCCAGCACCACCTCGAGGTCCTCGCCCACGGACCCGGTCCGGTAGCCGCCCACGGCCCGGAGGGCGTCGGTTCGGAACAGCCCGAAGGCCCCCGAGATGAGCACGTTGCCGCCGAGCCGGTTCCAGCCGAGCCGGCCGAACACGAACGACCGCACGTACTCGGCCTCCTGGATGCGACCCAGGAACCCCCGGGGCGGACGGTCCTCCACCACCCGGCCGCGCACCACCCGGCACCCGTTGACCACCCGGATCGTCCCGCCGGACGCCACCACGCGCTCGTCCTCCAGGAACGGCTGGACGAGCAGGGCGATGGCGTCCGGGTCGGCCAACGTGTCGGCGTCGACCGCGCACACCAGTTCGCCCGACGCCATGGCCAGCCCGATGTTCAGCGCACCGGCCTTGGCGCCCGAGGGCTCGGCGTCCACCACCACGAGCCCGTGGTGCCGCTCGCTGGTGAGCACGGAGCGGATCATGGCGCCGGTCCGGCCCCGGGGCAGCACCCGGTCCACGGGCCGCAGGTCGAACGCGGCCACCAGCGCCGCCATCGTCCCGTCGGTCGATCCGTCGTTGACGACGATCACCTCGAGGTCGGGGTAGGAGTTGGTGAGCATCGCCCGGACCGTGTCGGCCACCACCGCCTCCTCGTCGTGCGCCGGCACGATGACGGTGACCCGGGGCGTGACCGCGGAGCTCCGCCGGTCGAACCCCGCGAGCGACAGGTCGTGGAGCTGGCGCCGGGCCACCCCCACGGCCGCGGTGGCCATGAGCGACAGCTGGAGCGCGCCGAGCAACGCGAAATAGACGAGCGCGACGGCGTTCGTGTACCCGACGGCGCCGCGGAACCAGTCGATCACGGCACCGGGTCGCCGGTCAGGGATCGGGTGCCGGTCGACGCGTTCACCCGGACCACCATCTCCCCCACCGGTCCCAGCTGCACCAGCGCCTCGGCGGCGGCCACGCGCACCACGTCGTCGTCGTCGGCCACGAGCGGGGCCAGGCGGTCGACGAGCACGCCCATCCGGCCCGCTCCCAGTGCGGCGGCCGCCGCGGCCCGCACCCCGGGGTCGGGATCCACCACGAGGCCGTCGAGGACGGCCACGGTGGCCGGGTCCGCGGAGGACAGCAGACGGCAGGCCGCCGTCCGCAGTCCGGGATCGGGTGCCGTCGCCAGGGTCCGGGCCGCGGCCTCCACCCGCGGGTCGTGCAGCCCGGCCGCGGCGAGGACGGCCACGCGTCGGGCACGGTCGGACCCGGTGAACATGAGGTCCGCCACTACGCCGGCCCCGTCCGGCCCGCACCGGGCCAGGGACTCGGCGAGGGCGTGGCGCACCCGGCCCGAGGGGTCCTCCGCCCTCGCGGCCAGCTCCGGGGCGCACACGGGTGCCGCCACCGTCGAGGACCACCAGGCCGCGGCGGCCCGCACCGCGGGCACCGGGTCGTCGAGCAGCACGGCCCGGCGCCCGTCGTCCACGCCGATGGCGGTGAGCAGTTGCACCCCGGCGAGCCGGCGCCGCCACCACCGGGAACGGAGCTGCCGACGGGCCCCGTCCACGAGGCCCGTCGCGGCCGCCAGGTCGGCGAGGAGCGGCCGATCGGCCGGCCCCACGGCGGCGACGAGGCCGAGGACGAGTCGTCGCCGGTGACGGACCGGCAGCGCCGCGACGGCGTCGAGCGCGGCCGGGCGGTCACCGTCACCGGCGAGGAGCCGCAGCACACGGTCCTGTGCGTCGCGCACCGCCCCGTCGTAGCGGGTCTCCCAGCGTCGACCACCGAGGACGGCGACCGCGGTCAGGGTGAGGACGGCCAGGAAGACGACCTCGGCCGCGAGGAGCCCGCCGAGCACGGTGGTGGGCACCGCTCAGTCATCCCGCCCGGGGCCGGCGAGCGGGAGGTCCACCCGGAAGGTGGAACCGAGGCCCGGCTCGCTGTCGACCTCGATCGACCCCTCGTGCTGCTGCACGATCGTCGACGCGACCGCCAGTCCGAGACCGGTGCCGCCCACGCGACGGGTGCTGGACGAGTCGGCCTGCCAGAAGGGGTCGAAGACGTGGGCGAGGTCGGCCTCGGTGATCCCGGGGCCGTGGTCCCGCACCTCGATCCGCAGGGTCCCCGGATCGGCGAGGGCCACGACCACCTCGACCTCGGCACCGTCGGGGGAGAACTTCACGGCGTTGCCGAGCAGGTTGGTCACCACCTGCACCATGGCGTCGGGATCGCAGGTGACCCGGACCTCCTCGCCGAGCGACATGCGCCAGAGGATCCGGA
>CAIPVR010000275.1 GCA_903868545.1 uncultured Actinomycetes bacterium
ATCCATGGCTCATAGCGCCCAAACTGGGCTGCACCTTAAGGTCGCCTACCTATGTCCGATTAGTCGGACTTGTACGTTATGGTGGCGGGGCTCCCTCGGGGGGAGAGCGCCCCAGCCGAGGGCCGCGAGGCCCCCACGCCCCGAGGTGGCGCCATGACCCAGCTAGCGACCCAGGTCGCCCCTGACCCGACCGCGCGTACGCCCCTGGCCGACTACCTCGCCGGGTTCTGGCTCCCCCGCCGGCTGCCGTCGTGGTCGGAGGGCACCCGCCGCTACCGCACCTGGGCCGTCACCACCCTGGTCCAGTCCTCCCTGGCCGCCCGCCCCATCGGGCACCTGACGGTGCTCGAGATCGAGCGCTACTTCGCCGAGCGGGCCATCACCCCCTGGGAGTCCTCCGGCGACCTGCCCAAGGGCGGCTCCCTCAAGGGCCTCCACGACACCCTGCGGGCCGCCCTCAACGACGCCGTCCGCTACGGCTTCATCCCCGACAACCCCGCCTCACGGGTCGAGCTCCCGCGGGCCGAGACCACGTCCCCCACCGTCTGGACCGCCCAGCAGGTCCAGGCCTTCCTGCTGTCCGTACGCCGCTCCCGCTACTCCACCCTCTGGCGGCTGCTCTTCGCCACGGGGCTGCGCCGGGGGGAGGCCCTGGGCCTGCAGTGGCAGGACGTCGACCTCGAGGGGCGGCGTATCACCGTGCGGCGCAACCTCCAGGCCGACTCCCGGGAGGGCAACGTCCGCTACGGGCCCCCCAAGTCCCGCCGGTCCACCCGCACGATCACCATCGACGCCGGCACGGCCGAGGAGCTGGTGCGCTGGCGCAAGCTGCGCCAGACCGAGCACGCGGCGTTCCTGGCCGACCTGGAGCGGCGCCTGGTGGGCTACCGCACGCCCGGGGCCCGCCTGCCGGCCCTGCCCCAGGACCTGCCACCCGACTCCCCCGTCTTCGCGGCCCCGGACGGCTCCCCCATGCTGCCGGCCACCGTGTCGGACACGTTCCGGCGCCAGGTGGCCAAGTCGGGCCTGCCGCCGATGCGCCTCCACGACGCCCGGCATACCCACATCACCCACCTGCTGCGGGCGGGCGAGCCGATCCAGAACGTCTCGGCCCGCGCCGGCCACGGGTCGTCGTTCACGACCCTGACGACGTACGCACACGTGATCGCGGGGGACGACGAGCGGACGGCAACCCGGGCGGCAGGGCTGTTCGGGGACTGAGGGTCGGGCAGGTTTGTAGATCTTGGTAGACATAATTGCTACCTTTGTGCCATGAAGGCGATCACGGTGGCGCAGTTGCGACAGAACCCGACCGCGGCCCTGGAAGACGTCCAGGCCGGCGAGACCTACGTGATCACCCGTCACCGTCATGCCATCGCCCAACTCGTCCCCGCCAGTTCGTCCGGCGTGGGAGTCGTCCCCGCCAAGGCACCCGGTGGGTCACGGCTCAGCCAGCGCCCGCGCCGCAAGACCTACGAAGAGGCCGAGGCCGCACTGGCAGACATGCGGGCTGAGTGGTGACCAGCTACTACCTCGATACCTCGGTCGCCTACCACGCACTCGTCGGCACGCCCGAGGCAGCCGAATGGTTCGATCGCGTCGACAACGAGTACCCCGGCTCGCTGGTCTCCTCGCGCCTGTTGCGCACGGAACTGACGCGCGCGCTTCGCCGCGACGGCGCACCCGTGCAGGATCGCGACGCCGTACTCGACAGGC
>CAIPVR010000276.1 GCA_903868545.1 uncultured Actinomycetes bacterium
AGTGGGCCACCGGCACCGCCGCCGACCGCGACGAGGTCTTCCGCCGGGTGGCCGCGGTGGAGGCGCTGCGAGAGCGCGACCGCACCGCCGCGCGCCTGCGGGGGATGGGGGCGCTGGTGGTGGACGAACCACCGGGGCGCCTCGCCCGCCGCCTGGCCGACACCTACCTCGAGGTGAAGGGCACCGGCCGGCTGTGAGTCGCGAGGAGTGTGCCGACCCGCCCGCCGGGCTCAGGCCCGGATGACCCGACCCTCCTCGGAGCGGGCCTGGGCCTCGGCGATGACGTCGCGGCGTTCCTCGCCCCACAGGCCGGTGCAGCCGTCGCGGGCGGCCCGCCCGCCGAGGGCCACGATGTAGGTCACGAACGCCGCGAACACCGCCACCCCCACCGCCACCCGCAGCCCGGTCGGCAGGCCCGACGGCGTGACGAACCCCTCGATGAACCCGGCGGTCACGAAGCAGCCGACGAGGCCGATCACGATCACGATCGAGCGCAGGCCGGCCTCCTTGAGCGCCTGGCCGCGGGTGCGGTCGCCGGGGGCGATGATCGCCCAGCTGATCTGCAGGCCGGCTGCCGCGGCGATGATGGCGGCGGAGATCTCGAGGAGGCCGTGGGGGAGGATCAGCCCCCAGAACTGCGGGCCCTCCCCGGCGCGGTGCATCACGGCGGCCATCACCCCGACGTTGGCGCCGTTGGTGGCCAGCACGAACGTCGGGCCGAGCACCGGCACCACGCCGAGGGCGAACGCGGTGACCGCCACGTAGATGTTGTTCACGGTGACCTTGCCGGCGAAGTTCTGCGCGGCATCCGAGCGGTAGTACTCCGCGAACTCGCGCTCGGCGATCAGGCGCTGCACCTCGGGCGGCACGCTCGCGTCGAGCGCTGCGGGGGAGTTGGCGAGCCAGAACCCGAGGCCGATCGCCGGGAGCAGGAGCGCGAGCGCGGCCACCGCCACGAACCGTCGGGCGTGGAACACCGCGGCGGGGAACGTGCGGGTGACGAAGGTGACCGCGGTGCGCAGCGGGTTGGAGCGGGTCCGGTAGATCACGACGCGGGCCGCGCCGAGGGAGCGGCTGAGCCGGGCGTTGAGGTCGGGGTCGCCGTAGGCGGTGCGGGCATGGGACAGCTGCGCGGAGACCGACTGGTACAGCGAGACCAGTTCCTCGATGCCGTCGTCACCCAGGGACCGGGCACTGCGGCGGCCGGTGGCGGCCAGCTGGTCCAGTCGGCGCCACGTGGGCTCGTGGCGCTGGATGTAGCGGTCGATGTCCACGAGGCCTCCGGGCGAGCGGTCCGGTCGACGGCGGGACGGCGCCGTCGACGGGGCGGCCGACCCGCGTACGGTAGACGCCGTGAGCGCCGGTGTGGTCACCCCCGAGGCCGTCGTCCTGGAGTTGCCCACTGCCGGCGTGGCCACGAGGGCCTTCGCCCGGCTCGCCGACCTGTTCGTGCAGTTGGTGGCGGCGAGCCTGCTCGCGCTCGTCGTGGCTCAGCTCGTGGCGGCCGGGATGTCGCCCGAACTGGGTGTGCTGCTGGTGCTGGTACTCGTGCTGCTGGTCCTGCCGGTGGCGGTGGAGTCGCTGAGCGGTGGGCGCAGCGTCGGCAAGATGCTGTTCGGGTTGCGGGTGGTGGGCCGTGACGGTTCGCCGGCCACGGCACGCCAGGCCACCGTGCGCGGGCTGGTGGCGCTGATCGACATCTACGCCTCGCTCGGGTTCCTCGCCCTGGCCACCGCCATGTCCACCCCGCAGGCCCAGCGCCCCGGCGACCTCGCGGCCGGCACCGTGGTGCTGAGGGAGCGCAACCGCACGCTGGTGGAGACGCCGATCGCGTTCCTCGCCCCACCCGGGTTCGAGGCCTACGTGGCCTCGCTCGACGTGTCGCGCCTCGACGACGAGGACTTCTCCCTGATCCGTTCGTTCCTCCTGCGGGTGCGGGAGTTGTCGTCCGAGGCGCGCCGCGAGCGCGCCATGGCGCTCGCCACCTCGGTGAGGGAGCGGATCGACCACGACCTGCCCGGCCCGGTCGACCCGGAGCTGTGGCTGGTGTGTGTGGCTTCCGCGCACCAACTCCGGCGGGGGAACCTGCTCTCCGACGCAGCGTTGGGGCTGGCGCCGATCGCCGCGCCGGGCCCGGATCCGTCGTGGACAAGCCGGTGAACACCGTTTAGTGTGATCCCGTGCGCCGGCCGGGGGGTCGGTGCCGCCGTGATCGAACTGCACGGGACCGGGCGTGGGGCCCGGGGGAGAACGGGGGACGGCATGGCCACGTTGACGACGAACCTCTTCCGCGGCGCCGGTGAGGGGGACTGGCGCCTCGAGGTGGTGGAGGGCCATTGGCCCACCGACGCCCGGGGCGAGGTGTTCATCGTCGGACCCGACAAGCGCAGCCCCGGGGGTCACTGGTTCGCGGAGTGGGGCCTCGTCCACCGCATCGGCTGCCGGCCCGGCCCTGACGGCCGGATCCCGGTGACGGCCCGACGGGTGTCCACGCCCGTCGAGCGGCTGCAGCGCCGGTTCCCGAAGCTGTTCCGCCGGGTGGGCTTCGCCGAGGCGTCGCCGTTCGGTGTGTCGAACCTGGGCAACACCAACCTGCAGTCCATCGACGGCCGTCTCTTCGTGGGCTACGACGCCGGCCGTCCGCTCGAGATCGACCCGGTCACCCTGGAGGTGCTCACCCCGGTCGGCGCCAACGGTGAGTGGTGCCAGATGTTCCCCGGACTGCTCGAGCCGATGGTCACCGTCGCCGCCCACCCCGCGCCGGCGTTCGAGGAGCGCGCCCTCTACTTCGTGAACTACTCCCCGATGCCGGGCACGCCCACCTACCTCGCCCGGTGGGGCCTCAGTGGCCCGGTGGAGAAGTGGCCGCTCGAGGGAATGGGCCGCTACGACTCGATCCACGACGTGAAGGCCACCCGTCACCACCTGGTGATCTCGGACCTCCCGTTCAAGGTGGAGCCCGACGCGATGCGCGGCGGTGAGCGGACGGAGCCGAACCAGGACATCACCCGCCTGTGGATCGTGGCCAAGGAGGACCTGCGCCGCACCGCCCCGGGATCGCCGGTGCCCGTGGTGGCCGTGGAACTGCCCTTCCCGACGGGCCACCTCGCGGTGGACGTCGACGACGACGACGGCGTGATCCGCGTGATGCTCGAGCACATCCCGCTCGCCGACCTCATGATCACGATGTCCACCGAGCGGCCCCAGCACGCCACCGGCGAGCCGGTGGCGGTGGACTACGAGGGCATGATCGCCCTCGGCCTGCAGCCGGGCTGTGTGGGGACCTACCGGATCGACGCCGCGACCGGTGAGGTGCTCGAGGCCGAGCGCATCTGGGACGACGACTTCTGGGGTGGGATCCTCACCACCTGGGACGCCTCGTCGCCCGAGTCCCGGGAGCACCTGCGCCAGGCATGGTTCGCCGGCTCGGGCTACGACCCGGAGCTCGTGCCGGAGGAGTGGTGGCGTCTGTACGCGGACGCCGGACTGAACTGCATCGTCGAGCCCCGCGACCTGCCGGGCTCGGTGCGGCCGGGGGCGCTCGCCACCTTCGACCTCGAGGCGCACAAGGTGTCCGCGGTGTGGACGTACCCCGACGGGTCGTTCCCGTCGCCGCCCACCTTCGTGCCGCGGGACGGGGCGGAGGGCCCCGGTGACGGCTACGTGCTGGTGCTCGTGCACGCGGACGCCGGCAAGGAACTCCACGTCTTCGACGCCCAGCACGTGGACCGTGGCCCGCTGGCCCGGGCCGCCGTCGAGGGGTTCAACCCGCCGCTGCTGCTCCACTCGACGTGGATGGACCGCCGCCGGGGCGGCCGCCCGTCCGGGTACCGCGTGCGCCGGCGCGACGACGTGGCCGGCGCCCTGCGCCAGGCCCCCTCGGTGGTGCGCCGCTGGATGCGGGGCGGTCGCCAGCTCGCCGCCGAGCAGAAGGCGGCCGCCCGCGGGTCGGCCTCGTAGGTCGCTCCACGCAGCTGGTGGTGGGGGCCGGCGCCCGGTCGAGCGGGTGGCCGTCGCGACTAGAACCTGTTCCAGTGGGTGCGCCACACTCGTGTGGCCATGGACTTCGACGAGTCGCCCGAGGAGACCGCCCTGCGGGCCGAGGCCCGGGCCTTCCTCGACGCCCACGCCACCCGCAGCGACGGTGCCGGCCTCGAGGACCTCGAGACCCACCGCTCCCACACCGAGGAGGAGGACAAGGCCCTCCTCGACCGGGCCCGCGAGTGGCAGCGGACCAAGGCCGCGGCCGGCTGGGCGGCACCCACCTGGCCGGTGGAGCACGGTGGACGCGGCCTGAGCCCGCTGCTCGCCACGCTCTTCGCCGCCGAGGAGGCCGATTACGACGTGATCGGCCGGATGTTCACCGTGGGCGTGGACATGGTGGGGCCCACGCTGCTCGAGTGGGGGACCGCGGAGCAGCAGTCCCGCTGGCTGCCCCGGATCCTGAGCGCCGAGGATGTCTGGTGCCAGCTGTTCAGCGAGCCGGGCGCCGGTTCCGACCTCGCCGGCCTGTCCACCCGGGCGGTGCTCGACGGTGACGAGTGGGTGGTGACCGGCCAGAAGGTGTGGACCTCGGGGGCGCACTACTCCGACCTCGGCATGCTGCTCGCCCGCACCGACCCCGACGTCCCCAAGCACCGCGGCATCACCGCCATGGCGTTGCCGATGCGTGCGCCCGGTGTGGACGTGCGCCCCCTCCGCCAGATCGACGGTGCGATCCACTTCAACGAGGTGTTCCTCGACGAGGTGCGGGTGCCGGCGGCCCACACGGTCGGCCCCGAGGGGAGCGGCTGGGGCGTGGCGCTCAGCATGCTCACGCACGAGCGGGCCTCGATCGGTGGCGGCGGCATGTACCGGGTGGCCCAACTCGTCGACCTCGCCCGGGCGATGGGCCGCGACCGCGACCCGGTCGTGCGACAGCGCCTCGCCCGCCTCCACACCTCGGAGCGGCTGCTCGAGTTCCTCGGCTACCGGGTGCGCACCGCGGCGGCCCGGGGGGTGATGCCAGGGCCGGAGAGCTCGGTGATGAAGCTCGTGGTGTCGGACTTCTACGAGACCGGCGGCGACCTGATGCTCGACCTCGAGGGCGCAGCGGGGATGCTCACCCGCGACGACGCCCCGTACGGCGGCCGCTTCCAGGACCTGTTCATGGCCCAGTGGGCGCCGCGCATCGGCGGGGGCACCGACCAGGTGCAGCGCAACATCATCGGCGAGCGGGTGCTGGGGCTCCCGGGCGAGGTGCGGGCCGACAAGTCGGTGCCGTTCCGCGACCTGCCCCGGAGCTGACGGCGCCTACCCTTCCGGGGTGAGTTCCGCGCCCGACCACGACGCGCCCCACCACGACGCCCCCGACGCCGTCCGGGGTGCCGCGGTCGGCGTCGTCCACGGTGCCGTCGCCGACGTGGCGGACCTCGACCACGCCGCCACCACGCGCCTGCGCCCCGAGGCACGCGCCGCGATGGAACCGTTCCTGGACGGCCGCCACGGCAACCCGTCGGGTGCGCACGCTCTCGCCCGCGACGCGGTCCGCGCGGTCGACGAGGCCCGTGAGCAGGTGGCGGCACTGCTCGGCTGCCGGCCCGGCGAGGTGGTGTTCACCTCGGGGGGCACCGAGGCCGACGTGCACGCGGTCACCGGCGGGCTGCCCGTCCGGGAGGGCGTCCCGGTGTGCAGCGCCGTGGAGCACCCGGCCGTGCGCGAGCCGGTCCGGTCGCTCGGCGGCCGGGAGGTGGCGGTCGACGCGCTCGGCCGGGTCGACCTCGAGGCCCTCGACCGTGTGCTCGTCGAGCTCGGTCCGGCCGCCTCGGTGGTGTCGGTCATGGCCGCGAACAACGAGGTGGGCACCGTGAACGACCTGGCCGCCGTGGCCGAGGTGGTGCGCCGTCGCGGCGGGGCGCCGTTGCACACCGACGCGGTGCAGGCCGCGGCGTGGCTCGACCTGGCGGTGGTGGCCGCACCGGCGGAGCTGGTGTCGGTCTCGGCCCACAAGTTCGGCGGCCCCAAGGGGGTGGGGGTGCTGGTGGTGCGCGACGGCACGCCGCTCCGCCCCCTGCTGGCGGGCGGCGGTCAGGAGCGGGGCCGCCGTTCGGGCACCACGAACGTGGCGGGCGTGGTGGGCGCGGCGGCGGCGCTGGCGGCCACGGTGCGCGACCGGGCCGTGACGAACCGACGGATCGCCACCCTCCGCGACCAGATGGCCGACTCGTTCGTGGCGACCGTTCCCGGCCTCCGGATGACGGTGGCGCCGGGCACGGACCGTTCGCACCTCCTGCCCGGTGCCTGTCACCTGACGATCGACGGCGTCGACTCCGAGGAGCTGCTCCTGCTCCTCGACCGCGACGGCGTGGCCGCCTCGTCGGCCTCGAGCTGTGCGTCGGGGGCCCAGCACGCCTCGCACGTGCTGGCCTCGCTGGCCGCGGCGGGGAACGACGCGGCCGCGTCCGACGCCGCGTCGCTGCGACTCAGCCTCGGCTGGGACTCCACCGACGTAGAGGTCGACCGGGTGCTCGCGGTGCTGCCCGAGGTCGTGGCGCGCATCCGCACCCACCGGGCCCGTGCCGCCGGGACGGGCGGGTCCTGATGCAGGTGCTGGTCGCCCTCTCGGGCGGGGTCGACTCCTCCGTGGCCGCGGCGCTGCTGGCGGAGCAGGGCCACGAGGTGATCGGTGTGACCATGCGCCTGTGGGGTGGCGAGTCCGATACGGGCTGCTGCTCCGTGGCCGACGTGGAGGACGCCCGCCGGGCCGCGGCCCAGTTGGGTGTGGACCACCACGTGTTCAACTTCTCCGACGAGTTCGACGGGTTCGTGGTGGCCCCCTACGTGGCCGACCACGCGTCGGGCCGCACGCCGAACCCGTGCGTGGAGTGCAACCGGCACCTGAAGTTCGACGTGCTCCTGCGTCGGGCCGAACTCCTCGGCGTGGATGCCGTGGCCACCGGCCACCACGCCCGGGTGCACACGTCGGGCGATGGCACCCGTCGCGTGGCACGCGGCGCCGACCCGGCCAAGGACCAGTCCTACGTGCTGTACCCGCTCACTTCCGCGGAGCTGCACCGGGTGTGGTTCCCCATCGGCCACCTCACGAAGGGCGAGGTCCGCGAGCGGGCCCGTGCGCTGGGCCTCCGCACGGCGGCCAAGCCCGACAGCCAGGACGTGTGCTTCATCACCCGCACCGGTGGTCGTGAGGAGTTCCTCGGCAGCCGCATACCGCTGCACCGGGCCCGGGTGGTCGACACCGATGGGCGCGAGCTGGGCTCCACCGACGCCGTGGAACTGGTCACCGTCGGGCAGCGAAGGGGTCTCGGCCTGGCGGGCGGCGCGGGTCGTCGCTTCGTGGTCGACGTCGACGTGCCCGGTCGGACGGTGACGGTGGGTCCGCCCGAGCGCCTGCTGGCCGACGGCGTCGCCCTCGACCGGCTGGTGTGGGCGGACCGACCGGTCCGCGGTGCGGTGCTCGCACAGTGCTCCGCACACGGCCCCGCCCTTCCCGCGGTGGTGGAGCCCGGCCCGGACCGCACCGCTCGGCTCCGCTGGGACGAGCCGCAGCGACGGATCGCCGCCGGGCAGTCGGTGGTGCTCTACGACGGTGATGTCGTCCTCGGCGGCGGCCTCGCCATCTGAACCCCAGCTCTGTGTCGCGTGGGCACACACATGGGTGTCGCCGCGCGACACAGAGCGGGGTGCTCAGGTGCGGCCCACGTGGATGCGACGCGACTCGGCGGCCGCCAGCGCCCTCCCGGGTCGGCTCGGGGCGAGCAACGCCGAACGGGTGCTGACGGACTCCACCACCCCGCCCCGGGGGGCGGTGGGCACCGGCTCGATCTCCTCGTCGAGGTCCACCTGCAGGATCAACCCGGCGGCTCCCGCGGTGAGGTCGAGCGCCGTGGTGTCGGCCGGTGCCGGGCCGAAGCGGACCACCGACCGCCGGGGGAACAGCTGGGGTTCGGCGAGGGATAGGTCGTCGACGAGGGTCATCCCTGCCGGCACGAAGACGAGGCACCGGTGCGAGAGCCGGTCGAGCACCCGGAACCCGAACCACGCCGTCAGCAGGCCGGCCACGAGGAGGAGTCCGCCGGCGACCCAGTTCCGCGCCGCCAGCAGCAGGACGCCGGCGGGCAGGGGCACCACCGTGAGCGCCCACGCCAGTTCCACCGGACCGGCGAGCAGCGCCGCTGGAGGTCGGAGCGGCAGACGGAGTTCGTCGCCGTACGACGCGCCGTCGACGAACCACGCCCCCGTGCCGGCCGCCATCGCCGCGGCGGCGGCGGCCACGGCGAACGCCAGTCCGGCCCATCCCCACGCGCCGGCCGCGAACCCGGCGGCGGCCACCGCGGCGACCCCGCCGGCCGGTGCGGTGGCGGCCAGCACCCTGGTGGTGGTCAGCGCACGGGGCGCCGCCACCAGCGACGCGCCGAGAGCGAGGACCCACACCGCCCAGGCCAGGGCGGACGCGGTCAGCCGCACGGGGTCGGAACGGCCGTCGACCGAACCCGTGAACGCGTCGCCGAGGGTGAAGGGGAGGGTGAGCCACAGCACGCGGAACGCCCAGAGGACCGGAGGAGCCTGCACGCCCACAGATTTGCGCGCCCGGGAAGGCCACCGCTAGCACGGTCCCATGGGGGATGAAGTCGAACTTCCGTTCGCGATGGCGACCTCGGTCGGCCCCCTGCCGTTCGACGAGGTGGCGCCGGCGGTCGAGTTCGCGCTCCGGGCCCACGACCGGTTCCCCACCGTGCCGGTGCTCTCCGGTGCCGACCACTCGCTGCTGGCCCAGGCCGTGGCCGGGCTCGATGGCGTGGAGGCGGTGCCCCCGGGCCTGCTCCGGCTGTCGCACCCCCACTCGCTCGCCGTGCCCGACGAGGCCGCCGCGGCGGGATCCCTGCTCGACCGGCCGTGCTTCACGCCGCTGCACTCCACCTTCGAGGCGCTGGCCGCCGCCGGCCACGACGGCCCGGTCCGGGTGCCGCTCACCGGTCCGGTCACCCTCGCCCTCGCCCTGCGCGCCGCCGGCGTGCCGTCGTCCCGGGCCACCGCGATCGCCGGACCCCTCGTGGCGGCCCGCTCGGTGGCGCTGCTCGAGTCGCTCCGGTCCCGCCTCCCGGGTGCGGTGGCCGTGGTGGTGCTCGACGAACCCGGCCTGATCGGTGCGATGCACCCCACCTTCCCGCTCACCCGCAGTGGGGTGCGGAATCTGCTCGACCCGGTGGTGGACGCCCTCGACCGGAGTCCGGCCGCCGGTGGTGTCGGCGGGTCGCGCCTCCTGATCGGCGTCCACGTGCCCGGCCGGACCGACTGGGAGACCGTGCTCGGCTCCGGGGTGTCACTGCTCTCCGCTCCGGCCCACGAGGCGCTCGCCGGATGGGCGGACCCGATCGGGCGCATGCTCGCCGCCGGCGGCTGGGTGGCCTGGGGCGCGGTGCCGGTGGACCAGCCGCTCGGCACCGGTGAGGAGCTCCTGTGGCGTCGGCTCGCCGCAGTGTGGGCCGAGTTCACCGCGCTGGGTGTGGACCCGCTCCTCCTGCGGCTGCGGTCCATGGTGTCGCCGGCGGACGGTCTCGCCCACTTCGGCCCCACCCAGGCCGGCCGGGTGATCGACCTCACCACGGCCCTGTCGGCCAAGGTGCGCCGCCAGACGGTGGCGGCCCGGCTGTCCCTCGGCGCCTGAGGCCGCGAGGCCGGGCAGGGCTGTCGGAGGCCCGCAGTAGCCTGCCTCCGTGCCCACCACGTCGGACGCCTCACCGGACCCCGATCTCGACCCGGCCGGGCGCATCGACTGGCTCCGGGACGAGATCCGCCGCCACAACCGGGCCTACTACGAGCTCGACGCCCCGATCATCGCCGACGCCGACTACGACCTGCTCGTCCGCGAACTGCAGGCGCTCGAGGCGACGCATCCCGACCTCATCACGCCGGACAGCCCCACCCGCACGGTGGGTGGGCCGGTCTCCACCCAGTTCGCGCCGGTGGAGCACCGCATCCGGATGATGAGCCTCGACAACGCGATGGACGAGGGCGAGCTGCGGGCGTGGGGCGACCGCACGGCCCGCCGCCTGGGCGAGCTGGGGCTCGACGGCGACGTCCGCTACGTGTGCGAGCTCAAGATCGACGGGCTCGCGATGTCCCTGCGCTACGAGTCCGGCCGCCTGGTGCAGGCCGCCACGCGGGGCGACGGCCGCACGGGGGAGGACGTCACGGCGAACGTGCTGCGGATCGCCGGGATCCCCCACCGGCTCGGCCCGGGGTCGCCCGAGGTGCTGGAGGCCCGGGGCGAGGTCTACCTGCCACTCGCCGCCTTCGAGGCGCTGAAGGAGCGCACGGTCGCCGAGAACGCGGCGGCGGAGGCCGCCGGCCGCAAGGGTCGGCCCGTCCCGGTCAACCCGCGCAACGCCGGCGCGGGCTCGCTCCGCCAGAAGGACCCGGAGGTCACCGCGTCACGCGGCCTCGACTTCTGGTGCTACCAGCTGGGCGACCTGGTGGGGGCGGAGGCGCCGCCGAGCCATTCCGCCGCGCTCGAGTGGCTCGGCGCGCTGGGCCTGCCGGTGAACCCGGCCACCGGGGTGTTCACCTCGCTCGACGAGGTCTATGCGTTCTGCGCGCACTGGGTGGAGCACCGTCACGACCTGCCCTACGAGATCGACGGCGTGGTCGTGAAGGTCGACGACCTCGCCGTGCAGGCGGCGCTGGGGGCCACCGCCAAGGCGCCCCGCTGGGCCATCGCCTACAAGCTCCCCCCGGAGGAGCGCACCACGCTGCTGCGCGACATCCACGTGTCGATCGGCCGCACCGGCAAGGCCACGCCGTTCGCGGTGCTCGAGCCCGTGTTCGTCGGCGGCTCCACCGTGGGCCTCGCCACGCTCCACAACCAGGACCAGGTCCGGCTCAAGGACGTCCGTCCCGGCGACACGGTGGTGGTGCGCAAGGCCGGCGACGTCATCCCCGAGGTGGTCGGGCCCGTGCTCGAACTGCGTCCCGACGCCCTGGCCGAGTGGGAGTTCCCCACCGAGTGCCCGGCCTGCGGTGGTCCGCTCGTCCGGCCGGAGGGCGAGGCGCAGCACTTGTGCGTCAACCCCGACTGCCCGCAGAAGCGCTGGGCCCGCATCGCCCACTTCGCCTCGCGCGGCGCGATGGACATCGAGGGACTCGGTGAGCAGCAGGTGGCGTTGTTCCTCGAGCTCGGGCTGCTCGACGACGTGGCCGGTATCTACACGCTCGACCTCGACCGGATCCGCGAGCTCCGCGGCTACGGCGAGACCTCGGTCGCCAATCTGCGCGCCGCGATCGAGGTGTCGAAGCGGCGGCCGCTGGCCAACCTCCTGTTCGGCCTCAACGTCGTGCACCTCGGCCAGGCCGGAGCGGAGGCCCTCGCCTCCGCGCTCGGCAGCCTGGAGGCCGTCCGGACGGCCTCCGTGGCCGACCTCGCCGCGGTGGAGGGGGTGGGTCCGGTCATCGCGGAGTCGGTACACGACTTCTTCGCCGATCCGGCCAACGCAGCCCTCGTCGACCGGCTCGTGGCCGCCGGCGTGAACACCGAGGGGCCCGAGCGGTCCGTGCTGCCCCAGACGCTGGCGGGGCGATCGGTGGTGGTCACCGGCACGGTGCCCGGATTCTCCCGGGAGGAGGCCGAGGCGGCCATCAAGGCCCGTGGTGGCAAGAGCCCCGGGAGCGTGAGCAAGCGCACGTTCGCCCTGGTGGTGGGCGACGAGCCGGGGGTGTCGAAGCTGACCAAGGCCGAAGAGCTGGGCGTGCCCGTCCTCGGTCCGGAGGCGTTCCGCGAGCTGTTGGACACGGGCGAGCTGCCCGGGTGAGGAGGGCCCCGTGGGGGCACAGGCCGTGATCTTCGACTTCGGTGGGGTCTTCATCGACTCCCCGTTCACCGCGCTCCTGCGCGCCGCGGAGGAGGCCGAGCTCGACCCCGAACTCATGCTCCGGGTGGTCTTCGGGCCCTACGAGGAGGACACCGACCATGCCTGGCACCGCCTCGAGCGGGGCGAGGTCACGGTGTTCGAGGCGCGCGACGAGATCCTCGCGGCCTCCGAGGCCGAGGCGGGTCGCGCCATCGATCCGTTCGAGCTGCTCGCCTCGCTGTCCGGGAGCGAGATCCGCGACGAGATGGTGGAGTTCTGCAGGGAGCTCCGGACCGCCGGACTGCGGACCGGGCTCCTCACCAACAACGCCCGGGAGTTCGAGGACTTCTGGCGCCCGCTGCTCCCGCTCGACGAACTGTTCGACGACGTCGTCGACTCCTCCGAGGTGGGGCTCCGCAAACCCGACCCGCGGATCTACGAGCTGGCCCTCGGGCGTCTGGGGGTTGCGGCACCCCACACCGTGTTCGTCGACGACGCCCCCGGCAACGTGGCGGGCGCCGAGCGTGTGGGCATCCGCGCCGTGCTGATCGGCCCGGAACGCCACGACGTGCCGGCCGCCCTCGCCGAGCTGCGGCGCCTCGTCGCCACCGGCTGACCGGGAGTGGTCGTCGCCTCGCTCAGGCGGCGGTGAAGCACCAGGACGCGGGCTGGGCCGTGTCGGGACCGTCGGTGCGTTTCCACACCATGGCGATCACACAGTTGCGTTCCGGTTCGAGTTCCTCCACCGGC
>CAIPVR010000277.1 GCA_903868545.1 uncultured Actinomycetes bacterium
CCACAGCGAGAGCGCGTTCATCCGTGGGAACGCCACGTCGCGGGCACCGATCTGCAGCGGCAGCAGGTAGTTCGCGAACGCCGCCGCGAGCGGCATCACCACGAGGAACACCATCGTCACGCCGTGCATGGTGAAGACCTGGTTGTACAGGTCCGCCGACAGCAGCTTGTTGTTGGGCACCGCCAGCTGCGTGCGGATCAGGATCGCCTCGAACCCACCGACGAGCAGGAAGAAGAACGACGCGAAGCCGTACATGATCCCGATCTTCTTGTGGTCCACGGTGGTGAACCACGACGCCCACCCGTGGGTGGCGGTGGGCCGGCTGAACACGCCGAGCGGCTTGGTGGGCGCCACCTCGGTGTCACCTGTGGTGAGCTCGAGCGGCGGTCGCGCCTCGGTGATGGCCATTGGGGTTCTCTTCCTCGTCGGTCCGTGGTGCGGTTGGTCGGTTCGCGCTACTTGAGCGTCACGAGGTAGGCGGTGAGCTCGTCGATCTGCTGCTCACTCAGGTTCAGGTTCGGCATGCCCTGGTTGTTCTCCGGGTCCATGGGCTTCACGTCCTCGGGGTTCCGGAGCCAGCGCTTGATGTTGTTGGTGTCGGGGATGCCCTCGGGCACCGCGGTGACCTCGGTGGCGGCCTTGCCCTGGTACAGCGCGAGCAGGTTGCCGGCGAACGTCTGGCGCATCATCAGGTGCGTCAGGTTGGGCGCGTTCCTCGCGGCCAGGGAGGTGTTGACCTCCTCGCCGTAGTCCGGGCTGGGCACGGCGTCGTAGGTGTAGGGCGGCTTCGAGTCCGGCGTGAGGCCGTTGACCTCGTGGCAGCGGGCGCACTGGCCCACGAACAGCTCCTGGCCGGCGCGGGCCAACTCGGAGGTGGGCTGTTCGGGCGGGGTGGTCATCCGCTTGACCCACCGCTCGTACTCGGCCGCCGGCAGCGCCTTCACCTGCATGCGCATCACGCCGTGGGACAGGCCGCAGTACTCGGTGCACTGACCCTCGAAGATGCCCGGCTCGTTGGCGGTGAGCACCAGGTCGTGGGTGCGGCCCGGCACGGCGTCCTTCTTGCCGTTGATCGCCGGGATCCAGAAGGAGTGGATCACGTCGTTCGACTGGATCTTGACGACCACGTCCTTCTTGGCCGGGATCACCATCTGGGTGGCCGTGATGATGTCGGGCGCCTTGTCGCCGTCGAGGTCGTAGCGGTACTCCCACCACCACTGCTGACCCACCACGGTGACCTCGAGCGGCTTCGGCCCGGTGTCGTCGAGCGCCAGGATCGTCTGGACGTTGAACACGGCGAGCACGGCGAGGATCAGGGCGGGCACGACCGTCCAGCCGATCTCGAGCGGCGTGTTGCCGTGGGTCTGGGCGGGCTCGTCCTCACCGTCCACGTCGTCGTGGTTCCGGCGGAAGCGCACGACCATCCAGATGATCGCCACCTCCACGAGGATGAAGATCACCGCAGCCACTGCGAACACCGGGATGACCAGGTTCTGGATGTCCTGGGACTGGCGGCCCCGCGGGGCCAGGGTGTTGAGCGGGTGCCCGGCGGGATCGCCGATGTTGCGGACGATCAGCCAGAAGAAGACGACGAGTCCGACGGTCCCGATGACCGCGGCGATCGTCGCGTTCCGCTTGTTGCGCATTCCCAACCTCTCAGTCGCCGACCGCAGGAGCGGCCGCGCCAGTATCCACCTGCGTCGGAGCGGTTGCCGAATCGACCACCACCGCGCCGGTGCCCCGTCCGAGGCCCTCCTCGCCGTGGTGGGCCGGGCCGGCCACGCCGCCGGCGATGCCGGACCCGATGATGAGCAGTCCGCCGACGATCAGCACCGTGGCCACCACCGAGCGCTTCAGTTCGGGCCGGTTGGCCAGCACGATGGCGGTCACGAACATCACGACCGCAGCAATGATGATGACGTAGGTCGCCGCGGCTGCCGGAATGGCCAGGAGCAGGCGCGAGACGCACAGGATGATGACCCCGGCCACGAGCAGCGAGACCACGGGGATCTCGAGCGGGTCCATGAGCTGGTGACGGAGCTCCCGGTTGGTGCCCTGGTCACCGGTGGCCCGCTCCGCCCAGGCCCGCACCGTCCACGACAGCCCGGCAACGGCGAGGATGACCAGACCGACCGTGAAGTAGAGGCTGTCCACCGCGAGGCCCACCACGGTGATCACCACGCCGAAGGCGGTGAGCAGCGGCCAGTAGCTCAGGCCCACCGGCACCGTGACCGGGCGGACGTGCGTGCGGTGCTCCACCTGGGCGACCGCCTCGGCGTTGCCGTCACGGAACGCCGTGGCGAACCCACCGAGACCCGCCATGACCGCCGCGAAGCCCATGAGGATCGCGTAGCCGATGTGCTCGCCGACGCCGCCCTTCCAGCCGAAGCTGAGCGGGCCGAGGACGGCGTCGACCAGACCGCCCTGGGAGACCGACCCCACCGTGCCGGCACCCACGGCGGCGCTCGTGATGAAGCCGTAGACGAGCGCGGCGACGAACGACGTGATGGCCGCGGCGTAGAAGAACTTGGAACCCCGAGTGATCATCCCTGACTCACTTCATGATGTAGACGGCGACCCAGACCACCGAGTACACGGCGGCCGCGGCGTACCAGAAGATGGCCGCTGCGGAGATCCCGTCGGGCTGACGGCTGTCGAACTGGCCGCCGAGGGCCCGGAAGGCCATCAGGGCGATGAAGATCATCCCCACCACGACCATGGCGAAGGAACCGCCGGTGACGCAGTAGAAGAGCGCGCCGCCCGTCTTCTCCAGCACCACCGCTGCCTGCTTCCACAGGAACGTCTGCTGGTTGGCGAAGGCGAAGCCGAGCAGCAGGGTGACGCCGAGGGCGAGGTAGGCGTGCTTGCGGTCGTCGCGGGAGATCGCGTACACCGCCCACTGCATCGTGACCACGGACATGACGATGGTCAGCAGCATCATGGTCGGCTGCGTGAGCGGGATCCGGTTCTCCGGCAGGAACGCCGTGCCGGCGGCGTTGCGGACGGCGAGGTAGGCGCCGATCAGCGTCACCATGACCATCAGCACACCGGCGGTGGCGAAGGCGGTGCCGAACAGCAGCTCGCGCCGCCGGGGCAGGACGGGGGCGGTCAGGGCCACGGTGTCGGCCATCAGCTGCGCTCCTCGGTGCCGCCCTCACGGGCGTCGGCCAGCGGGTACGGAGAGGTCACGGCGGGAAGGTCCTCCGGGACGGTGCCACCCTGCACGGGCAGCGGGAACGCCCATTCGAGCGTGAGCCCCTCCACCTCGGTGGAGCCGCCGTCATCGGCGTCGCGGGCGGCCCGCAGCATGGCGGCGAAGGTCCCGAGGATGCCCAGGACCACGAGGACGCCGCCGACGGCCGTGACCAGACCCCAGAACTGGGCCGCCGTGTCGGCACCGTTCTGCTGCGACAGACCCTGGCCGAGACCGCCGGTCCCGAGCACCGCAGCACCGGCCAGCACCAGCAGACCGGCGCCGATCGACGGCGGGGTGGCGGTGTCGCGGCCCCAGATCTGCGGAGCCCACTGGAACAGGCCGCCGAGTCCCCCGAGGAGCGCGGCACCGATCACGAAGTATCCCTGCGCCGAGGCCAGGGCCACCTGGTTGAGGTCGAAGATCTGCCCGGAACCGGCCCGGTCGAGCGCCATCGTCAGGCCGGCGGCCACCGACCCGAGGAGGAGGAACAGCGAGAACACCGAGCACACCAGCGCCGGCGTGGCCTTCGAACGGCCCTGACGGAGGATGTCGCCGACGGCGCCGAGGGTGCCGAGGATCGGGACGGCGATGAGCAGGGCGAAGATCGTCCAGAGCGCAGTGTTCACCGCCGCCGGGAGCTGGGCCCAGGCGCCGAAGGAGAGGATCGCGTAGGCACCGAGCAGACCCTGACCCACCCCGTACTGGCGCAGGCGCTTGCCCGAGGCGGTGGACGCCGCGTCGAGGGCGATCCCGAGCACCGGGATCGCGAGCACGTAGACGGCCGGGGCCCGCAGCAGCCACGCCACTCCGTCGGCGAAGATCACGCCCAGGGTGGTGGCACCGGCCCGGGACACCTGACCCAGGACGATGTGGGCGAAGGCCGACGCCAGGGTGGCGATCCACAGCGAGGCGGCCAGCAGCGAGGCCCACGACAGGAACGGCACCTTCGGCAGGGTCATGCCCTCCGGTCGGTGGGACATCACGGTGGTGGCCAGGCACACGGCACCGAGGCCGAGCGCGGCCAGCACGGCACCGAGGGCCACGTTGCCGAGGCGGGTGGCCTGGTCGTTCGTGCCGCCCACACCGCCGTCGATGGCCACGCTCACCAGGAACACCAGACCCGACAGCGCCCAGGTCCACACCGCCAGGGCGAGGGCCCGGGGGAAGGCGATCGCGGGCGAACCGAGTTGGAGTGGCACCACGATCACCGCCACGCCCAGCAGCAGCGGCGCCGCCGTGAGCAGAGCCAGGCCCACCAGGGCGCTGGTGGCCAGCCCGGGTGCCCAGGTGCCGAGCAGTCCGTTCGAGGTGAGCGCGTCGATGCCGGCGGCGACCAGGGCGGCGCTCCACACGATGCCGAACATCAGCGAGGCGCCGATGAGCAGCCGGCCGAGGGCGACGTGGTCACCGGTACCGAGCAGCTGCTCTCCGGAACCGGGTGCGGGACGGTCGTCACCGGAGGGCGTGGGACCCGCCGTGTCCGGTCTCGTCTCGGTCAGTGCCATGCGTTCTGTGACCTCTACCTCTGTCCGGGGGCGGGCCCCGTGGGTCGGGTGGTGGACCGGCGACGGGACGCCCGGGTGACCGGGCGCACCGGTGCCGGACACCGGTGGGCGGACACTACCGCGGCCCCGTGGGCACGGAGAAAATGGTCGGGAGCGGGCACGGGCGCGGGGTGGGGCCGACTACCAGCCGTTGCGGAGGATGACGTCGGCGGCCATCACGCCGAAGAGCAGCGTGATGTAGGTGATGGAGAAGGTGAAGAGCCGGATCGCCTTCGCCGGGGACTCGGTGCGCATCACGTCGACCGACATCCATGTGAAGGCCGCGCCGAGCGCCACGGCCGACACCCAGTAGAGCGGTCCCAGTCCGGCGGTCCACCCGAACACGAGGGTCAGCGCCCACACCACCAGGGTGTAGGCGAGCATCTTGCGGGTGGTGTCGCGGTAGCTCGCCACCGAGGGGAGCATCGGCACGTCGGCCCGCGAGTAGTCGTCCTTGTACTTGATGGCCAGGGCCCAGAAGTGCGGCGGGGTCCAGAAGAAGATCACCGCGAACAGCACCACCGCCGAGATCGACACGCTGTTGGTGACCGACGACCAGCCGATGAGCACCGGCACCGCCCCGGCCGCGCCGCCGATGACGATGTTGCTGCTGGAGGTTCGCTTGAGCCAGAGCGTGTACACGAACACGTAGAAGAGGCAGGCGGAGAGGGCGAGGACCGCCGAGAGCAGGTTCACGAACGCCCACAGCCAGGCGAAGGCCACCACCTCCAGCCCGACGGCGAAGGTGAGCGCCGCCCGGGGCGTCACCGCACCGGTGACCAGCGGACGGTCGCGGGTCCGCTCCATCAGGGCGTCGATGTCGCGGTCGACGTACATGTTGATCGCGTTCGCACCACCGGCCGCGAAGGTGCCCCCGAGCACCGTGGCGACGATCAGCCAGAGGGGCGGCACCCCGCCCTCGGCCACCACCATCGTGGGCACGGTGGTCACCAGCAGGAGCTCGATGATCCGCGGCTTGGTGAGCGCCACGTAGGCGCCCAGCCGACTGGCCAACGGGAGCGGGGGGGTGACTGCCGGTGCGACCATCGCACCGGAGAAGTTACGTCCTGGGCCCGGCCCACGGCCAACGAGGGCCGGCGTCGTCAACGGCCGGGGCCTGCCTTCCGTGGCCCGAGGGCACTGGCCTACCCTGCACCCGTGCCCGGCCCCGACGCCGCTCCCCCCGTCGGGGCCAGGGAGCGGTTCACCCTCACCCCCGGCCGGTACCGGGTGGTGGTGGCCGTCGCCCTGGCCCTGCTCGCCGCCATCGTCGTCACCGGCGCGGCCGTGCGGCTCACCGGTTCGGGCCTGGGCTGCGAGGACTGGCCGAACTGCTCGAACGAGCAGTTCATCGCGGCCTCGAACGTCAACCAGGCCATCGAGCAGGTGAACCGCCTGTTCACCGGACTGGTGTCGCTGTCGGTGATCGCCGCGGTGCTCGGTTCGCTGCGACGCCGTCCCTACCGGCGCGACCTGGTGTGGTGGTCGTGGGGGCTCGTCGCCGGCGTGGTCGGCCAGGTGGTGCTCGGGGGCATCACCGTGCTGCTCAGTCTCAACCCCTACGTGGTGGCGGCCCACTTCGTGCTGTCGCAGGTCCTGGTCGCCAACGCCGTGATCCTCCTGTGGCGGAACGGACAGGCACCCGGCCCGCGTGCCCCGGTGGTGGACCGCACCGACCTCGTCATCAGCCGGGTCGCCGTGGCCTTCGCCGCGCTGATGATGATCTCCGGACCCGCGGTGACGGGCTCGGGGCCCCACGCCGGCGACGAGCGCGCCGAACGATTCGGCTGGTTCATCCCCGACGTCACCCGGGTGCACAGCATCAACATGTGGCTGTTCCTCGCCACGCTGCTCGTCGTCCTCGTCCGGCTGGGCCGGCGCGGCGCCCCCGAGGGCGTGATCCGGCGGGGCCGCGCCCTGCTCGCGGCCATCGTGGCCCAGGGCGCGATCGGCTACACGCAGTACGAGCTCGGCATCCCGGCCTGGTTGGTGGCGTTCCACATCGCGGGAGCCACGCTGGTGGTGGGGCTCACCGTGTGGTGGCACCTCGGCCTGTCCGCCCCGGTGGGGCGACCGCAGTCCGACGGCCCCGACCGCCCGGCCGCCCCGACCGGCGCCAACGCGTAGTTTCACAACCGTGTCCCCGTCCTGCGCACCGGCCCCGGCCGGGATCCGCCCGACCATCCCGTCGCCGGTCATGTCGTCGCCGGTCATGTCGTCGCCGGCTCCACTGGAGGTGGCCGAACCCGACACCGACGCGGCCACCGAGACCGAGCGGCCGTGGGTGGTCATCGTCTGGAACGACCCGATCAACCTGATGAGCTACGTCACCTTCGTGTTCCAGAAGCTGTTCGGGTACTCCAAGGCGAAGGCGACGAAGCTGATGCTGCAGGTCCACCACGACGGGCGGGCCGCCGTGTCCTCGGGGACCCGTAGCGAGGCCGAGCGCGACGTGTTCCGCCTCCACGAGCACGGCCTCTGGGCCACGATGGAACAGGACTGAGATGGGCGCCCCGTTCCGGCGGCTGCGCAACGGGTCGGTCGCCGTGCGCCTCGACGAGGACGAGCGGTCGCTGCTCGCCGGCCTGCTCGACCAACTGCGCGAGCTGCTCGGCACCGACAGCCCTGCGCTGCGCCGGCTGTTCCCCCCACCGTACGGCGACGACGACGAGCGCAACGCCGGCTACGCGGTGCTGGCCGGGGCCGAGCTGGTCGAGCGTCGGCTGGCCGCCATCGACACGGTGCTCGAGGGGCTGGAACTCGACCAGCTCGACGAGGAGCAGGCGCTGGTGTGGATGCGGGCGCTGAACGACCTGCGGCTCGTGCTCGGGACGGTGCTGGACATCACCGACGACGACTCCCACCCCGTGGTGACCGAGGACAACCTCGCCACGGTGGCCGCCTACGAGCACCTCGGGATGCTGCTCGACGCCCTGGTCCACGCCCTCACACCTTGATCGCCGCCGCAGCGGCGACGGGCCACCTTTGGTGCCCGCGAACGCTGCTGCTATGGTGACCCGGCCCCCTCGGGGGATGGGGAGCCCCCATCGTCCAGCGGCCTAGGACGCCTCCCTTTCAAGGAGGTAACACGGGTTCGAATCCCGTTGGGGGTGCCAGACAATCCAGTCGTGGTCCCGTGGTGCAGTTTGGAGTGCACGCCGGCCTGTCAAGCCGGAGGTCGCGGGTTCAAATCCCGTCGGGACCGCCATCCACCGCTCGTCCCGGCCCACGGCCGGGGCGGTCCGGTGGGCCCGGTCGGGTAGCTCAGTTGGCAGAGCGTCCGCCTGAAAAGCGGAAGGTCACCGGATCGACGCCGGTCCCGACCACCAGAACGATCGCTCGACGGCGCCGTCGGCCCGGCCGACCCGCCTCGAGGGGGGCGGCGTGACGAGCGAGGACGGCCCGACAGCGGGTGGACGCACCACTGACGCACCGTTCGTCAGCCTCGCACCCAAGCTGGGGTACTCACCGCCGCTCGACGGGCTCCGCGGGCTCTCGGTCACCCTCATCATCCTGGTCCACGCGTCCTTCGAGCCCTTCGGCTCGTTCGCCGGGACCGTGGACGTCTTCTTCGTGGTGAGCGGATTCCTGATCACCACCCTGCTCCTCGAGGAGGACCGCCGGGCCGGCCGGGTCAACCTCCGCCGCTTCTACGGCCGACGTGCACTCCGGCTGCTCCCGCTCCTGTACGCGGTGCTCCTCGGCACCCTCCTGGCCACCGCGGCGATCTACGTCGCGTTCGGCAAGCGGGAACTGTTCGACAAGGCACTCGGCGACGTCGCCGCCGCCGGCACGTACGTGTACCACGTGTTCCACCCGGTCCACAGCGAACTCGTGGGCGGCGGCCCTCCCGAGATCCGACCGCTGCTGCACCTCTGGTCCCTGTCGGTCGAGGAGCACTTCTACCTCGTCGGCGTACTGGTGGTGCTCGTGGTCGTCCGTCGGAAGTGGGTCACCCAGGCCGCACTGGTGTTCGTCGCGATCTGGGCGGCCATCGGCGTCGCCCGCCTCCTCGGTCACGTCGGGCCGCTGTTCGCCTGGTACCAGCGGCCGGAGTCACTGCTCGTCGGCGTGACGATGGCCTTCGTCAACGCCCGCCTGCCCGGCGAACTGAGCGAGCGGGCCGGGCGCAACATCCGGCTCGGCGGATCGATCGCCACCGCAGTGCTGCTGGCCGTCATGTTCATCGGCACATGGTTCGCGAAACCGTTCGGCCTGTTCGTGCCGTTCCTCGTGGAGAAGGGCGGTGACCTGCGCGACCAGATGTACTGGGGACGCTTCGGCTTCACCATCGTGTCGGGCTGCATGGCCGCGATCGTCCTGATGCTCGCCCGGTTCCCCGCGCACCCGGTCGGCAGGGTGCTGTCGTGGAAGCCGCTCACCGTGCTCGGGGTCCGCAGCTACGCCATCTACCTGCTGCACGTCCCGATCGGCGTACTCCTGATGGAGACCCTCGGGAAGAAGGCCCCTGCGCTGGCCCTCCTCGCCTACCTGCCGCTGCTGGCGGTCTCGGTGGAGGCGGCGCACCGGCTGGTCGAGAAGCCGGCGCTGCGCATCAAGCTCAAGATGGCCGAGCCCGGGTCGTCGGGCGCAGGGCGCTAGTCCCGCACCGGTGCGTGGCGCGTCGCGGCGATCCGGCGCCGCGACGGTCGACCGCTCACGGACAGGTGCTGTCGCCCACGAACAGCTTGCCGAGCTTCGACTGCAGCCCCGAGCCGAAGTCGGCGGGGTCGCACGTGCGGTCGACGGGCAGGACACGCCAGCCGTTGCGCTCGATCGCCGCGTCCACCTTCGCGTTCGGCTGCAGGTAGAGCACGGCCCACACCTGGTCGTCGGTGAGCGGGATCTCGATCACCCTGGCGGTGTCGGGCAGCACCTTCAGGTCGGTGTTCGGCCACAGGACCACGAGCTCGGACAGCCGATAGCTCGTGCGGGCCGGGTCCGGCTCCTTCGTGAGCGGCTGGCCGACCACCAGGCTCACGTCGCGGCGTTCCAGGTAGCGCACCGGCGCCATCTTCACGTGACCCGGGTAGTACAGGTCCCAGTCGTCGCCGTTGCGGGCCACCCACGCGTCGGTGAGACCCAGCATGTCGATGGTGGGCAGGTCCGAGTAGTACGAGATCACCCCGAGCGGGGCCACGCCGACCACGGGTTGGCCGGCCACGTCGGGACCGCCGGGGAACTCCTCGGCCAGCAGCCGGCCCATGGCGTGCCAGTCGGTGCGCGACTCGGTCGGCCAGTGCCGGATCTGGCTGAAGGTGAGCACCGGGTACGGGATGACCGTCGGGGCCACGGCGTGGGCGGCCGAGAAGGCGAGCAGGGTGCCGACCAGGAGCACCTGACGACCGGTGGAGCGGACCGGGTCCACCAGGTAGCCGGCCAGCAGTGCCAGGACCGGGAGGATGGGCACCAGGAAGCGGAACTCCATGAAGTCCGCTCCCACCACGCAGATGTAGAGCATCCACACCGGCACCACCACGAACACCTGCGCCATGCCGGGGATGGCGAAGAACTCGCGTCGCATGCGTCGGAACCGCCCGATCAGCAGGAACGCCGCGTAGGAGGCGAAGAAGCAGAGCAGGTAGAGGAGGCCGAAGAGGAACGGCACCAGCGGATTGGCCGCGGACTTGGCGAAGAACGTGTTGGGGAGGACCTCGCCGTAGAAGCCCAGCTTCCAGACCAGCCAGGGCACCACCACCAGCGCGGCCGGCACGACGACCTGACCGAGGGAGACCGCGGCCTGCGGGAGTCGTGACGCCCGGGCCGGGCCGTCGTCGGCAGGGGTGGTGCGCCACTGCTGGACCAGGTGGACGAGCACCAACGTGGTGACCAGCACGGCGGAGTCCATGCGGGTGAGTACCGCCAGCCCGCCGAGCAGGCCGGCCCCCACCCGGCGCAGGCCCCACCGGTCGGCCGCCACCGCGTTGGCGGTGCCCACGGGCAGGAGCAGCGCGGCGACGGAGATCACCAGCAGCGTCTGGAGCATCGTCTCGAGGCCACCGGTGCCGTAACCGATGAAGGTCACGTTGGCCACGAGGGCGAGGGTGGCGAGGTAGGCCATCGCCGGATCGCCGAACAGGCGTCGGGCCAGCCGGAGCGACACCGCCACCGTGCCGACCATGATGCCGATCCCCACGACCTGGCTGAACGCCGGGGTGGACCAGCCCAGCCGCTCGGGCAACGCGTGCACCGCGGTCCACAGGAAGTTCGTGTAGCCCTCCACCGGCTCGCCGGGGTTGAACACCAACCCCTCGCCGCGGGCGAGGTTGCGGCTGAACCGGTAGGAGATGAATGCGTCGTCCTGGACGAACCGGACGCACCACCCGGCGATCGCCGCGACCGCGTAGAGCAGCACCTCGGCGAGCATCCACCGCCCGGCCACCAGCTGGTCGAGTCGCCCCGTCAGTCGTCGCCCGTCGGCAGACGTCATCTCCCCCTGCGGCCCGGCGGCCACGGTCACGTCCACGGGCGGCATGGTACCGATCACCCACCGTCCCGACGAGGGCGCCGGGATGGATCACCCGGTGCGGGCCCGGTCAGTGGCGGCAGACGCCATCCGCTCGGGCCGCGTCGGCCGAGGCCCGGGCGACGCTGGGAGCCACCTCGGGGTTGAACACCGACGGGATGATCCGGTCGGGCGCCAGCTCCGCCGGCGGCACCGTGGCGGCGATCGCCCGGGCCGCCGCCACCTTCATGTTCTCAGTGATGCGGGTGGCGCCCGCGTCGAGGGCACCCCGGAAGATCCCGGGGAACGCCAGGACGTTGTTGATCTGGTTGGGGAAGTCGGACCGCCCGGTCGCGATCACCGCGGCGACGTCCTGGATGAGCTCGGGCCGGATCTCGGGATCGGGGTTGGCCATGGCGAACACCACCGGGTCCTTGGCCATCGCCACCACGTCGTCCCGACCGATCAGGTTCGGGCCGCTCAGCCCGATGAACACGTCCGCACCGGGCATCACCTCGGTGAGGAGGCCGGTGAGCTTCTCGGGGTTCGTGTTCTCGGCGAACCACCGCTTCGAGGCGTTGAGGTCGCTCCGGCCGGTGTGCACGGCGCCCTGGCGGTCGCAGCCGATCACGTTCTGCACCCCGGCGTTCATGAGGATCTTCGACACGGCCACGCCGGCCGCGCCCACACCGGCCACCACCACCTTCAGCGATCCGATGTCCTTGCCCACGATCTTCAGCGCGTTCTCGAGGGCGGCCAGGGTGACGATCGCGGTGCCGTGCTGGTCGTCGTGGAACACGGGGATGTCCATCTCCGCGTCGAGGCGTTCCTCCACCTCGAAGGCGCCGGGCGCCGCGATGTCCTCGAGGTTGATCCCACCGAAAGTGGGCTCGAGCCGGAGGACCGTCTCGATGATCTCCTCCGGCGAGTTCGTCCGGATGCAGATGGGAAAGGCGTCCACGCCGGCGAAGTGCTTGAACAGCAGCGCCTTGCCCTCCATCACCGGCATCGCGGCGGCCGGGCCGATGTCACCGAGGCCCAGCACCGCGGAACCGTCCGAGACGATGGCCACGGTGTTCTTCTGGATCGTGTACTCGTGGGCCGCCGCCGGGTTCTTGGCGATCTCCAGGCAGATCCGGGCCACGCCCGGCGTGTACGCCATGGAGAGGTCCTCCACGTCGCGTACCGGGGCGAGGGGCAGCACCTCGATCTTGCCGCCCTCGTGCATCTTGTAGGTGCGGTCCTCGAACTCGAGGATCTCCACGCCCTCCACACCCTCCACGGCCGCCCGGACCTGGTCCTGGTGGGCCTCCGACGAGCAGTTGACGACGAGGTCGTCGTCGAGGGTGTCGGTCTTCACCTCGAAGCCCTGCAGGGCCGAGATGTTGGCGCCGACCTCGCCGATGGCGATGGCCAGGCGTCCGAGCATGCCGGGCTCGTTCTGCATCCGGACCCGGATGCGGACCGAGTAGGCGGGAGTGGGGGTGTCTGCCATACCGGGCGCAGGCTAACCCCCACCCTCCGGGGTGTCCGAACCCCGCCGGGCACCCGCGCTCAGGCGCCCTCGTAGGGGAAACCGAGGTCGGGCGCGGTGACCAGCGGCCGGTAGGCGATCCCGGCCTCGGCGGCCATCGCCGCGCAGGTCCCGCCACGGTCCACCAGCGGCATGATGAGCACCACCTCGGCGCCGAGCTCCTGCACCACCCCGACGGCCTCGAACAGCGACGTGCCGCGCGTGACGGTGTCCTCGGTGATGACCACCTTGTCGCCCGGGCGCAACGGGCCGGCGAGCCGGCCGGTGACCCCGTGGTCCTTCGACTCCTTGCGGATCGTGAAGCTCCGCAGGCGTCGGCCCCGCGTGGCGGCCACCGCCGCCACGCCGTAGGCGACGGGGTCGGCGCCGACGGTGAGCCCGCCGATCGCGGTGGCCCCGTCGGGGATCACGGCGAGCGCCTCGGCGGCCATGAGCAGCACACCGTCCGGATCGCACGCCGTCTGCTTGGAGTCGATGAACCAGTTGCTCGTCCGGCCGGACTTCAGGGTGAACTCGCCGGTGCGCACCGAGTGCTCCAGCAGGTGGGTGACCAACGCGTCGTGGTCCGACGCCATCGCAGCACTCACTTGGGGATGTCGGGGTCGTCGCCGAACTCGATGCGGCGGAACTCCTCGTCGGTGAGCACGTCCGCCGGGTCCTGCTCCTCGTAGGTGCGGCGGCGGCCGAGGATCACGACGAACACGCCCACGAGCACGATGCCGGTGAGGGCGAAGATGAGCAGTCCCTGGAACATGGTCCCCATCCGACCACATCCCGGCACCCCGCGCCGCCATCGCCCGGGCGGACCGGCTGCCGGCCGGGCGGTCAGGTCGGGGCGGGTTCCCAGCCCACGAGCCCGTAGCGGGCGAACCCGTCGATGAAGAAGAACTCGTGGAGCCCGTGGCCGACGGCGCCGTCGGCCACGCCACCGGACTGGGTCACACGGGCGACCTGGTCGACCAGGCCGAACAGTTCACCGCGTTGCGCCCCGTAGTCCATGCTCCTGCCCTCGACCACCAGCGGGCCCTGCCACATCCCGTGACGCCAGTCGGGATCGAGGCCGTAGCCCGTTCCGTGCATGAGCCAGCAGTCGAGGAGCGGTTCGACCGACACCTCGAACGCACCGCCGGGCGCGTCGGGGAACCTCAGCGTGGAGCGCTCGATGTAGCGGGTGCCCGGGGTGAGCACCGCGTCGTGCTCGGGGCGGCCCAGCCACTCGGGGTCCCGGCCCGGGTCGGCCCAGACGCGCACGGCCTCCTCCAGCACCCTCGACCCGTCGTCGAGTTCGTTGAGCATGTACAGCAGGGAATGGTCGTCGAACTGCACCGGCACGTAGTTCCAGAAGCCGGTCATCTGGCCGCCGGCGCGGATCCCCGGCGGCTCCTCCTCCCCCACCGGTCGCACTCCCCAACTCCGGTCGCGGGTGCCCCACCACCGGTCGGGGGCCACCTCGAAGGTGTGGTCGCCACAGCGCAGCGTGCCGGACCAGCGGCCGGTCTGGGCCAGACGCATCGTGTCGAACAGCACCCGGCCGTGCCGGCGCACGTACTGGCGGGGCTCCTCGAAGGCGGGCATCGCACCGCGCCAGGTGAGGTCGAAGGAGATGTCGCTCTCGTCGTTCGGCTCGCACACCACCCGCAGCGACACCAGCGGCTCGAGCACCTCCACCCGGAGCGGTCCGACGGAGGTGTCCATCCGGTCACCGAGCTCGCGACTGGCCCGCACCACGCGGTGCTCGTCGCCCACGACGACGCACGCGAACGCGTCCTGCACGGCCAGGTTGGGGTACTGGCCGAGGCCCATGACGAGGAAGGCCGAGCCGTCGTTGGCATGGCAGTTGAAGTAGTAGCGGTCGTAGAAGTTCCGGTCGCTGGTGGCCGCGTGACGGACGGTCTCGGCCACCTGGTGGACCGGGTAGTCGTCCCACGACGAGAGCGAACCGTGGGCGGGCGGCCGGGGGAAGTCCGTCATGGCGGCACGGTACCCGTCAGGTCGGCCGTGCCGTCACCGGTCAGCCCGACGCCAGCCGCCCGGAGCGGAAGTCCTCGACCGCCTCCACCAGTTGGGCCCGCGTGTTCATCACGAACGGACCCATGCGGGCCACCGGCTCGCGCAGGGGTCGACCCCACAGCAGGAGCACCTCCGCCACGGCCCCGTCGCCGTCGCCACCGCCCGTCGAATCACCGTCCACCGAATCACCGTCCCACGGACCACCGCCGGACCCGGTGAGGGCGACCTCGTCGCCCGGGCCGAGGACCCCGAGTTCACCCTCGACCAACGTGCGGCCACCGACCTCGACGGCACCCACCATCGGG
>CAIPVR010000278.1 GCA_903868545.1 uncultured Actinomycetes bacterium
CCCCGGGCGAGCATGGGCTTGAGCATGTTGCCGGCGTCCATCGCGCCCTCGCCGGTGCCGCCGGCGCCGACCACGGTGTGCATCTCGTCGATGAAGGTGATGACCTCGCCGTCGGAGTTCTTGATCTCGTTGAGCACGGCCTTGAGCCGCTCCTCGAACTCGCCGCGGTACTTGGCCCCGGCCACCATCGAGCCCAGGTCCAGCGCGATGACACGCTTGTCGCGGAGGGAGTCGGGCACGTCGCCCTCCACGATGCGCTGGGCGAGGCCCTCGACCACCGCGGTCTTGCCCACGCCGGGCTCACCGATGAGGACCGGGTTGTTCTTCGTGCGCCGGCTGAGCACCTGGACCACCCGACGGATCTCCTCGTCGCGGCCGATCACCGGGTCGAGGCGCCCGGCCCGGGCGTCGTCGGTCAGGTCACGGCCGTACTTCTCGAGAGCCTGGAAGGTGTCCTCGGGGTTCTGCGAGGTGACCCGCTGGCTGCCGCGCACCTCGGCGAGGGCGGCGAGCACCTGCTCGCGGGTGAGTTCGCCGAACCGTCGGTCGCCGACCGGGCGGGCGGCGTCGGCATCGGCGAGCGCGAGCAGCAGGTGCTCGGTGGAGAGGTACTCGTCGGTGAGTTCCTTCCGCTCGGCGTCGGCCCGGTCGAACAGCGCCACGAAGGCACGGGCGGGCTTGGTCTCGGTGCCGTAGGCGGTGGGCAGCGCGCCCACGGCCTCGTCGGCCGCGTTGCGGAGCGCGAGCGGCTGCAGGCCGAGCTTGCGGATGACGGGCAGGACCACACCGTCGTCCTGGCGCAGCAGGGCGGCGAGGAGGTGGTCGGGGGTGATCTCGGGGTTGGAGCGCTCGCGGGCCGACTGGGCGGCGGCGTTCACGGCCTCCTGCGTCTTCAGTGTCCAGGTGTTGGGATCGAGCGACATGCAGGGAGTCTACCATTCTTGATAGCTAAGTTGATACTGACAAACTCAACTTTGCTGGGCGGCTGGGTGAGCCCTCAGGCGACCGGACCGTGGTCCACGTCAGCGTCGGCGGCCCTCCGGGCGGTCGTAGACCACGACCGCCTGCTGCACCGGCACCAGGTCCCGGCGGTAGCGGCTCGACAGTTCCTCGACCTGCCGCCGGAGCTGGCGCACCTCGGCCTCGAGTTCCAGCACCCGCTTCACCCCGGCGAGGTTGAGGCCATCGTCCGTGAGCTCACCGATGCGCTGGAGCAGGTCGATGTCGGCCTGGCTGTAGCGCCGGCTGCCACCCTGGGTGCGGCCCGGTTCCACCAGGCCCTTGCGCTCGTAGATCCGCAGCGTCTGCGGGTGCACACCGGCGAGTTCCGCGGCGACCGAGATGACGTAGACGGCCTGGTGGTACTCGGGCACGGGTCAGTCCTCCGTGGTCGGGGCGCCCAGGTCGGCGCGCGGCGACGTGCCGGCCGCCGCGAGCGCCTCGATCGCCGAGCGCTCGGCATCGTTCAGTTCGGTCGGGACGTCGATCTCCACCGTCACGAGGAGATCGCCGGTGCTGCGGCCGGTGGCCACGCCCCGGCCGCGCACACGGAAACGACGGCCGCTGCGCGTGCCGGCGGGGATCCGGATGGTCACGGGCGACCCGTCGAGGGTGGGCACCGTCGCCTCCCCGCCGAGTGCCGCCTCGGCGAACGTGATCGGCACGGTGAGGGTGAGATGGTCGCCGTCGCGGCCGAAGAGCGGGTGCGGCTCCACCCGCACCCGGACGTACAGGTCGCCGTCGGGGCCGCCGTTCGCGCCCGCGCCGCCGCGGCCCTTCACGCGGATGCGCTGGCCGTCGCGCACGCCCTGCGGGATGCGGACCTTCACCTGCCGCGGCCGGCGGACGGCGCCGATGCCCGAACAGGTGGGACACGGCGTGTCGATGATCCGGCCCCGCCCGGCACACGCCGGGCACGGTCGACTGAACGAGAAGAACCCCTGGTTCTCCTCCACCGCGCCGGTGCCGTGGCAGTCGGGACACGGCCGCGGGGAGGTGCCCACCGCCGCGCCACTGCCGAAGCAGTCCGGGCACCGGACGTCGGAGGTGACGTTCACCGTGGTGGTGGCACCGCGGGCGGCGTCGTCGAAGCTCATGTTGAGCGTGGCCTCCACGTCGGCGCCGCGCTGCGGGCCGCTGCTCGACGCGCCCGCGGGGCCGCGACGACCCGGACCCGACCGGCCGCGGGTGAACAGGTTGCCGATGAGGTCCGACAGGTCGCCCGAGTCGAAGCGCACGCCGTCCGGCCCGAACCCTCCCGGACCGCCACCGCCGAAGGCGCCCGCCATCGGGCCCATCCGGCGCACCTCGTCGTACTGCTCGCGCTTCTCGGCGTCGCCGAGCACCTCGTAGGCCGACGACACCTCCTTGAAGCGTTCCTCGGCCGCCGTATCACCCGGGTTGGCGTCGGGATGCAGCTGGCGGGCGAGCTGCCGGTACGCCTTGGTGATGTCCTTCTGGCTGGCGTCCTTCGCCACACCGAGGACCTGGTAGTAGTCCTTCTCGAACCACTCCCGCTGGGCCGAGGACATGGCGGATCAGCCCCGGACCTTCACCATGGCCGGACGGACCACGTGGGCGTTCCACACGTACCCGGCGCGCAGCACCTCGGCCACGACCGCCTCGCCGTCGCCCTCCTCGTGGAGGACCGCCTCGTGCACGTTCGGGTCGAACGGCTCACCGGCCGAGTCCACCTTGGCCAGGCCGAGCTTCTCGAGGGTGCCGAGCAGGTGGCCGTGCACCGGGGCCACGTCCTCGTGACCCTGGGCGAGCGCGGCCTCCCCGGCGTCGAGCACCGGGAGGAGTTCGCGCACCAGGTCCAGCGCGGCCTGGGCGCGCTGCTCGGTGCGCTGGCCGTCGACGCGTCGCTTGTAGTTGGCGAAATCGGCCTGCACCCGCTGGACCAGGTCGCGCAGCTCGTCGCGCTCGGCCTGGAGCCGCTGGGCCACCTCCACCGCCTCGGCCACCGCCTCCTCGGCGGTCTGCTCGAGGCGGTCGGCACCGGCGGCGGTGGCGTCGAGGTCGGCGGCGAGTCGCGCCGCGGCGGCATCGGTGGCATCGGTTCCGGGCTCGTCGACCACCTCACCGACGGCGACCTCCTCCTCGAGGGGATCGCCGCCGGGGGCGGCACCGTCGGACGGCGCGCTCACTTCTGCTCGTCCTTGCCGGCCTCGTCCACGATCTCCGCGTCCACGACCTCGTCGTCGGAGGCACCCGGGCCGGCGGCGTCCCCGCCGTCGGTGGCACCACCGGAGGCCGCGGCGGCGTCCTCACGCGAGGCCGCCTCGTAGGCCAGTTGCGACATCTTCTGGCTCGCCGCCATCACGGCCTCGGCCGCCGTGTTCATGCGGTCGACGTCGCCGTCGTTGAGCGCCGCCTTCAGATCCGCGAGGGAGGACTCCACCGCGGCCTTGTCCTCGGCCGGGACCTTGTCGCCCACGTCGCGGAGCATCTTCTCCGTCTGGTACACGAGGGTGTCGGCGCGGTTGCGGGCGTCGGCCTCCTCCTTGCGGCGGCGGTCCTCCTCCGCGTGGCTCTCGGCGTCGCGCACCATCTGGTCGATCTGGTCCTTCGACAGCGAGGACTGGCCGGTGATCGTGATCGACTGCTCCCGGCCGGTGGCCCGGTCCTTCGCCGAGACGTTCACGATGCCGTTGGCGTCGATGTCGAAGGTGACCTCGATCTGCGGCACGCCCCGGGGGGCGAGCGGCAGGTCCACGAGCTGGAACTTGCCGAGCGTCTTGTTGAAGTCGGCCATCTCGCGCTCACCCTGCAGCACGTGGATCTCCACCGAGGGCTGGTTGTCCTCCGCCGTGGTGAACGTCTCGGTCTTGCGGGTGGGGATCGTCGTGTTGCGCTCGATGAGCTTGGTCATCACGCCGCCCTTGGTCTCGATCCCGAGCGAGAGCGGGGTGACGTCGAGGAGCAGCACGTCCTTCACGTCGCCCTTGAGCACGCCGGCCTGGATGGCGGCGCCCATGGCCACCACCTCGTCGGGGTTCACACCCTTGTGGGGCTCCCGGCCGGTGAGGGACTGCACGAGCTCCTGCACGGCGGGCATGCGGGTGGAGCCGCCCACCATCACCACGTGGTCCACCTGGTCCTTGGAGAGACCCGCGTCCTTCAGGGCCTGCTCGAAGGGCACCTTGCAGCGCTCGATCAGGTCCGCGGTCATCTCCTGGAACTTCGCCCGGCTCAGGGCGTAGTCGAGGTGCAGCGGGCCCGCGTCGGTGGCGGTGATGAACGGCAGGTTGATCTGGGTCTGCGCCACCTGGGACAGCTCGATCTTGGCCTTCTCCGCGGCCTCCTTGAGACGCTGCATCGCCATCTTGTCGTTGCTCAGGTCCACGCCGTGGTCGCCCTTGAACGAGTCGACGAGCCAGTCGATCACCCGCTGGTCCCAGTCGTCGCCGCCGAGGCTGGTGTCGCCGTGGGTGGACTTCACCTCGAACACGCCGTCGCCGATCTCGAGGACCGACACGTCGAAGGTGCCGCCGCCGAGGTCGAACACCAGGATCGTCTGGTCGTCGGCCTCCTTGTCCATGCCGTAGGCGAGCGCGGCGGCGGTGGGCTCGTTGATGATGCGCAGCACCTCGAGCCCGGCGATCTCACCGGCCTCCTTGGTGGCGGTGCGCTGGGCGTCGTCGAAGTACGCGGGCACGGTGATCACGGCCTGGGTGACGGTGTCGCCCAGGTACGACTCGGCGTCGCGCTTGAGCTTCATCAGGATGCGCGCCGAGATCTCCTGCGCCGTGTACTTCTTGCCGTCGATGTCCTCGCTCCAGTTCGTGCCCATGTGGCGCTTCACGGAGCGGATCGTGCGATCGGCGTTGGTGACGGCCTGACGCTTGGCCACCTCGCCCACGAGGACCTCGCCGTCCTTGGCGAAGGCGACGACCGACGGCGTGGTGCGCGCTCCCTCGGCGTTGGGGATCACGACCGCGTCGCCGGCCTCGAGGACGCTGACGACCGAGTTGGTGGTGCCGAGGTCGATACCGACAGCCTTGGGCATGGGGACTCTCTCTCCCGGGCCGCTTGGGCGGCCCGAACTCGTTGCTGGGGGGGGAAGAACGGTTGCTGCCGGGGAGCCTACCGACGGGTACGCCCGCCCGAGCAGTTGATGACAGGTCGCAGTGTAGCAAACCTGAGTCCCTATGCATCAGGTTTGCTCGCGAGGAGGCCAGACCTGCTGGCAGCGCGCTCAGGGGGTGCGCTCAGGGGGTGCGCTCAGGGGGTGCGGTCAGGGGGTGAAGGAGCCTTCGCGGCGCAGACGGCCCAACGGCAGCCGGCCGAGGAGGCGTCGGAGCACCGTGTTCGCGTCACGGACGGTGCGGAAGCCGCGGTCGCCGGCCACCTCCAGGGCCAGGGCTGCAGCCCCGACCCGCCAGTAGTCCGGCGACCTGCGCACCGGCGGGTGGTGCCGCCTGGCCGAGCGCCGGTAGCCCATGGCCGACCGGGCGTCACGGTTGTCGGCGAGGCTGTGCCAGGCGAGGAGGACCTCGGTCCGGGCCGTGGCCACCGGCCGCAGCGCGGCCCGTTCCGGTCCGACGTCGCGGAACGCCACGTCGAGGAAGTGGCGGTAGGCGGCGTCGAGCGACTCGGGGTTCGACGACGAGTTGGCGTCGTGGCGCCGGTGGTGGACCAGCACCTCGGGCACCGCGGCCACCCGGTGGTGCCGGGCGATGCGCACCCAGAGTTCCCAGTCCTCCACGTCGATCGGGAAGCGATCGCGGTTCACCTCGAACCCGCCGAGCTCCTCCAGCACCCGCCGCGGCACCACGGCGCCCGAGCACGCCACCGGGTTCCGGATGACGAAGTGGTCCCACACCTCGCCCTCCCACTCCGACACGGTGGCCCGGCCGTTGGGCCGCCCGTCCGCGTCGATCACGTCCCAGCCGCTGTACACGAGACCCACCAGCGGGTCGTCGAGGCGCGGCAAGGTGCGCTCGAGGAACTCGGGTTCCCACAGGTCGTCGGAGTCCAGGAAGGCCACCACCTCGCCCGCGGCCTCCTGCACCCCGCGATTGCGGGCCGCGGACGGGCCGGCGTTGTCCTGACGCACCAACCGCACCCGGGGGTCGGTCACCCCGGCCACCCACCCGGCGAGGTCGTCGGAACCACCGTCGTCGACGAGCACCACCTCGAGGTCCTCGTGGGTCTGGGCCAGCACCGAGTCCACCGTCGACGGCAGGTACCGCAGGGAGTTGAAGCACGGGATGACCACCGACACGGGCACGGCGGCGAGCTTACCGACGCGCCGGGTGGTCCCGGCCCGGGCGTTCGCGGCGTCCGCGCCCGCTGTGGCACCATCCCCGGGCCGTCCGACACCTGGGGGTCCCATGCACCGTCTCGTCCTTCTGCGCCACGGCCAGAGCGAGTGGAACCAACTCAACCTGTTCACCGGTTGGTACGACTGCGACCTCACCGAACTGGGCCGGGCGGAAGCCACCGCTGCGGGCACGATGCTGCGGGACGCCGGGGTGGAACCGGACGTGCTCCACACCTCCGTGCAGGTGCGCGCGATCCGGACCGCCAACCTGGCCCTCGACGAGCTCGGCCGCCTGTGGATCCCGGTGCGTCGGCACTGGCGTCTCAACGAGCGCCACTACGGCGACCTGACCGGGAAGAACAAGAAGGAGACGACCGACCAGTTCGGCGAGGAGCAGGTGAAGGTCTGGCGGCGCAGCTACGACGTGCCGCCGCCACCGATCGCGGCGGACAACCGCTTCGACCCGAACGACGACCCCCGCTACGCCCACCTCCCGCCGGAGGTGGTGCCCACCTCGGAGTGCCTCGCCGACGTGGTGGCCCGGATGCTCCCCTACTGGTACGACGCCATCGTGCCGGACCTCGCCGACGGGGCCGACGTGCTCGTGGTGGCCCACGGCAACTCCCTGCGGGCGCTGGTGAAACACCTCCAGGACATCTCCGACGAGGACATCACCGGCCTCAACATCCCCACCGGGATCCCACTGCTGTACGAGCTCGACGACTCGTTCCGTCCGGTCGAGGACCGTCCCGTGGAGGACCGCTACCTCGCGGACGCCGAGGCGGTGCGGGCCGCTGCCGAGGCGGTCGCCCGCCAGGCCGGCGGCAGCTGACCGGCGGGACTCAGGGCACCTCGGCCCGGGGCGCGCCCTCGTCGCCGGGCGCGACCGCGTCGTCGACGACCTCCGGGGAACCGTCCTCCGGGATGTCGAGATCGACCACCGTGACGGCCGGGCGCTCGAGGCCGAGGCGCTCCTCCACCTCGGCCCACAGCCGCCGGTAGGCCGTGGCCGCGAGGTTGCGCGGGGAGGCGACCACGGCGGGCACCTGCTCCATCCCCATCCGCTCGACCGCGCTCGACACCGGCACCGCTGCCAGCGCGAAGCGGCGGTCGCCGCGCACCTGGGTGAGCACCTGACGGTGGAGCACCTTGCGTTCGTCGAGCATCGAGAGGAAGGCCACCACCGGCACGCCGCTGCGGTGCTCGGCCACGAACTCGTCGAGCTGGTCGAGGCTGCGCACCGCGAGGGGGGCGGGGATGATCGGCGCCACCACCACGTCGCTCGCCGCGAGGATGGACTCGGTCACCACGCCCAGTCCGGGGGCGCAGTCGAGGACGACCACGTCATAGGAGCCGTCGAGGGAACGCAACAGCTTCCGGATGACCCGGTCGGGCCAGCGGCGGGCGGAGAGGATGGTGTCGACCACGCGGAACGAGGGGTCGGCCGGCAGCAGGTCGAGCCGGAGGTGGTCGGTGCTCCGCACGTAGGTCTGCAGGTCGCGCTTGCCGCCCAGCAGGCGGCTCGCCCCGCCCTTGACCTTGGCCCGGGCCCGGTAGCAGTGGGTGGCGGCACCCTGCGGATCGAGGTCCCAGAGGAGCGTGCGGTACCCGGCCGCCGAGGCGATCACCGCCAGGTTCACCGCGGCCGCGGTCTTGCCCACCCCGCCCTTGGCGCCGGCGACGGCGACGACCCTCATCCGCGTTGCTCCTCCGATCCGGCGGCCCCGACGGGCCGCTCTCAGTCAAGCCGACCGCCGGACCGCGTGCAGGTGATCCCGGCCCGGCACGACGCCGGCACCCTACGATCCGCGCATGGGTTCCGCACTCGAGCAGCTCGCTGCCGTCCCGCTCCTGAGCGGCTGCAGCCGTGCCGACCTGCGCCGGATCGAGCGGGCGTCGGACCAGGTGCAGGTGGAGTCCGGCCGGGTCCTGTGCACCGAGGGCGAGCTCGGCCGGGAGGCGTTCGTGCTGCTGTCGGGCGGCGCCGAGGTGCGCCGCGACGGCGAGGTGGTGGCCGAACTGGGCCCGGGCGACTGGGTGGGTGAGCTGGCGTTGCTCGACGGCGGCCCGCGCACCGCCACGGTGACCACCACCGCGCCGTCGGACCTGCTGGTGCTCACCCGCGGCGCCTTCAACGGCGTGCTCGACGAGGTGCCCACCATCGCCCACAAGCTGCTGGTGACCCTGGCCCGGCGGCTCAGGGCCGCCGAGGACGTGTGGCAGCACTGAGGACGGCGCCGAGAGGGATCGACGACGGCACCGCAGGCGGACCGGCGACGGCGCCGCCGGTGGGCGCGACGGCCGACTTCACGCCCGGAGAGTTGCTGCGAGTAGTTTCAGGACCGCTATGAGCGCCACCGACACCACCCAGGAGACGGAGTCCACCGAGCGCACCCCGGTGCCCGGCCCCAAGCGGCTCCGCCCCCAACAGATCGCCATCCTGCTGGGCATCGGCATCGCCCTGCTCGTCGTGGTCTCCGGCATCGCCGCGTCCACGCTGCAGTGGCACGACGAGTCCGAGGTGCAGCGGGAGGTGTTCGGGGGCATCCCCACCGCGTTCAAACTCGTCTTCTACATCGTCATCCCGATCATGTTCATCGTGGGGGCGGTGCTGTTCTCCCAGCGCATCAAGAACTGGGAGCGGGGCGCACCCGACAAGCGCGACATCACGCCGAAGAACGCCAAGAAGCGCATGGAGAAGCTGCGCGCCGGCCTCTACATGCAGACCCTGATGCGTGACCCGGCCGCCGGGATCATGCACTCGATGATCTACTTCGGCTTCCTGATCCTGCTGGCCGTCACGACGATCCTGGAGATCAACCACCAGCTGCCGGAGGCCGCCAAGTTCCTGAACGGCGCCGTGTACCAGGGCTTCGCATTCGTGGGCGACCTCGGCGGCATCGTGTTCATGATCGGCGTGACCTGGGCGATCGTGCGTCGCTACGTCCAGAAGCCCTACCGGATCCGCATCAAGTCGAAGCCCGAGCACGCCGTGATCCTCGGCATCCTCTTCGCCATCGGGATCACCGGCTTCCTCACCGAGATGTTCCGCATCGCCGAGGAGGGGATGCCGAGCTTCGAGAAGTGGAGCTTCATCGGCTACCCGCTCGCCACCCTCGTCGACGGCATGTCGGGCCTCGCCGGCTGGCACCAGACCATGTGGGTGCTGCACGTGCTCACGTTCGTGGCGTTCCTCGTGATCCTCCCGGTCACGATGCTGCGGCACATCTTCACCTCGCCGCTCAACATGTACCTCTCCGAGCGCGACCGCCCGAAGGGCGCCATGCGGGCCATGCCCAACCTCATGGAGACCGAGCTCGAGAGCTTCGGCGCCTACAAGGTGGAGGACTTCACCTGGAAGCAGCTGCTCGACACCGACGCCTGCACCATGTGCGGTCGCTGCACGTCGGTGTGCCCGGCGCACGCCACCGGCAAGCCGCTCGACCCGCGGGAGATCGTGCTGAAGACCGGCGAGGTCATGGCCGCCACGGGCGACCCCAAGGTGTCACCCCCGATCGGGGTGGACGGCGAGATCCAGGTGACGGCCGACTCGGTGTTCGAGCGCATCACGCCCGAGGAGGTGTGGGCCTGCACCTCGTGCAAGGCCTGCGACGAGAACTGCCCGGTGAACATCGAGATCCTCGACAAGATCCTCGACATGCGCCGCTACCTCACGCTCATGGAATCCGACTTCCCCACCGAGCTGGGCAACGCCTACCGGGCGATGGAGAACTCCGGGAACCCGTGGGGCATGAGCCAGGGCGAGCGGGCCAACTGGGCGAAGGGCCTCGACGGCATCAACATCATCGACGGCGGCGACCCGATGACCGCCGAGTACCTCTACTGGGTGGGCTGCGCCGGTTCGTTCGACGACAAGAACCAGAAGGTCACCCAGGCGATGGCCAAGCTGCTGCAGCGGGCGGAGATCAGCTTCGCCATCCTCGGCCCGGCCGAGAACTGCACCGGCGACCCGGCCCGTCGCTCGGGCAACGAGTACATCTTCCAGATGCTCGCCATGCAGAACATCGAGACCCTCGACGGCATGGGCGTGCGGAAGATCATCACGCAGTGCCCGCACTGCTTCAACACGCTGAAGAACGAGTACCCGCAGCTCGGTGGCCACTACGAGGTGGTGCACCACAGCCAGTTCCTCGAGGAACTGATCGACACCGGGCGCCTCGACCTCACCGGCGCCCGGCTCGAGGAGCGGGTCGTCTACCACGACTCCTGCTACCTGGGTCGCCACAACGACGTCTACATGGCGCCGCGCAACGTCATCGGCCACCTCAAGGGCATCGAGGTGGTGGAGGCCGGGCGCAACGGCACCAAGGGCATGTGCTGCGGCGCCGGCGGCGCCCGCATGTGGATGGAGGAGCACATCGGCAAGCAGGTCAACGTGGAGCGCAGCCAGGAGCTGCTCGCCACCGGCGCCTCCCGCATCGCCACCGCGTGCCCCTTCTGCTACGTGATGATCGACGACGGAGTGAAGAGCCAGGGCGTGGAGGAGGACGAGGTGAAGGTGGCCGACCTCGCCATGCACATCCTCGACGCCATCGAGAACGCCGATCCGGTGGCCGTGCCCCCGATCGAGAAGGTCGTGGAGGCCGCGGAGTCCTGAGGACTCCGCGGTCCACCACCCTCGTGGTGAGCCACCCGTGAACGGCCCCACCGCGCGGGTGGTCGTGCTCGATCCCGACGCCGTGCTCGGCGCCGCGGTCGCCGGCCTCCTGCGGGCGCAGGGATGGGAGGCCGCCGCCACCGACGACCCCGACGTGGCCGGGCGGTCGGTCACCTCCGAGGGCGTGCGGTCGGTGGTGGTGTCCTGCACCGACCCGTCCGTGCTGAGCGGACTGCGGGCCGTGCACCCGTCGGTGCCGGTCGTCGCCCTGGTGGACGACCCCGAGGGCGCCGATGCCGCGCTCGCCGCCGGGGCCGACTCCGCGCTGCTCCGGCCGGTCGAGGTGGAGCGGATCGACGAGACCCTGCACCGCCTCCTCGGTACCGGCTGACGCCCCGGGCCCGCGTCGAGGCGGCAGGTGGCGCGGGCGACGTCCTCGACCGCCGGTTCCCGCTCCGATTCGCCGAGGTCAGGTCCCGAAGTTCTTCCAGTACTGGCTGGGGGTGGGCCCGAGCTGCCCCGAGTACTTGGAGCCCAGCGCCCCGGAGCCGTACGGGTGCTCGGCGGGACCGTCCATGCGCAGGAACGACAGCTGGCCGATCTTCATCCCCGGATAGAGCGTGATCGGGAGGGTGGCCACGTTGGAGAACTCGAGGGTGAGCTGGCCCTCGAAACCGGCGTCGACGAACCCGGCGGTGGTGTGGATGAGGAGGCCCAACCGTCCCAGACTCGACTTACCCTCCACCCGTGCCACGAGGTCGACCGGGATGCGGATGACCTCGAGGGTGGCACCGAGGACGAACTCGCCGGGATGCAGGATGAACGGCTGCTCCTCGGACGCCGTGACCAGTTCGGTGAGGTCCGACAGGTCCTGCTTCACGTCGATCACCGGACGGGTGTGGCTGCGGAACACCAGGAACCGGTGGTCGAGGCGGACGTCGATCGAGCTGGGCTGGACCATCGACGGGTCGTAGGGCTCCACGCCGATCCGGCCGGCCTCGATCTCGGCCCGGATGGTGCGGTCGGAGAGGATCACGGGGCGCACGGTAGCCCGCTGGCGCGGGGCCCCGGGGCGTGGCGTACAGTGACCCGCGCCGCCCTCCGGGGCGGTCCTGCGGGTGTAGTTCAATGGTAGAACTTCAGCTTCCCAAGCTGACAGTGCGAGTTCGATTCTCGTCACCCGCTCTCTCCGAGGCCCCCGGTGTTCCGGGGGTCTCGTCGCGTCCGGGGGCACCCGGGTGGGGGATCGACCCGGCCTCGTTAGCCTCGACCAGGACCCACGGAACGGGGCCGAGGAGTCCGGAGCATGTCGATGATCGCCCACGCCGACACCCAGTCGATGAGCCCGACGGACCCGGTCGTCGCGGTGGTGGTCTTCCTCGTGCTCCTCGCGGCGTTCGTGGTCGACCTCAGGTGGGTGGCGGTCAGCCGGCGGCTGGGCCGCACGCTCGACCTTCCCAAGGGCCAGTACCTCCGGCTGGTCAGGACACTGTCGATCGACCCGGTCATGGACCTCCTGGTCGTGGGCGCGATCCTGTGGGGCGACCTCACGCGGAACTGGGAGCACGCCGCTGCCGCAGCGGTCGGCGCGGCGATCGGACTGGCGGTCGGCCGCTACCGCTTCAGGATCCAGTACGTGCGGTCCGTGCCCGAGCACCACGCCGTGGTGATGGTGCGCAGCCGGGCCGAGTACGTGGCGCTGGTGGTGCTCCTGCTCGTCAGGGCCGCCGCCGAGCAGCACCAGATCCCCGTGAACGGCGCGCTCACGCTGCTCGTCACCCTGCTGCTGAGCGTGTGCGTCCTCGAGTCGATCGGTCGCGCCGTGTCCTTCCTCCGGCAGTACCGGCGTGACACCGCCACCGGGCTCCGGCCCGACGCCGAACCCGGCCCCGACGCCGCGGTCCGGCGCGCTCCCGTCGACGCCTGAGATCCGTCCGGGCCGGCGTCAGCCGGCCGTCTCGGCCGCGATGCCCTGCACGACCAGTCCCGCCGGCAGCGGGGTGCCGTCGGGCCGGACCACGCCCCAGTTCCCCTCCACCAGCTGGGTGAGTTCCGGCAGGCGGGTGGCCACCCACTCCGGGTCACCCAGGAACAACGACGCCAACGTCCCCAGGTCCCCGGCCCGGAGGCCGGCACCCAGCGTGTCGAGGTTGGCCTGGTCGCGGGGGGTGAACTCCGGTTCGGCGTCGCCGCCGTCGACGATCCCGAACGGCATGAACCCGCTCACCCCGGCGTCACGGGACGACGCCCACGCCTCGGCCAGGAACTCCCCCTGGGCCGCGGCCGAGTACCCACGGCCGACCGGACCGTTGGGGTAGCCGGTCTCCATCACCATCACCTGCTGGTCAGGGCAGGCCAGTTCGAGCAGCCGTGCCGCCCGGCGACCCACGATCCCGCCGTCGACCGGCCCGGAGAGGAAGTAGTTCGGGTAGGTGTCGAGCGCGATCACGTCGGCCAGCGTGCGCCAGCGGGTGACGGCCTCCTCCCAGCCCGGTCGGCCGAACAACGTGTTGAACGAGTCGGCCATGTCGGTGTTGATGTTCACCACGGTGACGGCGTCGGGCGCCTCGGCCAGCACCCCGCGCCGCAGGCCCTCCAGCAGCGCGGTCTGGAACCCGAAGTCGGACCACGGTGAGGAGAGGAACCCCTCGAACCCCGACGGGGCGCGCCAGCCGATCAGCGTGGCCGCCGGCGCGATGTTGAGTTCGTTCTCGGTCTGCCAGACCCGGATCGTCGCCACCCCCGGCGGGGCGCCCACCCGCTGGGGACCGTAACGACGGACGATGGCGCGGGCCACGAGTTCCTGCGATGCCAGGTACGACTCCGTGCCGAGACGGGCCGGGTCGAGCGCCACGTCGTCGAGCGACGGAGGCGACGACGCCCCGACGAAGCCGATGACCTGCAGCCCCAACTCCCCTGCCCGGGAGAGCACGCGGTCGGGCAGCGACCAGTCGGCGCCACGGGCGAAGTCGTCGACGAGTTCTGGCCGGGCCGCCAGCTCGGCGCGGGTGAGTTGCGGCGCAGCGGTCACGGTGGGCTGCAGGTGGTTCCACCGGATCGGGACGCGCACCCAGCGGTACCCGATGTCGGCCGCCGCAGCCATCGCGTCGGTGCTCACGTCGGTGGCGGCGGAGCCGAACACGAACTCCGGGAGCCGGGCCGGCCGGAACCCGCCGCACTCCGACGGCGGTTGCGCACACCCGGCCACGAGGGTCCCCGCGACGAACACCGCCGCGATCGTCGCCCGCACCCCGTGCCCACCGCGGCGCCACGCGCCGCGGTGGCGTTCCGCCCTCCGAACACCGCCCATGGCACAGGACCGTACCGGGGGCACCGGCGCGACGGCCACCGGCCGGGCGACGACCACCGGCCGGGCGACAACCACCGGCACGGCGACCGCCGGCCGGCGCGGCTCAGCCCGGGCGTTCGAGGAGGGTGCGATCCGCATGGTCGGCCGGGCGCGGCGGGTCCTGCCCCGCGCCCACCGCCGCCACGAACGCGGCGAGCAGGTCGAGCTGGTCGGCCACCACCGGCCGCCACCGGCCACCCGGCCGGCCCGTCACCTGGCCCGCCATCCCGTCGAGCAGGTCGGCGAGGCCCGGGGGCAGCACGTCGGCGTGGGCGCGGGCCAGCTCGGCGTAGAGCCCGACGTCGCTGCAGGCCTGGTGACCGGTGCCCGCCACCTCCACGTGGCGGGCGGCCGAGCCGACCAGACCCTCGAACCCCACCCGCGAGTCCTCCGCCGGCGGCGTGGTGGTGTCCTCGGCGGCACCGACCAGCAGCACCGGTGCCCGCACCCGACCCAGCCGCTCGGCCGACAGTCCGCGCACCAGGGGCTGCAGCCCCACGACGCCCATCACCGAAACCGGGTCCTGCGCCGCGGCTGCGAGCGCCGTCCAGCCCCCGTAGGAGTGACCCGCCACCACCACCCGGTCACCGGTGGCCTCCACGCCGGGCACGGCCCCCAGCACGGCGGCCACGTCGGCCACGCGCCGCCGGCCGTTGGTGAGGTCGTCCACCTGGGTGCCGCCCAGCCAGTCCTCGAGGCGGTCGCCCACGTGGTCGGGCGCGAGCACCACCGTGCCGCGGGCGGCCAGCGCCTCGAGCAGCATCACGTAGGACCGACGGGTGCCGGTCCGACCGTGGGAGAACACCACGGTCGGGAACGGGCCCGGTGCGGCCGGGGCCCCCTCGACCGCGCCCGCTGTGAGACCCACCCCGGGCACCACCGGGTAGCGGGCCGGTTCCCCCTCTGTCGAGGACGCGGGGTACCAGCACGACACGGTCACGTCGCGCCCGTCGGCCGCCGTGACCTCCAGCTCCCGGTGACCCACCGGACGGGCGGGGTCCTCGAGCGGAGGACCGGCGGCCAGGTACACGTCCACGACGGCAGCCTCCCACGCCGGGCCGGGCAGGACCCTGCTGGTCCGGACCCTGACGGTGTGCCACGCTTCGGGCATGCGTTGGAGCGGGGGCGACGGACGACGACGTGGCGCGGGGCGCCCCACCACGGGGCGGTGGGCCGCCCTGTGCACGGTGATGGTGGCCGGCGTGCTCGCAGCCTGCACCACGGCCCCTCCGGGCCCGGTGACCACCGACCCGGGCACCTCGACCGAGCTGTTGCCGCTCACCGCCACCCGGGGCACCGACGGGGTCCTCGTGGACTCGGCCGGACGCCAGGTGACCCTGCGGGGCGCCAACTTCAACCAACTCGGCGACTACTTCGTGACCGACCCCCGCCTGCCCACCGTGGCCACCCTCGACCAGGCCGACTGGGACGACGCCGAGGCACTGGGCTTCTCGGTCATCCGCCTGGTGACCAACTGGTCGGCGTGGGAACCGACCCGGGGGAACTACGACACGGCGTACGCGCAACGCGTGAAGGACGCGGTGGACGAGGCCAACCGGCGCGGCATCTACGTGCTCGTCGACCTCCACCAGGACGCGTGGGGCAAGTTCGTGTACTCGCCCATCGGCCACCCCTGTCCGCCCGGCTGGCAGCGGACCCGGGGCTGGGACGGTGCACCGGAGTGGGCCACCTTCACCGACGGCGCCGAGACCTGCTCCCCCGACGGCAAGCGGGAGACCAGCCCGGCGGTCCAGCGGGCGTGGGACAACTTCTACCGCGACCGCGACGGGATCATGGGGGCCTACGCGGACCTCTGGTACTTCATCGCGTCGCAGTTCGCGGGCGACCCCGGCGTGGCCGGCTTCGACCTCCTCAACGAGCCCGGTGCCGGCGACGTGGAACTCGCCGTCGGCGGTCTGGCCCGTGCCTACGACCTGGCGATCCGTGCCATCCGTCGGGCCGAGGCCGACCACGCACCCGGCGCCCCCACCCACCCGGTGTTCTTCGAGCCGCTCTTCGGCGGGTTCCCACTGATCCCGTTCGACTTCTCCGACGACCCCAACCTCGTGTTCGCACCGCACACCTACGCCGAGTCGTTCGACGACATCGCCGGGTTCCTCGACCTGTCGCTCAACGGCTACGCCACCGCGGGCACCGCCTACCGCACACCGGTGTTCCTCGGCGAGTACGGCGCCTACCGCGGCGGCTCGTTCAACACCACGTGGACCACCCGGGTGCACCGCCTGGTGGACAACCTCCTCTACGCCGGCGACACCTGGTGGCAGTGGGAACAGGCGTGCGGCGACCCGCACAACACCTCCTACCCCCTGAGCGAGGAGGAGGTGCAGGCCCGGCTGCCCGGCTGCGCGGACGCCCGCTCCATCCAGGCCTGCCCCACCCGCCCGTCGCCCCGGGCCGTGCCCGGCCGGCTCACCTCGCTCGACGCCCATCCGTGCGGCCCCGGCCCGCTCACGTTGACCGGCCGGACCCCGGCCGGGAGCACTGCGGACCTGTGGTTCCCGTCCACGTCGGCCGCGCCGCCGGAGGTGACGGGCTCGGGGATCGAGGGCGTCACCACCCGCCAGGTGCCCGGTGGTTGGCGGGTGTTCGTCCGGGTGGCCGGCGACTACCGCATCTCCCTCAGCTGACCGGGTCGGCCACGGGGGCGGTCACCCCCCAGCGACCGCGCCCGTCGCGGACCAGCCCTGCGAGGGCGACGTCCGGGTCGTGCACGAACACCAGTCGTGCGCCGCGGCCGGCCAACTCCGGCAGCAGCCGGGACTTCTCCTCCACCACCAGTTCCGGGAACCGGTCGTAACCCATCGTGATCGGCACGTGCACCCACGGCACCCCGGGCACCAGGTCGCTCGCGTAGACGAGCGGACCCTCCGGTGTGTCGACCTCGGTGACCAGGAGACCCGGCGTGTGGCCGTCCGAGTGGTGGAACCGGTAGCCGCCGCCGAGGGTGACGGACCGGTCGCCGTCGACGAGTTCGAGACGACCCGTGGCGGCCAGCAGTTCGCAGAGGCCCTCGACGAAGGACGCCCGGTCCCGCGGGGTGGGCTCGAGCGCCCGCTCCCAGGCCCGGCGCGACACCACGTACCGGGCCTCCGGGAACACGAGGCGGTGTGCGGTGTCGGGCGACCACGGCGCCAGCACGCCACCCGCGTGGTCGAAGTGCAGGTGCGACAGCACCACCACGTGCACCTCGGCCGGGGAGATCCCCACCGCCGACAGCCGGTCGAGCAGGACGTGGCGGTCCTCCACCACGCCGTAACGCTCCCGTTCGGCGGGCGAGAAGAAGGCGCCCACCCCGGCCTCGAAGAGCACGTTGCGGCCGTCCGGCTCCCGCACGAGGAGGCACCGGGTGGCGAGGGGGACCCGGTGGTGACGGTCCGGGGCGATCCACCGTTCCCACATGGCCCGGGGCGCGTTGCCGAACATGGCCCCACCGTCGAGGCGCTGCGAGTTGCCCTGCAGCGTGACCGCCACCCTGCCCTCACCGGCGGAGCCGTTCACCGAGTCGTCGCCCACACGCACAGGCAACGCCGTGACGGCACCGGGGTCAAGACCGGACGCAGGCCCCCGGGCCGGACGCGGTGGGCGGGACCGGACGCGCCACGGGCCGGCACCCGCGTGGGGTGCCGGCCCGTGGGTGAACCGTCGGGGGCGCCGGGCGCCCGCCGGGCGCTCAGGCGGAGGCGCCACCGGCACCGTGGAGGTGGGCCTGGATCTCGGCCTCGGCCTCGTCGGACAGGGAGGTCTTGATGACCGTGCCGCCGAACTTGCCGAGCGCGTCGAGCGCCTTGTCGCCGGTCATCTTCTCGACGATCAGGAACAGGGCGGACGTGCCCGGGGTCAGCGCCTCGCGGACCCGGTCCTGGAAGTCCTTGTCGATCGAGTCCTTGGCCAGCTTGCCGCCGAGGGCGCCGAAGGCGGCGCCGAGGGCGAGACCGAAGATCGGCACGAAGAAGAGGATGCCGAACAGCAGCCCCCAGAACATGCCCCACGTGGCACCCGCACCCACGGCGTGCTGGTTGGTGATGGTGCGGAACTTCCCGTTCTCGTCGCGGATGATCGCGGCCATGGCGTCGGGCTGGATGATCAGCTCCTGGGCCAGTTCCTCGGCGGTGTCGAGCGCGGAGAGGGCGGTGGTGGTGTCGTCGTACTTGATGGCGATCAGATCGCTCATGGATGTCCCTTCATGGAAATGGGGGCTTGCTGACCCGTCGACCCTAACGGGCCGGGCGGCCCGGCGTTCACCCGACCGGAGGGATCCTCAGGTGGCCGGGGTCACGACGGCAGACCGGACGTGGGCCACCACCACCGGCGAGGGGCCCCGGTCGGCCGGGCGGCCGGCGTCGTGCACCTCCACCCGGGCGAGCATCTCGGCCGACCCGGCCCGGATCGGCTCGGCCCTCGCCACCAGGGGTCCGCTGCGGCCCTGCGACAGGTAGTGGACCTCCACGTCGGTGGTCCGCACGGGCCCGGCGAGGAGGTGCGCCGCCAGCACCTGCCCGCTGCGCTGGGCCAGGGTCGCCACCACACCACCGTTGACGGCGCCGAACGAGTTGCGCACGTATTCGTCCACCTCGAGGTGGCACCCGCCCGCCGCGGGGTCGAGCACCGTCAGGCCGAGCACCCCGGCGAACGGCCCCGACCGGCCGGGCCCGGCGGCCACGAAGCCGGTGCGGGCGCCGCGCTCGACGGGGAAGTGCGACAGGTCGAGGTTCCCCTCACGGCGGGGTAGGCGGACGAAGGTGAGGACCACCTCCCCGACGGTCGGGCCGTCCGGCGCACCGGCCCGGAGCCGGGCGTCGAGGACGACCGTGGTGCGGCCGTCACGGATGACCGCCGCGTCGGCCACGAGTTCACCCTCGACCGGCAGGCCCGAGCCGAGGTGGAGCGACAGGTCCGCCGTGGCCATCCAGTCCGGGGCCACCACCCGGCCCACCAGCGAGCCGGCGAGGACGTCGACCGCCGTCATGATCGGCCCGGGGTCGGGCGCGCCGTCGAGCACCGTGCGGGGGCCGAGCACGAGGTGGGCCCGGGCCCGGAGTTCGTCCACCTGCTCCATCTGGAAGGGCAGGTCCCGCAGCAGGTGCTCGTCGGGCGGGTAGCTCACCCGCGCACTTCCAGACCGTCGAACCAGGACCGCACCGCGTCGGGGTCCGGATCCACGGCCAGCGCTGCACCGAGGGCCAGGCGGGCCTTACCGGCCGACAGGCCCCGCGACGGGATCACCCCCGCCGCCGCCAGCGAGGCGAACCCGCCGGGGCCGCCGTAGATGGGCGTGACCTCCCCCGTCGGGCACCTGGTGGTGCCCACCACCGGTACGCCGGCGTCGATCGCCCGGCCCACGCCGTCGACCAGGTTGCCGTTGACGTTGCCGGCGCCTCCACCCTCCAGGACGATCCCGCGGGCGCCCCTCGACAGGTGCCAGTCCACCAGGCCGGGATCGGCGTCCCAGTGCGACACCACCACGGGGACCGCCCCCTCGATCCGCCCGGCCGTGGCCGGTGGCCGCGGCGGTGACGGGGCCAGGTAGCGCACACCGCGTTCGTCCACCTCGCCCACCGGGCCGCGACCCGGCGACGCGAAGGTGCTCAGCGCGGTGGTGTGGGTCTTCGTCACCCAGCGGGCGTGGTGCAGCTCGCCGTTGGCGCACACCAACGCGCCGCGACCGGCTCCGGCGGGGTCGGCCGCGACGGCGAGGGCGTCGGCCAGGTTGCGGGGACCGTCACCACCGAACTCCGAGGCGTGGCGCATCGCGCAGGTGAGCACCACCGCGCCGAGGTCGGCGGCATCGCCCAGGAGGAGTTCGCAGGCCCAGGCCGTCTCCTCCAGCACGTCGGTCCCGTGGGTGACCACCACCCCCCGTGTGCCGCGCCCCAGCGCGGCCCGCGCCTCGGCCGCCACGGCCGCCACCAGCTCGGCGCTGAGGTTCCAGCTCCCCGGGACCGGGAGGTCGACCAACTCAACGTCGAGGTCGGGTCCGCCGGCCAGCGCGAGCAGGTCCGCGGCGTCGAGGGTGGCGGTGACCGTGCCGTCGGCGCCGCGGGTGGAGGCGATCGTGCCGCCCGTGGCGATGAGCGTGACCGACATGGGGACCGATCGTACGGGCCGGTAGCCTCCGGCCCGACCACCCCGCGCGGGGTGGCACGAGGGGGACGAGATGGCCCGGGTGGACCTTCCCGACGGTGACGACGACGAGCTGATCCGCCTCTACGCCCTGTCGCCGTCGATGGGCGGTGCCGCGGCGGCGTTCAGCGGCGCCGTGTACGGCGGGACGATCCTGCCCACCCGGGTGCGGGAGGTGGCCCGCATGCGGATCGCCGGCGCCAACCGGTGCGCCGTGTGCCTCGACACCCGCACCACCTCCGACCCCGACCGCCTCACCGAGGACGAGTACCTGGGAATGGCGGACTGGCGGTCGCTCACCACGCTGTCCGAGCGGGAGCGGGTGGCCGCGGAGTTCGCGGAGCTGTTCGCCACCGACCACCTCGCCATGGACCCGGAGTTCTGGGCGCGTGCCCGGACCGAGTTCAGCGACCAGGAGCTCTTCGAGCTCGGCGTGTGCTGCGCGAGCTGGCTGGGCCTCGGGCGCGTGACGCAGGTCTTCGACGCCGGCGTCACCTGCCGCATCGAGTTCTGACCGCCCGCGGCGGCTGAGAGGCCGCTCCGCAGGCGAGCGGGGCGCCGACCAGCGCGACGCCACGCCTCGCTACGGTGGCCGACGTGCGTCGCTCCGCCCTGCTGGGCCTGATCCTGACCGCAGGGCTCGTCCCGCTGGCCTGCTCCTCCACCGACGGCGTGGGCGCCGAGAAGGCCTCCGACCCGCGTCCGTCCACCACGGCGGGCACCGCCGCACCGGCCCCCGACGCCGCGGCAACCGACTGGGGCCGCTGCAGCGGGAAGGAGGCCCGGACGGCCGGGCTGGAGTGCGCCCGCCTGGAGGTGCCGGTGGACCCGGCGGAGCCGGACGGGCCCACGGTCGAACTCGCCCTGGCCCGCAAGCCCTCGACGGGTTCCCCCTCGGAGCGCATCGGTTCCCTCGTGATGAACCCCGGCGGACCCGGCGGTTCGGGCCTCGAGTTCCTCGCCGGCGCGGCCGGCGCCTTCCCCTCCTCCCTCACCGACCGGTTCGACCTGGTGAGCTGGGACCCGCGCGGGGTCGGCGAGAGCGACCCGGTCCGCTGCCTCGACGACGAACGCAAGGACGCCCAGCTCGAGGGCGACCTCAGCCCCGACACCGAGGAGGAGCGGGCCCGCCTCGAGCGGGACGCGACGGAGTTGCGTGAGGCCTGCGAGCGGAACAACCCGGAGCTCATCGACCACATGAGCACCGCCGACGTGGCAGCCGACCTCGACCGGATCCGCGCCGCGGTCGGCGACGAGAAACTCACCTACCTCGGCTTCTCCTACGGCACCGCCATCGGCGCCACCTACGCCACCCTCTTCCCCGAGCGCTCGCGGGCCCTCGTGCTCGACGGGTCGGTGTCGCCGGACTCGTCGGCCGAGCAGGAGGCGCTGGTGCAGGCCGGCGGCTTCGAGCGGGTGCTGGGCAAGTTCGTGGACGCCTGCAACGCCAGCGCCACGTGCGCCCTCGCCCCCGACGCCCGCGGGGCGATCGACGCGGCCCGGGCCTCGCTGGAGACCGACCCGATCGAGGTGGACGGCCCCGGCGGCCCCCGGACACTCGGGCCGGACCTCTTCGACTTCGGACTCGGCACCGCGCTGTACGAGTCGTCCACGTGGAGCGCCACGGCCGATGCGATCAAGAACCTCCGCGACGGCGGGGCCGAGACGCTGCTGTCACTCGTGGACCGCCAGACCGGCCGCCAGCCCGACGGCACGTACGACAACTCCTCCGACGCGCAGGTGATGGTGAACTGCGCCGACCAGCGCGACCGCCCCACTCCGGCCGAGGCCCGTGCGGCCGAGGCCAGGATCATCGCCGCCGCACCCCGGTACGGGCCGCTGCTCGGCATCGGCCTCGACGGCTGCTCGACGTGGCCCGCCCCGGCCAACCCCACCCCGGTCCCGACCGCGGCCGGCGCGCCGCCGGTGCTCGTGGTGGGCACCGTGGGCGATCCCGCCACCCCCTACGAGTGGGCCCAGCAGATGGCGGCCGCCCTCCAGGGCGCACGGCTCCTCACCTACGAGGGCGACGGCCACACCGCCTTCCTGAGCGGCGGCCCCTGCATCCAGGACGCGGTGGTGGCCTACCTCGTGGAACTCCGCCTCCCGGCCGAGGGCACCCGCTGCCCGACCACCGAGACGCCGGGCGACCAGTTCGGCGGTGTCCGCCAGACGGTCGTGGACGAACTGACCAAGGGCGGCGTCCCCGAGTCGGTGGCCGAGTGCATCGTGGACGGCATGATCGAGGAGGTCGGCGAGGCACGGTTCAACGAGCTGATCCTCCGCTCCGACCAGGACGAGATCACGAAGCTCGCCGCGGCGCAGGCCCTCGAGTGCGCCACCGGCGGCGGCTGACGGCGGCTGACGGCG
>CAIPVR010000279.1 GCA_903868545.1 uncultured Actinomycetes bacterium
CCACGTCGATGAACAGCACGGCGACGCCCGGGCCGGCCGAGCGGAGTCGGCGGCCCAGCTCCTCGATCACGAGTGCCCGGTTGGGCAGCCCGGTCAGGTCGTCGTGGGTGGCCTGGTGCACCGCGGCATCGAGCGCGGAGTCGAGCGCACCGCGTGCGCGACGTTCGGACCCCACCGCGGCGAGCACCTGGGCGCCCAGGGTGATGCTGCGGGCCATGGCCCGCAGCATCGACCGCTCCTCGAGGTCGAACGGCTCGTCGGCCCGACCGATCACGAGGAGACCCTCCTCGCCCACCGGTGACCAGCTGAGGTGCACCTCACCGGCACGGAGTCGACGGATCGACGGCCGGGTCGCGGCCAGGCGGAGGAGGTCGCACCGCTCCTCCTGGGTCACCCCGATGGCGTAGCCGACCGACTCCTGTTCGATCAGGACCGCCACCTCGGCGTCGACCGCCTCGGCCACCCGGTCCACGGCGCTGCGCACGGCGTCCGGGTCGTCGACGGAGAACGCGGCGAGCACCTCGGCGAGCTGGTGCAGCGACCACGGCACGTCGTTCACGGACGTGGACCTCTCTCAGCCCAGGGCCAGCACCACGAGGGTCTGGTTGTGGAACCCACCCGCCCCCCGGGTCCTGGCGATCTCGCCGTAGGTGTAGAAGCCGGCCACCGGGACGCCGCCGATCGCGTCCGACACCCGGGCGATCTCCGCCCGCACCCCGCCGGCGGCGGCCGGGTCGGCACCGGCGGCGGGGACGTCCTCGGGATCACCCTCCAGCACCGAGCGCCGCGCCACGCAGTCGAAGACCAGTGCACCGCAGGGGTCGCGGTCGCCGAGGCCCTCGAGGGCCGCCGTGCACGCCTGGTCGGTGGCCCGCAGCACCGTTTCCATGTCGCCGGTCATGGGCCAGGCCGGACCCCCCTGGGGCACCTCGGCGATGCACTGCAGGGTGCGCCGCACCGGGTCGCCGCCGGCCACGAAACGGATCTCGAGCCGGTCGCGTCGGCGGATGCCGAGCGGCCGGGTGAGGGCGAAGCGGGTGAAGGCCGCAGGGTCCTCGCCGAGCTCGGGCGGCGCCCCGAAGGCCTCGAGGTACGCGTCCATCGCCGGACGGTCGTCGAGCGTGCGCACCTCCACCCCGTGGGAGGAGGTGACCAGCAGCGGCTCGCCGACCGGCTGCCAGCCGTGGGCCACCCCGATCCCGATCGGGGCGTCGGAGGTGACCGCGGCGGCCACGACCGAGTGACGCAGCACCCGGTCGCCGTGGACCTGCAACGTCTGTTCCATCGCGAGGTCGTCGCCGGCGCAGCCGCCCACGAGTGGGAAGTCGGTCCCCGCCACCTCGTACGCGCCGCGCACGACCTGCATCTGGTCGCCGCACAGCCCGTCGGCGAGGAGGATGAGGACCCCGTGACGGCGGCGCGGCACGGTCTCCGCGCAGCGGGCCGCCTCGGCCGCGGCCGAACGGAGGCCGTCCTCGGTGCCGATGCCCACGCCGGTGGCCACGTCCAGCCCGTGGCCGCCGAGCAGCCACAGGACGAGACCCCGGTCGCTCGGACCGCCGTCACTCAACTCGCCCGCGGTGGAGCAGCCGATCAGTTGCACGTCGGAACCCAGACCCGCACGCACCTCGCGCACCACGGCGTCGAGGTCGTAGGCCGCCGAGCAGAACAGCACCGCCAACCGCGGGTCCTCGCCCGCCACGGCGGTGGCGAGGGCGGCGCCGACCGCGGTGGCCGGGTCGGGATCGGCGGAACCGCCCGTCCCCACCCACCTCGCGCCGTCACGTGCCACCCGGCCTGCATCCCCCGGGGTCGAGGTGTCGAGGATCACGATGCGATGCTATCGACCGTTCATCGCCGCTCCACCCGCATGCCGGAGGACGGGGACCGACCGGCCCGACGCCCTCAGGGCATGCGGTTCCCGGGGAGCGGGGCCACCGGCTCGAGGTGGTCGTGGTGCTCCTCCTCGGCCGGCGCCTCCTCGGCACGGCTCGCGGCCAGGAACGGCAGTGCGTAGGTGTCCGCCGCCGTGGGGTCCACCCCGTAGCCCTGGTCCACGAGACCGGCGACGGTGAGGGCGCTGAGCCGCTCGTCGGGGTCGGAGTAACCGGTCATCAACTCGTTGTTGAAGGTGCTCTCCCGCCAGTGCCCCAGCGCGGTGCCGAGGCCACCCTGGTTCTCCACCGGCACCTTGCCGGTGCCGCCGAGGGCCCGCCACGCGGCCACACCGGCCGCCCCGTTGTACACGGGGTCGGTGAGCAGGTCGTCGACGAATCCCTCGGTCACCCAGTTCGAGCCCAGTCCGAGCACGTGGCCCATCTCGTGGAGGATCACGCCGTACAGGCGACCGTCGGCCGCGAGCCGGTCGAGGTCGGCGGTGTCGAACTCCATGATCCCGAAGTAGGCCTGCCCACCGAACTCCCGGTTGAGCAGCGCGCCGGCACGACCGAGCACGCCACGCGGCCCGTCGATGGCGTAGTCGCGGGCCGCGATCAGGACGTCGTCGACGGTGCCGTCGTACGCGGGGATCCAGCCGAGGAAGTCCTGGACCACCGTGAGCTGCTGGTCCGGCAGTCCGGCCACCACCACCTCGGCCCAGCGGTCGGCCGCGGCCTGGAACACGGCCCGGTACTCGGCCCGCATGGTCGGTGCGAAGCTCAGGTCGATGCGGAAGTCCTCGCCGGGACCGGCTGCGACGCTCACGTCGGTGGTGGCGCTGACCGGCCCGAAGGTGGCGTCCTCCACCTGCAGTTCGGGGCGCCGCGGACCCGGGCCGGTGTAGGTGACCGACACCGTGTCGGCGTTGTCGCACGAGCCGATCGTGCGGTCGAAGGTGCCGTCGCCGTCCTCGTCGAGCCGGCAGGTGAGCGTGTCGCCGTTCGGGTCGCTGATGTTCCACACGAACGTGGCGGTGACCGGGGCCTGCGATCGGGGGCTGAGCGCCACGAACCCGGAGATCACCGGGGGTGAGGGCGGCACCGTCGGGGTGGGGCCGCCACCACCGGGCGGGGGCACGCACGCCGCGGCCACCAGCACCGCCGCCGCGGCAGGAAGGATCCGGCGGAACCGCCGGGCTCGCCGTACGTCATCGGTGCGTCGCGCCGCCATGCCCGGTCTCCCCCGTCGCCCGGGCCGCCGTGCCTCGGCGGCCCTCCGACATCGTACCGGCCGACCGCCGGGAGGGCAGCCCCGGCGCAACCGGCCGCAGACCACCGGCCGCAGATCCCGGGCGTCAGGTCACCGTGGTCAGCGCAACGGTCGTGGCGCCCACGCGTCCGGGTCGGCCACCAGGTCGCGCACCAGGTCGGGGAGCCGGCCACCGGCCACATCGGCCACGGTGGTGTGGTCGAGCACGGCCCGGAGGTTGGCCCGCACCGCCACCCAGACGTCGCGCAGCGGCGCCGCGGAGCCGGGGTACTCGAGTTCGTGCGGCGGTACGCCGCGGACCTGGGCGATCGGGCCCTCCACCGCCCGGATCACCTCCGCCAGCGAGATGCGGTCGGCGGGGCGGGCCAGCCGGAACCCGCCCGCCGTGCCCTGCTGGCTGCTGATGAGTCCCGCCCGCCGGAGGTCGGCCAGGATGCCGCGGAGGAAGCCGACGGGCAGCTCCTGGGCGGCGGCCAGTTGGTCGGCGGGCACGGCCACCGGCGAACCCTCGGCGCCCTCGCGGGCCGCGAGTTCCACCAGCGCCCGGACCGCGTAGTCCACCCTCGCCGTGACGTGCACGGCCGCAGTCTGGCAGGCCGGTCGCTAGCTTCGGCCCATGACCGACAGCACCGACACGACCGATCCCCACCGTCTGTTCTCCGTGCGGGGCCGCACCGCGCTCGTCACCGGGGGCTCGAGCGGCATCGGACGGATGATCGCCGGCGGGTTCGTGGACGCCGGCGCCAAGGTGTACATCGCCTCCCGCAAGGCGGCCGTGTGCGACGAGGTGGCCGCCGAACTGTCCACCCGCGGCGAGTGCGTGGCTATCTCCGCCGACCTGTCCACGGAGGACGGTTGCCGGTCGCTGGCCACGGAGCTCGCGGAACGGGAGGATCGGCTGGATGTCCTCGTGAACAACGCCGGCGCCACCTGGGGTGCCCCGATGGAGGACTACGACGAAGCGGCGTGGGAGCGGGTGCTGGCGCTCAACGTGAAGGGCGTGTTCCACCTCACGAAGTTCCTCCGGCCCCTGCTCGAGGCCGCGGGCACGCCCGACGGCCCGGCCCGGGTGATCAACATCGGCTCGATCAACGGCATCCGCCCGCCCGTGCTCGACACGTTCGCCTACTCGTCGTCGAAGGCCGCGGTGCACATGCTCACCCGCCACCTGGCCATGCAGCTGGCTCCTCGGATCACGGTGAACGCCATCGCGCCCGGGCCCTTCGAGTCGAGGATGATGGCCGCCACGCTCGACGCGTTCGGCGAGCAGATCGCGGCCGGCGCGCCGATGAAGCGGATCGGCCGACCCGACGACGCAGCGGGCGCCGCGATCTTCCTGGCCTCGCCGGCTGCGGCCTTCATCACCGGTGTGGTGCTGCCAGTGGACGGCGGGCTGACCTACGCCACGGTCTGAGCGCCACCGGACCCACGGGGGATCACACCCGGGACGCGGACGGGGCCGCCCCGGAGGGCGGCCCCGTCACGATCCCCGGACCGGGACGACTCAACTGGTGGTCGTGCCGTTGTCCCAGACCCGGAACAACTGGCCGGCCGGACCGTTGGCCCCGGCCGGGCCGATCGGGCCGTTGGCACCACCGGCGCCGTCGGCGCCACCGCCACAGCCGCCGACGAGGGCGCAGTTGCCGCGGATGCCGCCGGGACCGCCGCCCGCCGCGAGGGCGAAGGCACCGCCCTGGCCGCCGGCAGCCGGGATGGCCGGCCGGAACAGCGAGTTGGCCGTGAGGTTCAGGGTGCCGATGCCACCGTGGTAGATGGCGATCGACGGGCCGCCGGCACCGCCACCGGCACCGCCGCCACCGCCACCGGCGCCACCGCCGCCACCGCCGCCACCGGTCGAGCGCGCGGGGCCGCAGGTGAGCAGACACGCGATGTCTCCGCGACAGCGG
>CAIPVR010000280.1 GCA_903868545.1 uncultured Actinomycetes bacterium
CCGACGATCGCGCCGGCGCCGTCGGCGCCCGAACCGATCACCTGCTTGGCCAGCGCGCCCAGTGCGGCACCCCAGACGCCGACCGCCGCGCCGCGCAGCGCCGCCCGGTACGAGGGCAGGGCATGGCCGGCGGCGAAGCAACCCCCGACGACGACGAGCAGCATGAGCAACGGACCGGCCCACGCACCTCCGGATGCCACCTCGAGCCCGGGTTCCGGACGGGTGGCCAACTCGACCACCACGAGCCCGACGAGCACCACCGCCGGGGCGAGCAGGTCGCGGGCCCGCATGCGGGAACCGACCACCCAGGCACCGGCGGGCACCATGAACACGAGTTGGGTGATCAGGGCGGGCTGCACCACCGCGAACGCACCCGTGCCGAGCGCCACGGCCTGGAGGGCGAAGGCCGGGAGCTGGAGGCCGATCCCGGCGAGCCACTCCGGTCGCGCCATCACCGGTCGGGCGCCGGAGCCTCCCGAGCTCATCACCACGAGGTTGGCGCGTTGCTGCAGCGCGAACGAGATCGTGAAGAGCAGTGCGGCCCCGGTGGCGAGCCCGGCGGCGAGGGCGTTCGACCCGCTCACCCGGTCCTGCCGACCCTCAATCGGGCGTTCAGGGGCGTGTCCGCCGACGAGGTGCCCACCAGCAGCCGGTAGGACCCCGGAGTCTCCACCCAGTTGCCACGGCCCGTGTCCCAGTGGGAGAACGAACGAGGATCGAGGGTGATGCGCACCTCCCGCGACCGACCGGGGGCGAGACGGACCTTCGCGAACCCCCGCAACTGGGCCGACGGGGCGCCCACCTCCGCCGGCGACCGGACGTAAGCCTGCACGACCTCGCTGCCAGTGCGGCGGCCGGTGTTGGTGACCCGCACGCGGACCGTGACCGGCTCCCCCGGGCGCACCGAGGCCGGGGCGGACAGCCGTCCGAGTTGGAAGGTGGTGTAGGAGAGCCCGAAACCGAACGGGAACAGGGGCCGGATGCCCGCCCCGAGGTAGTGGCGGTACCCCACTGCGAGCTCCTCGTCGTAGCGAACGGTGCCGTCGACCCCCGGGTACCGGCCGGCGCCCGCCGTCGGGAGGTCCGCCTCCGAGGCCGGGAAGGTGATCGGGAGGCGACCACCCGGCTCGGCGTCCCCGAAGAGCAGCGCGGCGGTCACCGTGCCGTCCTCCTGCCCCGGGTACCACCCCATCACCACGGCGTCGACCTCCTCCAACCACGGCATCAGGACGGGCGCGCCGCCGTGCACCACCACCACGGTCCGCGGGTTGGCCACTGCGACCGCTCGGACGAGGTCGTCCTGGCCGTCCGGCAGCGACAGGCCCGCCCGGTCGGTGCCCTCGGTCAGCTGTTCGCCCACGACGACCACCGCCACGTCGGCCGCCGCCGCAGCTGCGGCGGCGGCGGCCGGGTCGGCACCGGCGGAGGTGACCTCCACATCGTCACCGGCGGCAGCCCGGATCCCCTCGAGCGGTGTGACGGTCCGCAGCGGCGTGACCTTCGAACTGCCCCCGCCGCCGGTGGCGGCCCGGTCGGCCCACGGACCCACCACGGCGATCGACCGCACCCCTCGGCGGTCGACGGGCAGTGCCCGGTCCTCGTTGCGGAGCAGGACCGTGCCGGCTGCGGCGATGCGACGCGCGACCGCGGCGTGTTCCTCCACCGGGATGGGCGCCGTGGTGACCCGACGGTCGAAGATGCCGAGGCGGAACATCTGCGAGAAGCGGCGTTCCAGCATCGCGTCGACCGCGGTCACCGGGACCGTGCCGGCCCGGACCGCGGCCAGCAACGGCTCGCCGAAGTAGGCGCCGGCGGGCATCTCGAGGTCCATGCCGGCGCGCACGGAGGCCTCGGTGCTGTGGGTGGCCCCGAAGTCCGACTGGACGAAGCCCGGGAAACCCCACTGCTCGCGGAGCACACCGCGGAGCAACGGCTCGTTCTCGCAGTTGTAGGCCCCGTTGACCTTGTTGTACGCACACATCACCGAGGCGACCCCGGCCTGGCGAACCGACGCCTCGAACGGGGCGAGGTAGAGCTCGTGCAGGGCCCGCTCCCCCACGATCGTGTCGACCGATTCCCGGTCGCGCTCCTGGTTGTTCGCCACGTAGTGCTTCGCCATGGCGATCACCCCGTGGGCCTGCACCGCCTCGATCTGGGGCACGGCGATGCGCGCCACGAGGTGGGGGTCCTCGCCGAACGCCTCGAAGGTCCGGCCGTTGTAGGGCACCCGGGCGAGGTCGACGTCGGGCGCCTCGAGCAGGTTGCGGCCGGTCTGGCGCATCTCGGCACCGACCGTGTCGCCGAACGCGTGGGCGAGGGCCGGGTCCCACGTGGACGCGAGCGCGATGGGCGCCGGCATCGCCGTGGCGGGGACACCTTCCCCGGGCTTGATGCTGGGGCCCACGCCGGCCGGCCCGTTGGTCACCGTCAGGTCGGGCACGCAGAGTTCCGGGATGCCCGGCACCCGACGGAAGTCGACCTCGTCCGGCTGACCGTGGACCTGGGCGACCTTCTGCTCGAGGGTCAGCACGGCGACGAGCCGCCGCGCCCGCTCCGCCGGGTCGGCCGAGGCGTCCATCCATGGGGCGCCCGGGCACAGCGACGGATCGGGGACGCTCGTGGTCGACGACGGCGCGGCGGGCCGCGACCCGTCGGACGCCGACCCGGTGGTCGACCCCGGTGGCTCCTCCGGTCCTCCGGTGCACGCCGTCGCCACGGTCACTGCGACGACCACTGCGACGGCCACCGTGGCGGCCACGCGACCGATCCTCCCCACACGGCCCCCCGTTGCTCGAGTACCCGGACCATACCGCGCCGCACAACTACATCGCAGGGAAGCCCCGCGGCACACGTGGGTAGGGTCGGGTCGGTGCATCGACCGGATGGCG
>CAIPVR010000281.1 GCA_903868545.1 uncultured Actinomycetes bacterium
CCCGGCACACGATCCGCCAACGTCTTCGTGATCGCCGCGGTCAACGTCGTCTTCCCATGATCGATATGACCCATCGTCCCCACATTCACATGGGGCTTCGTCCGCTCGAACTTCTCCTTGGCCATGGGAACGGCACTCCTGTCGCTGGTCGGCCCGACGGGCCGGGTGGGGATGGACTGAGTAGCGGCGGTCGGACTCGAACCGACGACCCCTCGATTATGAGCCGAGTGCTCTCACCAACTGAGCTACGCCGCCACGGGCGACCGGTCCGCCGGCACGCCGGGGCGGACGGGCGGAGACGATCGACCGGTGGCCGTCAGGCCGGGGCCGGAGACCCCGGTGACGATCGAGCCCCCTGTCAGAATCGAACTGACGACCTTTTCCTTACCATGGAAACGCTCTGCCGACTGAGCTAAGGGGGCGGGCGGCGGGCAGCACCCGCCGGACCGGTCGCTGAGACTAGCGACGAGCGGGGACCGGCGACAACCGTGCGCAGCACGGGCCCTCAAGCCGGAGCCCGCCGACGCCGATGCCCTCCCCGTGCAGTTCGAACGCCTCGTGATCGAGAACGGCGGCCACAGCGTCGCCTTCGAGCTCCATCCGCGCCTCACCGTGGTGGCGGGGATGGGACGGATGGAGCGCGACGGGTTGGTGAACGAGTTCGTGGGGGCGCTCGGCCACTCCCGGCCGGGCGTCCATCTGGAGCTCCTCGCCGGCAACGGCCACCGCTTCGCGGTCTTCCGCCCCGACGGGGCCCCCCACCGCGTGGTGGACGTGGACCGCCGGGTGGACGTGACCTCGCAGTTCGTGGACCCCCGGGGCCGGATCGACCTGCTGGCCCGGGCCGGCCTCGACGCCCGTGGCGCCCGCCGGATCATGCGGTTCGGCTCCCAGGAGCTGACCGAGACGAGCGAGCGCGACCACCTCGTGCAGCGCCTGGCCAGGGTGGACCAGAACGGACTGTGGCGGGCCGCCGAGGCCCTTCTCCTCGCCGACCGCCGGCTGGAGGAGGAGGCGGAGGCCGTGGGCGCGGGCGTCGAGGACGCCGAGGTCATCGGTCGGATCGAGGAGCGCCATCAGGCCTTCGAGCGCTCCCAGGAGGACAACGAGCGCGTCCGGCGGGCCACCTTCCTGATCGCCGGGGTGGCCGCACTCCTGAGCATCCCGATGGTGGCCGGGCTCGGGGTGATCGGCGTGGTGCTGCCCGGGCTCCTCGCCGCCGCAGCGGTGGTGGTGTCGATCGCGTACTGGCGACGGCTGGAGGCGGCCCGCGCCGCCGAGGAGTCGGCGCTCGCCGAGGCCGGCGCCGAGACCTACCTCGGCTTCCACCTGCAGCGGGTGAACTCGCTGCTGACCTCCGACCTCGGGCGCCAGCGCCTGATCCGGGCGTCGGAGGACCAGCGGGAGGCCGCCCGCCGTTGGCACGCCCTCGCCGGCGACGTGGACGTGGAGTGGGCCGTGGCGGCCCGGTCCGAGATCACGGGGGCGGCCCGCCTCCGCGCCGACATCGAGGCGGTGGTGGAGCACCCGGAGGACCCGCACCTCGACACCGGCGCCGTGGCCCACGCAGTGGCGGCCCGCCTCGACGCCCTGCGCACCCTCGGACCGGGGGGCGAGAGCTTTCCCGCCCTGCTCGACGAGCCGTTCACGCACCTCGACGGGTCCGTCCTGCCCACGATGCTCGAACTGCTCGTGCGGAGTTCGGCCCACCAGCAGATCATCCTGCTCACCGAGTCGCCCGAGGTGGCCGAGTGGGCCCGGCTCGAGTCGATGACCGGGTCGGTGGGCGTGATCGAGCCGGTGCCGGCCGCCACCACGGCGGGCGCGGGCGGTCGCTGAGGATCCCCCACCGGGCACCCGCCCCGGGCGCCGGTCGTGCCCGCAGTACGGTTCGGAGGGTGCTGATCAGGCCGGCCGAACTGGCGGACGCCCCGGCGATCCTCGACATCTACAACCACGAGGTGCAGACCTCGGTGGTGACCTTCGATCTCGTGCCCAGGACGCTGGCCGAGCAGGAGGCCTGGATCTCCGACCGCTCCGGGGCCCACGCAGTGGTCGTCGCCGTGGACGAGGACACGTCGGACGCTGGTGTGATCACCGGCTTCGGCGCCCTGTCGCCCTACCGGGACCGGCCCGGCTATTCGACGACCGTGGAGGACTCCGTCTACGTGCACCCCGACCACCGGGGCGAGGGGGTGGGCCGACTGCTGCTCGCCGCCCTCGTGGAGACGGCCCGCGCCCACGGCTTCCACGCAATGATGGCCAAGGTGGTCGGCGGCCACGAGGCCAGCATCACGTTGCACGCCGCCGCCGGCTTCGAGATCGTGGGCCACGAGCGCGAGGTGGGCAGGAAGTTCGGCCGGTGGCTCGACGTGATCCTGATGGAGCGCCTGCTCTGACCGGCCGGGTGGCCGACCCGCCCACCGGCCGGCCGGACCCCTGACCGGCACGGCGGACCCGGCAACGGCGCCGGACGCGTCAGAACCCCTGCCGTGGCAGGGGTTCTGGAGTGGGCCGGGGAGGATTCGAACCTCCGAAGGCATACACCGGCAGATTTACAGTCTGCTCCCTTTGGCCGCTCGGGCACCGACCCAACGAGCGGCTCACGATAGCGTTCGGCCCCGGACCGGACGAACCCAGGAGAGCAGCCCGTGCCGAGTTTCGACATCACCTCCGAGGTCGACCTGCAGGAGATCCGCAACGCGGTCGACCAGGCCCAACGAGAGGTGGCCAACCGCTTCGACTTCAAGAACACCGACTCCTCGCTCGAGCTGGGCGAGGGGGAGATCACACTGCGGTCCTCCACCGAGGACCGGCTGCGGGCCCTGCGTCAGGTGCTGGAGGAGAAAGTGGTCAAGCGCGGCGTGTCGATGAAGGCACTGTCCTACGAGAAGGTGGAGGAGGCCTCCGGTGGAGCGGCCCGGCAGGTCGTGAAGCTGGTGGCGGGCATCAGCTCCGACAAGGCCAAGGACCTCAACAAGTTCATCAAGGCGCTCGGCCTGAAGGGCGTGCAGTCCCAGACCCAGGGCGAGCAGATCCGGGTGACGGGCAAGAAGCGCGACGACCTCCAGGCCGTCATCTCGGCGTGCAAGGAGCACGACTTCGACATCCCGCTCCAGTTCGGCAACTTCCGCGACTGAGCGCGCGGGACGGCCGGTCGTCAGGCCCAGGTGCCCGAGCGGAGCCGGGCGATGCGGTCCTCGGCCGGGGGGTGCGTGGAGAAGAGCCCCAGGACCTGACGGCCCCGTAGGGGGTTCACGATGTAGGCCGACGCCTCGGCGGGGTTCACCTGCGACGGGATCCGGGCGGCCGAGGCGTCGAGCCGCTCGAGCGCCCGTGCCAGCGGCTCTCCGGTGCCCAACAACCGGGCCGCGGAGGCGTCGGCCTCGAACTCCCGGCTCCGGCTGATCGCCGCCTGGATCAGGGCGGCGGCGATCGGGGCGAGCAGCACCATCAGCAGCGCGGCGAACGGGTTCTCGCGGTTCTCCGACCTTCCACCGCCGAAGATCAGCGCCCACTGGGCCATGTTGGCGAGGAACGTGATGCCCATCGCCACGGCGGCGGCCACGGAGCCGATGAGGATGTCGCGGTTGCGCACGTGCGAGAGTTCGTGGGCGAGCACACCCTGGATCTCGTCCCAGCCCAGGGTGTTGAGGAGCCCCTCCGTGACGCAGACCGCGGCGTGCGCCGGGCTCCGGCCGGTGGCGAAGGCGTTCGGCTGCTGCTCGGGGGAGACGAACAGGCGCGGCTTCGGGATACCGGCCCGCTGCGCGAGCGTGTCGACGATCGCGTGGTACTGGGGCATCTGCTGCTCCGTCACCTCGACGGCGCGGGCCGAGCGGATCGCGAGCTTGTCCGACATCCAGTAGGAGCCGCCGCACATCACGAGCCCGAGGAGGAGGCCGACGACCAGGCCCGTGGTGCCCCAGAAGGAGCCGATGAACATGCACATACCGCCGAGCCCGGCGAGCAGGACGGCCGTCTTCAGGTTGTTCCGGAGGGTCACTCGAGGTCCTCGGCGTGATGGTCCCCCCCACCCGGGGGAGGTCGTCGGTGGGCCGGCGACCGCCGTCACGTCGGACGGCGACCGGTCCGGCCCCGGAATGGTAGGGCCCCCGGCCGCAGGTGACCTGCCGCCCGGGGTCCGGGCTGAAGCACCGCTCAGACCTCCGCCCGGGAGCCCGCTCACTCGTAGTAGCCGGAGTGGATGTACACGCACGGGACACCCTGCGTGTGGAACATGTGCACGTTCCGGGGATCGTCCTCGAAGGCGAGGCGGAGGTCGAAGCCCCGGTCCCGGAGTTCGGCCACCGTGCGCTGCTTGAAGGTCCGGGCCGCCATGTAGTCGCCGTACTCGCGCATGATGAGCAGGTCCCACCGGAGGCGGTAGCGGTCCAGCCAGGCGAGCGTCTGCGGTTGCACCCGGATCGGCCGAGCGGTGAGCAGGACCACACGGTGCGACCCGTCGATCACCTCGAGCAGTCGGGCCACCTCGGCGATCAGGTCGTCGTCGCCGCAGGCGTGGAAGAAGGCCTCCCAGTCCGGGAAGGGGTACTCGATGAAGTGCTGGCGCCGGCTCGCGTCGGAGAGCACCCCGTCCATGTCGAACACCACGGTCGGCGCACCGGTCGCCGGACCGGGGGCGTCCGGTGCGGCCGCGTCCAGCACCGCCTCTCGCCAGAGCCAGTTGTCGTAGCGGGGGTCGTCGACGGGCACCGGGGCAGGTTACCGACCGCCCGGGACCGACGGTTCCGGCCACTCGTCACGGAGTGCGGCGAGGTCGGCATCCGACGGCGTGCCCCATCCGGGCGGGTAGTCCGCGACCTCCGCCGCGGTGAGCGAACGATGACCCTCCTGGAGGAACTCCACCTGGTCGGGCTGGACGGCGCCGGGGTGCTCCTGGCCGCAGGCGCGGGCCAGACGGAGGAGTTCGTGGCGGAGGGTGGAGAGGTAGTTGGCACACCGGACGTACTTGAGGTCGGGGTGCAGACCCCGCTCGAGGCGACGGGACTGGGTGGCCACGCCCGTGGGGCAGCGGCCGGTGTGGCAGCGCTGCGACTGGATGCAGCCGATCGCCAGCATCGCCTCCCGGGCCACGTTCACCAGGTCGCAGCCGAGCGCCATGGCCGTGAGGCCGCGGTTGGCCATCCCGAGGCGGCCGGCCCCTGCGAACACCACGTCGTGGTGGAGGTCCTCCGACGCGAACGCCCGGTACACACGGGGGAACCCCCGCAGGAACGGCAACGACACGTGGTCGGAGAACACGAGCGGGGCGGCACCGGTGCCCCCCTCGCCGCCGTCGACGTTCACGAAGTCGGGACCGCCGCCGGTGGCGCGCATGCGGGCGGCCAGCTCCCACCAGAACTGCTCCTCACCCACCGCCGACTTGATCCCCACCGGGAGCCCGGTGGCCGCCGCCAGTTGCTCGACGAACTCGATCAGTCCGTCGACGTCGCCGAAGGCGCGGTGCCGGTTGGGGCTGCGACAGTCCACCCCGACCGGGATCCCCCTCATCCCGGCGATCTCGGGCGTGACCTTGGCGGCGGGCAGCAGGCCGCCCAGGCCGGGCTTGGCCCCCTGGGACAGCTTGATCTCCAACGCCCGGACCGGCGCGCCCTCGATCGTCCGCAGCAACCGCTCGAGCGAGAAGTCGCCCCGCTCGTCGCGACACCCGAAGTAGCCGGTGCCGATCTGGAAGACGAGGTCGGCACCGTGGCGGTGGTGCGCCGACAGCCCGCCCTCACCCGTGTTCTGCCAGCAGCCGGCCGCCGCGGCACCGCGGTTGAGCGCCTCCACCGCGGCGCCGGACAGCGAGCCGAAGCTCATGGCCGACACGTTGACGATCGACCGGGGCCGGAACGCCCCCGCCCGACCGTGGGCCGCGCCGAGCACCTTGCCGCACGGGACCGGGAAGTCCCACGACGGGCGGGCCGGCTCGCCGGGAAGCGGCGCGACGGGGAACGCGGCCTGCTTGATGACGATGTAGTCGGGCGTGGTGTCGACGTGGTTGTCGGTCCCGAAGCCGAAGGTGTTGTCGCGGTCGTAGGCCGAGGTGTAGATCCACCGTCGTTCGTCACGCGAGAACGGCCGCTCCTCGTCGTTGGAGGTGACGATGTACTGGCGCAGCTCCGGCCCGAACGCCTCGAGGGTGAACCGGAGGTGACCCACCACCGGGTAGTTGCGCAGGATGGCGTGGCGGCGCTGCAGGACGTCGTACACCGCGAGGGCGGCGAGTCCCACCACGAGGAGGGCGGCGAGGCCGGCGACGACCCACCAGAACTCCATCGCCCGCGTCAGCCCTCCGTGGAGGTGGCGGCACCCTCGCGGAGGGCCTCCACCACGTTGGCGTCGGCCAGGGTGGTGGTGTCACCCAGTTCCCGGCCCTCCACCACGTCGCGGAGGAGGCGCCGCATGATCTTCCCGGACCGCGTCTTCGGCAGGTCCGGCACGATCAGCACCGCCCGGGGCCGGGCGATGGCACCGAGCTTGGTGGCCACGTGCTGGCGGATGTCCTCCCGCAGGTCGTCGGTCGCGTCGGCGCCGCCGACGAGGATCACGTAGCCCACGATCGCCTGGCCCGTCGTGGCGTCGGTGGCACCCACCACCGCAGCCTCGGCCACGGCCGGATGGTCCACCAGCGCGGACTCCACCTCCGTGGTGGAGATCCGGTGGCCGGACACGTTCATCACGTCATCGACGCGCCCGAGCAGCCAGAGGTAGCCGTCCTCGTCGACCTTGGCCCCGTCGCCCGCGAAATAGCGACCCTCGTAGGTGCTCCAGTAGGTCTCGCGGTACCGCTCGGGGTCGCCCCAGATGCCGCGCAGCATCGACGGCCACGGCCTCGTGAGGGTGAGGTAGCCGCCACCCCGCTCCACCGGTTCGCCGTGGTCGTCCACCACCTCGGCACCGATGCCGGGCAGCGCCCGGCAGGCCGAGCCGGGCTTGGTGTCGGTGAGCGCCGGCAGCGGCGTGATCATGTGGGCACCGGTCTCGGTCTGCCACCACGTGTCCACGATGGGACACCGTCCGCCCCCGATGTGGGTGTGGTACCACATCCACGCCTCGGGGTTGATGGGCTCACCCACCGACCCCAGCACGCGGAGGCTGGTGAGGTCCCGGCCGGCCGGCCACTCCGCCCCCCACTTCATGAAGGTCCGGATGGCCGTGGGCGCGGTGTAGAGCTGCGTGACCCCGTAGCGCTCCACGATGTCCCAGAGTCGGTCCTTGGCCCAGCCCGCCGGGTCGTCGCCCTCCCGGAGCTCCGCGCGGGGCGTGTCGGGCGTGCCCTCGTACATCACCTGCGTGGCACCGTTGGCCAGGGGCCCGTAGACGATGTAGCTGTGCCCGGTGACCCATCCCACGTCGGCCGCGCACCAGTAGACGTCGGTGTCGGGACGCAGGTCGAACACGTTGCGGTGCGACCAGGTCACCTGGGTGAGGTAGCCGCCCGTCGTGTGCATGATGCCCTTGGGCTTCGCCGTGGTACCCGACGTGTAGAGCAGGTAGAGCAGCTGCTCGCTGTCCACCGGCACCGGGTCGCAGTTCGCGTCGACCTCCCCCATCAGGTCGTTCCACCAGTGGTCGCGACCGTCGTGCATGTCGACGTCACCGCCGCAGCGGTCCACCACCACCACGCTGCGCACCGAGGGGCACGCTGCCACCGCGACGTCCACGTTGGGCTTGAGGAGGAATGGCGCGCCGCGGCGGTAGCCGCCGTCCGCGGTGACGACCACGACCGCCTCGGCGTCGTTGATCCGGTCGACGAGCGAGTCCGGGCTGAACCCGCCGAAGACCACCGAGTGGGCGGCGCCGATGCGGGTGCAGGCGAGCATGGCCACCACCGCCTCCGGGATCATGGGCATGTAGATGCACACCCGGTCGCCGAGCTCCACGCCGAGGTGGCGCAGCACGTTGGCGAACCGCTCGACGTCCGCGAGGAGGCCCGCGTAGGTGATGGTGCGGGTGTCGCCCGGCTCACCCTCCCAGTGGATGGCCACCCGGTCGCCGAGTCCGGCGGCGACGTGGCGGTCGAGGCAGTTGGCGGACACGTTCAGGCGACCACCCACGAACCAGCGGGCGAACGGCAGCTCCCACTCGAGGGTCGTGTGGAACTCGGTGTCCCACGTGACGAGGTCGCGGGCCTGCTGCGCCCAGAACGCCTCCGGATCCGCATCGGCCAGCTCGTAGACCGACGGGTCGTTCAACACCGCCGCGGCGACGAACTCCGGTGACGGCGGGAAGGTGCGGTCCTCCCGGTACCAGTCCTCGATGGTCGGCTCGGCACCCTCGGTCATCGGTCCCCCTGCGGACGGTCGTTCGGTGGCCGATGGTAGACGCCACCGGGCCGTCGGCGACCCGGTCGGGCCCCGTCGGTGCGGCGTCGTCCGCTCTCACGGCACCGTCACCACCGCACGGTCACCACCGCGGAGGTCAGCGGACGTGCCACTCGAGCACGCGGAATCCACCGAGGCCCGACGGGTCGCACAGCGCCGCCGCCTCCGACACCCGGCTGCGGGCCCGGAGTGCGGCCAGGTCACCCACCCCGGCCGACTCCGACCAACGTCGACGCCCCTCCTCGACCAGGTCCTCGATCCCCGCGGCGCGCAGCCACGCGGCCTGGTCGGTGTCGCCGTCCGGTGCCGGCAACTGGTCGACCGCCACCTCGACCGTGAGGTCCTGCTCCCCCGGCGCCTCCAGCGGGTGCCCTCCGCGGCGATGGTCCCGGTAGGTGCGCAGCCACTCGGCCGGGGAACGGTCCGCCAGCTCCGCGGTGGTGGGCACCGCGTAGTCGATCACCGCGAGGGTGCCCCGTTCGAGGACCCCGAGGGCCCGACCCACCCACTCCGTCGCCTGCTCCTGCAGCGGGACCCTCGCGCCGACGGTCGCGCCCGGCGCGAGCGCGTGCACGCGCCGGACCACGTCGTCCGGGGCCGGGACCAGCAACTCGGTCAACCGGTCGCCGTCCGCGGTGACACGGACCTCGGACCAGCCGTCGTGGCCGCGCTCGAGCAGCCGGAACGGCAGGTTGTCGAGCAGTTCGTTGGCGAGCACCACCCCGACCACCGACTGGGCCGGGAGGTCCGAGAGGGGGCAGCACACGGGGCCGGCACCGGCGCCGAGGGCCGGCTCCCGCACGCCGTCGGCCTCGGGATCGGGGGAGGGCCCGAGCACCTCGAACGGGTGGGCCAGGGCGAGGTGCTCGCCCTGGCGGACCCGGAGGGCGTCGGACGCCTCGACCAGCAGGTAACGGAGGGCCGGCGCGCACCGCGGCTCGGCAGCGAGCACGGCGATCGCGAGCGCGCCGCGCCCGGCTGCGGCCTCCACCACCACGAACGGGTCGGGCCGCCCGAGTTCGTCCCACCGTTCGTCGAGCCACCGGGCCACGACGGTGCCGAACAGCGGGCCGACCTCCGGACTCGTCAGGAAGTCGCCGCCACGGCCACCGGCACCCCGACCCGAACCGAAGAACCCGTCGGGCCCGTAGAGGACCGACGCCACGAACTCGTCGAACCGCACCGACCCCGACCGAGCGATGCGCTCCGCGAGGGCGGCCTCGACGAGGGCCGACACGCCCCGCTCAGCCGCCGAGGGCGAGGGGCTGGAAGCTCGTGAGGTCGGACAGCAGACCGGGCAGCACCCCGAACACCAGCGTGGCCACCAGCGCGAGGGTGACGGCCGCCGTGAGGCCGGCGGGGACCTTCACCGGGGTGGTGTCGCCGTCGGGCGCGTCGTCGAACCACATCGCCCGCGCCACCCGCAGGTAGTAGTAGGCCGCGATGGCGGTGTTGACGGCCATCACGATGGCAGTGGCCCAACCCAGCCCGGTCTGTGCCTCGACGAGCACCTTGAAGACGCTGAACTTGGCGTACCAGCCGCCCAGCGGGGGGATGCCGATGAGGGAGGCGAGGAACAGCGTGAGCGCCACGGCCATGCCGGGCATGTACTGGAACAGGCCGCCGAAGGACTCGATCTCCCCGGAGCCGGTCTTGCGGGCGATGGCGATCACCACGGCGAAGGCGCCCAGGTTCATCGCCGCGTAGATGACGAGGTAGATCACCACCGCCTGGCGGGACTGCACCGGCAGCTCCCCGGCCACCACGAACGGGGCGAGCATGAACCCGGCCTGCGCGATGCCCGAATAGGCGAGCATCCGGACCACGTTGGTCTGGCGGAGGGCGATCAGGTTCCCCACCGTCATCGACAGCACGGCCAGGACGAAGAAGATCGGCTGGATGATGTCGGGGCGGACGATGAAGCAGAAGTAGACGATCTGGATGAGCGCCACGAACCCGGCGGCCTTGGAGGCGACGGCGAGGAACGCGGTCACTGGCGTGGGGGCGCCCTCGTAGGTGTCCGGTGCCCACACGTGGAACGGCACGGCGGACACCTTGAAGGCGAAGCCGATGAGCACGAACACCAGCGCCAGCGTGACCACCGGGACGCCCTCGGTCCCGATCTCCTCGAGGCGCAGGCCGATGTCGACCAGTCGGGTGGAGCCGCCCACGCCGAACACCAGCGACATGCCGTAGAGCAGGATCGCGGACGCGAACACGCCCATCAGGTAGTACTTCAGGCCCGCCTCGTTGGACCGGACGTCACCCTTGCGCCAGGCGGCGAGCATGTAGGCCGGGATCGACAGCAGCTCGAGGGCCACGAAGATCCCGATGAGGTCGCGGCTCGAGGCCATGACCACCATGCCCAGGACGCTGGAGACCAGCAGGACGTAGTACTCGCTCTCCCAGTAGTCGCCCTCGGCCACGTAGTTGGTGGACAGGAGCACCACGACGTAGGCGGACACGATGAACAGCGCCTTGAGCACCAGCGACATCGGGTCCACCACGTAGGAGCCGCCGAACATCACCCGGGTGCCGCCGTCCGCGGCCAGCGTGACCAGCGGGATGAGTGCGGCCAGGAGCCCGATGTTCGTGACCGCCGGCATGGACGCCCGCGCCCGCTCGAGCTTGATGCTGTCGAGCAGCACCAGCACGACCAGCGTGACGAGGAGGACGATCTCCGGCGCCAGGGCGTGGAAGTCCAGCGTCGGGGCCCGGAAGTTCCCGGGGGCGAGCTGGGCGAGCAGGGCCGTCACGGTGGCTCAGCCTCCCACCGCGCCGGCGATCAGCGATACGGCGGGCTGGGTGACGTTGAAGATCAGGCCCGGCACGAAGCCGAACACGACGATGAGGATGAGCAGCGGCGTCCAGGCGATCCACTCCGGGGTCTCCACGTCGTGGATGTGCGGGTCCGAGGCGAACTCCTCGGTGGGCGTGCCGAACGCCGTCCGCTGGTAGAGCCACAGGAGGTAGCCGGCGGCCAGCACGGTGCCGAGGGCGGCGACCACCATGAGGGTCCGGAACAGCGGCACGCTGAGTCCGACGGCCGGGGCGTAGGCCGAGAGGATGGCCGGGAACTCGCCCCAGAAGCCGGCCAGGCCGGGCAGGCCGAGCGACGCCATGGTGCACAGACCGAGGATCCAGCCCATCTTCGGTGCCTGCACCAGCAGACCGCCGAGCCGCTTGATCTCGAGCGTGTGGTAGCGCTCCTTGATGGAGCCGGCGAGGAAGAAGAGCATGCCGGTGATCAGGCCGTGGGCCACCATGCCGAACACCGCGGCGTTGAAGCCGAGGTCGGTCAGGGTGGAGATCGCGAGCATCGTGAAGCCCATGTGGGCCACCGAGGAGAACGCGATGAGCCGCTTCATGTCGGTCTGAGCGAGGCAGGCCAGTGCGCCGTAGATGATCCCGATCACCGCCAGCACGCCGATCACCGGCGCCCACTGCCGGGCGCCGAGCGGCAGGACCGGGATGGCGATGCGGAGGAAGCCGTAGGTCCCGAGCTTCAGGAGCACCGCGGCCAGGATCACCGAACCCTGGGTGGGTGCCTGCGTGTGGGCGTCCGGGAGCCACGTGTGGAACGGGAACATCGGGACCTTGATACCGAAGCCCAGGAACATGCCGCCGAAGAGGATCACCTGGGTGGCCTTCGTGATACCGGCACCACCGAAGGCGGTGAGTTCGGGGATGACGAAGGTCTGGGTCTTCGACAGGTAGCTCACCCCGATGAACGCCACGATCATCAGGGCGGAGCCGAACAGTGTGTAGAGGAAGAACTTGATGGAGGCGTACTTGCGCTCGGGCCCGCCCCAGACGCCGATCATGAAGTACATCGGCAGGAGCACGACCTCGAAGAAGACGAAGAACAGGATGAGGTCCTGGGCCACGAACGAGCCGATCATGCCGGTCTCGAGCACCAGCATCAGGATGAAGAACGCCTTCGGGTTGCCCGGCTCCGGGATGTGGTTCCAGGAGTAGACGAACACCAGCGGCATGATCCCGACGGTGAGCGCGAGCAGCGGGAGGCTCAGGCCGTCGAGGCCCATCACGAACCGACTGTTGATCACCTCGATCCACTGGTGGTCGACGAGGAACTGCAACTCCCCCGCGCTCGAGTAGTTGAAGTTCAGGAGCAGGAGCACACCGACCACCGCGGTGGCCAGCGCCGTGACGAGGGCCAGCAGCTTGTGGGTGTCCTCGGACTCCTTGGGCACGAGGATCATCACCAACGCGCCCACCAGTGGCAGGAACGTGATGAGGATCAGGCCCCAGTCGTTCAGGAACTCAGTCATGGGAAGTGGTTCTCCCTCGTCGATCAGCCGATGACCAGCACGAAGATGCCGGCCAGGATGGCTGCCGCCGCGAAGAACAACGCGGCGTACTGCTGGATGCGACCCGTCTGGATGTGGCGGAGGATCCCGCCCGACCCCTCGGCGGAGGCCCCGACGCCCTTCACGGCGCCGTCCACCACCGGTTGGTCGATGTTCTCGTACACGAAGCGGCCGGCGGCCACGCCGCTCCTGCCCGCACCGTTCACGATGGCATCGAGGACGTGCTGGTTGAACCAGTACGTGGCCCGCGCGAGCGGGCCCTTCACGAAGCCCACGATGACCGTGGTGTAGAGCCAGTCGAAGTAGTACTTGTTGACCAGGACGTTCTTGCCCCAACCGGCGAGACGGTTGCGCTCGCTGAGCCCGCGCAGACCCGAGAACGCCCCCTTCCAGAAGAACAGGTAGGCCACGGCGATGCCGCCGAGGCCGACGGCCACCGACACCACGGCCAGCGGGGCGTTGAACTCGGCGTGGCTGATGCTCGGGAAGTAGAGACCGACCGGCTCGACGAACTTCTCGAACCGGGTGAGCGTGCCGGCGGGCAGGAAGTCGAACGCCGCCGGCAGGTTGGCCACACCGGCGATCGTGCCGAAGGCCGCGAGGATGATGAGCGGCACGGTGATGCGCGGGCCGGACTCGTGCGGGTGCCCGTGGCCCCGGTACTCGCCGTAGAACGCGTACCAGATGGTGCGCATCATGTAGGCGGCGGTGCAGAACGCCGCGAGCAGCAGCATCACCAGCATCACGTGGTAGGTGCCGTTGGCCCCGGACGTCCCGGGGAAGGATCCGGTGCCGGCGAGGATCTCGTCCTTGGACCAGAACCCGGAGAGCGGGAACACACCCGCCAGCGCGAGGGTGGCGATCAGATAGGTCCAGAAGGTCTTCGGCATGATCTTCCGGAGCCCGCCGTAGTCGTCGACCATGTTGAAGCTGTGGTGGCACGCATGGCTCATCGACCCGGCGCCGAGGAACAGGCAGGCCTTGAAGAAGGCGTGGGTGAAGAGGTGGAACAGCGCCGCGGTCCAGGCGCCCACCCCCAGCGACGTGACCATGAAGCCCAGCTGCGACACGGTCGAGTAGGCGAGCACCTTCTTGATGTCCTTCTGGACGAACGCCAGGAGGGCGCCGAACAGCGCGGTGACCGCCCCCACCACGGCCAGCAGGTTCACCGAGCTCCCGGCGATCGCGAGGCCGTCGAAGAACACCGGGTAGAGGCGGGCCACGAGGTAGATGCCGGCCACCACCATCGTGGCGGCGTGGATCAGCGCGGAGACCGGCGTGGGACCGGCCATGGCGTCGGGCAGCCAGGTGTGGAGGACGAACTGGCCCGACTTCGACATGACCGCCGCGATCAGGCACACCGAGGCCGCGAGGAGCACCGTGTGGCGGATCTCGCCCTCGTTGCTGAGGATGTTGATGTCGAGGATGGAGAACGACTTCCCGGCCGCGAAGAACAGCACGATCATGCCGACCAGCAGGCCCATGTCGCCGACGCGGTTGGTGAGGAACGCCTTGAGCGCGGCGTCGGAGTTCGGTTTCTCCTCCCACCAGTGGCCGATGAGCGCGAACGAACACACGCCGACGAGCTCCCACCCCACGATCATCTGCAGGGTGCTCTGCGAGAGCACGAAGAACAGCATCGAGGCGGTGAACAGCGACAGGAAGGCGAAGTAGTGGGTGTAGCGCCGGTCGCCGTTCACGTAGTCCGTGGAGTAGACGTGGACGAGCAGCGAGATGAGCGTCACCACCACGAGCATCAGCACGGCCTGGCCGTCGACCATGGTGCCGATCGTGACCACGGCGCCGTCGGTGTCGAACCACGACACGCAGCGCACCACCGGCCGCGTGATGGTCTCCTCCTTCTCGCCACCACCGGCAGCCGGTGCGGCCACGGCCGCCACCTCGCCGGTGCCGGACGGGACGCCGACCGCCCCCTCCTCACCCGCAGGGGCCTCGCCGCCGGCGGCGGCCTCGGCACCACCGGCCTTCGCCGCTGCCTCGGCGGCCACCGGCGAGCACTTCTCCGGCACGTCCACGAACGCCGAGCCCTCGACCTCTTCCTTCTGCTCGGCCGACGCGGTGCCCTTCAGCTTCGGCGAGTCGTTGACGTGCTGCTGCCAGGCCACCGCGGTGCAGATCGACAGCACGAACGCGGCCGCCACGAACACGATCCCGATCTCGGAGCCCTTCCGGGGGAGGCGCTTGCCGAAGAACAGGACGCACAGGAACGACAGCGCCATCAGCGCGGGGATGATCCAGGCGTGCGTGAGGAACCACATGGGGGGTGACTCAGCCCTTCAGCTCGTCGAGCTCGTCGATGTCGATAGAGCGCTTGTTCCGGTAGATGAGGATGACGATCGCCAACCCCACACCCACCTCGGCGGCCGCAACGGCGATCACGAACAGGGCGAACACCTGGCCGGCCAGGCCCCACAGGGTGGAGAAGGCGATCAGGTTGATGTTCACCGCGTTGAGGATCAGCTCGACCGACATGAGCACCAGCACGCCGTTCTTGCGGACGATCACGCCGTAGACGCCCACGCAGAACAGCACGGCGGCGAGCAGGAGGAACTGGTTCAGCAGCATGGTTCGACCCCTTCCGCTCAGTCCCGACGGGCCAGGACGATGGCGCCGATCAGCGCGGCCAGCAGGAGCACGGAGACCACCTCGAACGGGATGAGGTACTCGCCGAAGATCGAGTTCGCCAGGGCCTGCGTCCGACCGTTGCCGCCCGCAGCGCCGCCGCCCTGGTACGCGGCGAAGCTGAGGGTGTCACGGCCCCACTGACGGGCCAGGGAGAAGCCGACCACGGCGAGGAGCACCACTCCGACCAGCACGCCGAGCGGGCGCTGGTTGTTGTCGAGGTCGTCCGAGCGACCCAGCGGCGCCCGGGTGAGCATGATGCCGAAGAGGAAGAGCACGATGATCGCGCCCAGGTAGACCAGGAACTGGGTCATCGCCACGAACTCGGCCTGCAGCAGCAGGTAGACGATCCCGTTGCCGCCGAGGACGACCACCAGCCAGAGGGCGGCGTGGACGATGTTCTTGGTGGTCACCACGCGGATGGCGGCGGTGACCATGCCGACCGCGAGCACGGCGAAGACGACGTTGGCCGGCACGTCGAAGGTGGTGGTGGCCGACGCCGCGGCGAGGAGGCTCATCGCGGCACCTTCTTGACCTTCACCTCGGAGCCCGACTCGAGCGGCTCGAAGTCCGGCACGGTCTCGAACCACTGCCCGAGCCGCTCCTTGTCGTGGAGGAGGTCCTGGATCCGCACCTCGGAGTACTCGTACTCGGGGCTCCAGAACAGCGCCTCGAAGGGACAGACCTCCACGCAGATGCCGCAGTACATGCAGAGCGAGAAGTCGATGTCGAAGCGATCGAGCGCGTTGACCTGTCGGGGCTTGCCACCGGCACGGCGCGGCGGGGCGAGCGTCTTGTGGGCCTCGATGTAGATGCACCAGTCCGGACACTCGCGGGCGCACAGCATGCACGCCGTGCAGTTGTCCTCCTTGAGGGAGATCACCCCGCGCGCACGGGGGGCGGGGGCCTCCTTCTCGTGGGGGTACTGCACCGTGGCGGCGCCCTTGGACGGCGACGGCGGCTTGAGGAGGCCGTCGGGGAACATCGTCTCCTTGGCCGTGCGCAGGGTCACGCCGAGTCCCTTGAGGACGCCGGGGACCTTCGGCTTGGGAACGGCGCGCTTCTCGGGCATCAGAACGCCACCTTCAGCACGGCGGTGACCAGGATGTTGGCCAGCGCGATCGGGATCAGGAACTTCCAGGCCAGCCGCTGCAGCTGGTCCTCCCGGAACCGGGGGAACGAGAAGCGGGTCCAGAACACCACGCCCACCAGCAGGACCGCCTTGGTGGCGATCACGATCGGGCCGATCACGTGCATCGCACCGTCGGAGATCCCCCAACTGGCCGGCAGCGCCCATCCGCCGAGGAACAAGGTGGAGGCCACCGCGGCGAAGCCCACGGCGGTGGCGAACTCGGAGATGAAGTACACGAGGAACCGGATGCCGGTGTACTCCACCATGTACCCCGCCACGAGCTCCGACTCGGCGACCGGCATGTCGAACGGCGTCTGGGCCAGCTCGGCCTGGACCGCGATCATGAAGATGCCGAAGGCCACGAACTGGGTGAGGACGTAGGGGTTGCCGATCCCGCCCCAGCCGAAGATCTCGCCCTCGGACTGGGCGGCGACGATGTCCTGGAGGTTCAGGCTGCCGGCGGCGATCACCACGCCGATCACGGCCAGCACGAGCGGGAGCTCGTAGGCGATGAGCTGGCCACCGGCACGGAGCGCTCCCATCAGGGCGTACTTGTTGGCCGAGGCCCACCCGGCGATCAGGATGCCGAGGACCGACAGCGAACTCATCGCGAGCACGTAGTAGATGCCAGTGCCGAGGTCCGCGATCACGGCGTTCGGGCCGGCCGGGATCACCACGAACATCAGGAACGTGGAGGCGAGCACGATCGCCGGGGCGAGGCCGAAGATGAACCGGTCCGAGTTCTCGGTGAAGACGTCCTCCTTCTGCAGCCACTTGCCCACCTCGGCGAGCAGCTGCAGGGAGCCGTACGGGCCGGCCTCCATGGGACCGAGCCGGCTCTGCATGAAGGACACGAACTTGAACAGGTAGAGGTAGACGACGCCGCCGGTGAGCAGCAGGATCGCCGTGACCCCGGCGAGCACCCGGATGATCGTCTGTTGCCAGTAGGCCAGCTCGAGGCCCAGCAGCGCATGGGTCATCGGTCGATGTCCCCCAGGATGAAGTAGAGCGACGCCAGGATCGTGATGATGTCCGGCACGTACACGCCACGGAGGATCCACGGCGTGATCGACACGTTGTTGAAGCTGGCCGAGCGGATCTTCACCCGGAACGGGGTGAGGTCGCCCTGCGAGACGACGTAGTAGCCCATCTCCCCGAGCGGGTTCTCCGTGGAGATCCATGCCTCGCCCGCAGGCACCTTGATGATGCGGGGCACCTTCGCCATGATCGGCCCGCTGGGGATGCCGTCGCAGAGCTGGTCGATGATGCGGGTGGCCTCCCGCACCTCCTGCAGCCGCACCCAGAACCGGGCGAACGAGTCACCGTCGGGATGCGTCCACACCTTCCAGTCGAGCTCGGGGTAGGCGAGGCCGATGCAGTTGTCGCGCCGAAGGTCCCAGTCGATGCCGGACGAGCGGGCGTTGGCGCCGGACAGCCCGTACTGGAGGGCCACGTCGGGCGGGATCACGCCGATGCCCCGGGTGCGCTCCTGGAAGATCTCGGAGCCCATCAGCAGGTCCTCGATCTCGTCGCAGAAACTCCGGACCTTCTCCATGGTCCGCTTGTTGTCCTCGATCCAGCCCTTCGGCAGGTCGTCCTTGAGGCCACCGATCCGGTCGAAGTTGGGGTGGAAGCGCCCACCGGTGACGCGCTCGATCTGGTTGAGCACGAACTCGCGGTCGCGGAAGGCGAAGAAGACGGGGGTGATCGCACCGAGCTGCACGCCCATGTCGCCCAGGAACAGGATCAGGTTCGCGATCCGGGACATCTCGAAGAAGATCGTCCGGATCCACGTGGCCCGGGGCGGGGCCTCGATCCCCATGAGCTGCTCGGCGGCCAGGATGAACGGCACCTCGTTGGCGAAGCTGCCGAGCCAGTCGATGCGGTTCACCAGGGTGGTGACCTGCGCGTAGGTCCGGACCTCGGTGAGCTTCTCGTAGCCACGGTGCATGTAACCGGCGACCGGCTCGGCCGCGATGACCTGCTCGCCGTCGAGCTGGGCGACGATGCGCAGGGTGCCGTGGGTGGCGGGGTGCTGGGGCCCGATGTTGAGGGTCATGCCCTCGGTCTCGAGTTCCACGTTGACGCGGGCGTCCGCGGCCCGGGCCGCGATGTACTGGAGCTTCTGGCGGTCGGTGACGGCCGTCATGCGTCCGCCTCCCCTTCTTCCTCGTCGCCCGATCCGGGCATGGGCTCGACGTCGACGATGCCCGGCCAGGGCTTCACCTGGCGGGCCAGCAGCGGGAAGTCCTTGCGGAGCGGGTGACCCTCGAAGTCGCTCGGCAGGTAGATGTGGCGGAGCCCGGGATGGCCGACGAACGTGAGCCCGAACATCTCCCACGCCTCGCGCTCGTGCCAGTCGGCACCTGCGTACACCGGGACCCACGAGTCGACGGTGAGGGTGTCGTCGGGGACGTCGGCCTTCAGCGTGACACCCCAGAAGTCGTTCGGGTGACCCACCTTGGCGACCCGTGCGAACACCTGGAAGCGGGTGGAGCCGCCGGTCACGCCGTGGGCCAGCTCCGTGGCGGGGGCGGCGGCCTCCTCGCCGGCGCGGCGGGCGAGTTCCACGTCGACCGCCGCGTCCATCGACCGACCGAAGGGCGACGGCAGCCAGTCCAGTACCGACAGGAAGGTGAAGTACCGGGCGTCGAGGTGATGGCGAGCCACCTCGGCCGCTTCGCGCCACGCGTCGGCGCGGACCCGCACCCACACGTCGAGCCCCGGCTGCACCTCGGTGTCCACCACGGCGTCGCCGAGGCGTTCGCGGAAGCCCTCGACGATGCCCTCGCGGAGCTCATCGGTGGGCGCGGCCTCGTCGGCCTCAGCGGCGGTGTCGGTGGTGGCGTCGTCGGTCACCGGCTCACTCCACCACGATGGGCTCGCCCGTCCAGCGGGCGGCCATGTCCTCGTTCTGGATGCGCTCCTGCAGGAGGACCACACCCTCGAGCAGGGCCTCGGGGCGGGGCGGGCACCCCGGCACGTAGACGTCGACCGGGATGATCTGGTCCACGCCCTTGGTGACCGAATAGCTGTCCCAGTAGGGACCGCCGCAGTTCGCGCAGCTGCCCATCGAGATCACGTACTTGGGATCGGGCATCTGCTCCCAGAGCCGCAGGATGGCCGGGGCCATCTTGTCGGTCACCGTGCCGGAGATGACCACCAGGTCGGCCTGACGAGGACTGGCGGGCAGCGGGATCACGCCGAGACGCATCACGTCGTAGCGGGGGGAGCCGAACGCGGCGCCCATCTCGATGGCACAGCACGCCAGGCCCCACTGGTACACCCACAGCGAGTACTTGCGGCTGATGTTGAGCAGCTTGGTGAGCGGCTTGGGCATCTTGCCGCTCTCCACCAGGCCTAGACCCACCGGAGCACCCCCTTGCGCCAGGCGTACACCAGGCCGAGCAGCAGGATCACGATGAAGATCGTCATCTCGATGAGACCGAAGAACCCGAACACCTCGAGCTGGGTGGCCCAGGGGAAGATGAAGACCGCCTCCACGTCGAACATGACGAACAGCAGGGCGAAGATGTAGTAGCGGACCTGGCTCTGGGACCACATGTCGCCCACCGGGTCCACACCCGACTCGTACGCGATGTACTTCTGCGCCTGACGGCGGTCGGGGCGCACGAGCCACGAGATGAACAGCAGCAGGCCCACGAGGACGAAGGCCAGCGAGGCGAAGATCCCGACCGTGAGGTAGTCGCGGAGGAAGGCGCTCAGCGGGTTGGACATCGGCTGGGAGACTACTCAGGCCGCGGGTGGCCACCAAAGTTACCCGGCCGGAGCCGACGACGGCCCGCTCGCCGGACGGCTTCAATCCCGCTCCGACGCCGACGACCGCTACCCTGAGCCGATGCAGCCGGGGGACCGCACCACACCCGTCGCAGGGCGCGAGCGCCTGTCCGTCGTGCTCGCGACGTTCCAGGGCGACCGGTTCCTCGCCGAGCAGCTCGAGACGCTCCGGCGCCAGACCCGGCTCCCCGACGAGCTCGTCGTCGTCGACGACGCCTCCGCCGACGCGACCGTGGAGGCGGTGCGGCGCTTCGCCCGCACGGCCCCCTTCCCGGTGGAGCTGGTGGCCCGCGAGGAGCACCGGGGCACCGGGGCCACCTTCGAGGAGGGCCTGCGTCGCGCCTCGGGCGACATCGTGTTCATCTGCGACCAGGACGACCGCTGGCGACCCGAGAAGGTGGCGGTGATGGCCGAACGGATGGGGCAGCACCCCGAGGCGCTGCTCGCCATCTCCGACGCCGTGCTCATCGACGCCGTCGGGAACCGGCTCAGCCGCTCCCGACTGCGGGTCGCGGGGCTCGGCTCCCGTCAGCGGGCGGCGCTCGCCGACGACCCGCTCGGGCAGTTCCTCGCCCGCCAGGTGGTCTCGGGGTGCACTGCGGCGCTACGCGCCGAGCTGGTGCCCGCCGTGGTGCCCTTCCCCGTCGGACTGCACCCGGCGCTCGGCGACGTGATGTACGACCGATGGATCTCGCTGGTGGCCGCGGCGGCCGGTCCGGTGCTCTGCGTGCCGGAGCGCCTCGTGGAGTACCGCATCCACCGGGGCCAGCAGGTGGGGATCCCGGCGCTCCCGGCCCGGCGCATGTTGCCCCAGACCGCGCTGCGGGTCGCGCAGTTCGTGGCCACCCGGGAGGAACGGGTGGGCCGCAGCCAGTACCACCGGGCGCATCTGGAGGAGATCCGCAAGCGGCTCGAGGTGGCCGGCCTCGACACGGGCGATTCCGAGCTCCGCCTGCGGATGGCCGACGAGCACCTGCGGGTGCGGGAGCAGGTGGCCTCGTCACGGCGCCGAGCGGTGCTCGCCGCACGCCACGCCGTCGACGAGGACGGCTACGGCAGGTTCGCCCTCGGATGGGCCACCGCCGCGGCGGACTGGTTGCGCTGAGGGCCGCTCCCGCTCGGCGGGGCCCGGCAGCCCGGTTCCTCCCGGCCTACGGGCGTGGCGCGAACGGTGACGGCCCCGGCGGCGGGCCGGCGGTGACGTCGGCATCGACCCGTTCCTCGGAGGCCGCCCCGCCGGCCGCCGAACCGTTGTCGAGCGGGGGCGCAGCGGACGGCGCCACGGGAACGGGTGGAACGGGCGGCAACGGTGGCGCACCGTTCACCGGAGGCACCGGCACACCGTTCACCGGAGGCACCGGCACACCGTTCACCGGAGGCACCGGCACACCGTTCACCGGAGGCACCGGCACACCGTTCACCGGAGGCACCGGC
>CAIPVR010000282.1 GCA_903868545.1 uncultured Actinomycetes bacterium
TCCCGACCGCTTACACCTTCGACTCGTTCGCCTTCCCCAAGGCCGCCGGCATGCAGGCGCTCGCCGTCGGGCTCATCGGTGCCGTCTGGCACCTCGTCCGGCTCGAGCGGGACCCGAACCACGAAGTGGGGAACGCACGGATCGATGGCACACTTGATCGCCCGGACGCTGACCAACTGGACGCACCCTGATGGATCTCGGCCAACTCCTCCTCGCCCTGCGACGTAACTGGAAGGTGCTCGTCCCCGTGGCCGCGGTGACGATCCTGGTGCTGGGCTGGGCGCTGTTCGTCCGGCCGGCGAGCTACGAGGGCAAGTCCGTGCTCGTCCTCATCGGCTCCCCCAGCGCTCCGATCGGTGAGGACGGCAAGGCAGTGGTGACACCGTTCGGCCGGACCGACAACCCCTACTCCCGCGTCGGCAACTCCGGCGTGGTGGTCGGCGTGGTGGCCCGGTCGCTCAGCTCCAATCCCGACAGCGCAGCGAGGGTGGCGGAGAAGGAGGCCGGCGGCTCGTACGCCATCGACCCCGGCATCAGTGAACCGACCGCGGTGATCACCGCCACGGCACCGAGCGCCGACGCGGCGGGTGTCCTCGCCGACGAGGTCGCCGAGGCGTTCTCGAAGGAACTCGACCAGCTGCAGAAGGACCAGGGGGTCGACCCCAACTACTTCATCACCACGCTCCCCAGCCAGCAGGACCAGGCCCCGCAGCGCAAGCTCAACAGCAGCATCCGCCTGGCCATCGGCATCCTGGCCGTGGGCGTGCTGGTGGCGTTCGTGGCGGTGTCGATCTCCGAGGCCCTCACCCGGCGCCGCTCGGCCGCCGGTAAGGACGTCGTCTCGCCGGACTGGCCGGCGGCCGCGACGGTCCCCAACGGGGCCCCGCCCCCGCCGCCGCCCCTCCCCCCGGCACCGGAGAGCGGCCGCCAGACCAACGGGAACGGGAAGGCGTTCAGCACCGAACAGCGCGAGAAGGGTGCGGCGCGTCAGTCCTGACCCTCGCGCCGCCCACCGACCCGACCGCCCGACGCCACCCCCCCCGAGACCGAGGAACGACCCCGCCATGGACGACAACACCCCGAACGACGGCGCCCTCGCACCGGTCGGCGTCGCCCTGGTGGGCGCCGGGTACTGGGGCCCGAACCTCGCCCGGAACTTCCTGGCGTGCGCGGAGACCGACCTCCGGTGGATCGTCGACCTCGACACCGAGCGGGCCAGCGCGGTGGTCAACGGGCGCCCCGACGTTCGGGTCGCCGACGACCTGTCGCAGGCGCTCGACGACCCGGAGGTGCAGGCCGTGGCCATCGCCACGCCACCGGCCACCCACCTGCCCCTCGCCGAGGCGGCGCTCCGGGCCGGCCGGCACGTGCTGGTCGAGAAGCCGCTGGCCACCACGGCGGCGGACGGTGAGCGCCTGGCCCGGCTGGCCGACGACCTCGGCCTCGTCCTCATGTGCGACCACACCTTCTGCTACACGCCGGTGGTGCGGGCGATCTCGCGGCTCGTCGCGAGCGGGGACCTCGGCGACATCCAGTACGTGGACTCGATCCGGGTGAACCTGGGCCTCGTCCAGTCCGACGTGGACGTCTTCTGGGACCTGGCCCCCCACGACCTGTCGGTGCTCGACCACATCCTCCCACCGGAGGTGCGTCCGGTCGGGATCGCCGCGCACGGGGCCGACCCGATCGGCTCCGGACAGGCGTGCGTGGGCTACCTCACGATCCCGCTGTCCGGCGGCGCGATCGCCCACGTCACGGTCAACTGGCTGAGCCCGTCGAAGATCCGCCAGATGGTGATCGCCGGCTCCCGGAAGATGGCCGTGTGGGACGACATGAAGCCGTCCCAGCGCCTCTCCATCCTCGACAGCGGGGTGGAGCTCCGCACGCCGGAGGGACCGGAGGAGAAGCGACGGCTCCTCGTCGACTACCGGGTGGGCGACATGCTCGTGCCGGCCCTGCCCGAGGGCACCGAGGCACTCCGCGCCGTGGTCACCGAGTTCGCGGAGTGCGCCCGGACGGGCCGGACGCCGCTGACCGACGGCTGGGCGGGGGTGCGGATCCTGCGACTGCTCGAGGCCGCGTCTGTGAGCCTCCGGAGCAACAGCGCGATGATCTCCGTGCCCGACGGCAGCTGAGCCGTGGGCCACACCGGCGGGAAGGACGTGTGATGGAACTGAGCGGCGCGCGGGTGCTCGTGACGGGTGGTGCCGGCTTGATCGGGTCGACGATCGTCGACCAGTTGATCGACGCCGGTGCCGGTGCCATCACCGTGCTCGACAACTTCGACCGGGGGCGTCACGCCAACCTGGCCGACGCGGTGGCCCGGTTCCCGGTGGAGATCGTCACCGGCGACGTGCGCGACCGGGGCACGGTCCGCGACGCCTGCCGCGGGGCCGACCTCGTGTTCCACCTCGCGGCGATCCGCATCACGCAGTGCGCCGAGGAGCCACGGCTCGCCCTCGAGGTGCTCGTCGACGGCACCTTCAACGTGGCCGAGGCCGCCGTCGCCGAGGGTGTCGGCAAGGTCGTGTTCTCGTCGTCGGCCTCCGTGTACGGCGACGCCGAGGTGCTCCCGACCACGGAGGACCACCACCCCTACAACAACCGCACGTTCTACGGCGCCGCCAAGTCGTTCGGCGAGGGCATCCTGCGGTCGTTCAACGAGATGTACGGCCTCGACTACGTGGCCCTGCGGTACTTCAACGTCTACGGGCCGCGCATGGACATCCACGGCGTGTACACCGAGGTCCTGGTGCGGTGGATGGAGCGGATCCGCGCCGGCGAACCGCCCCTGATCCTCGGCGACGGGGACCAGACGATGGACTTCGTCTTCTCCACCGACATCGCCCGGGCCAACCTGGCCGCCGCCCGCTCCGGGGCCACGGACGTGGTGCTCAACGTGGCCCGGGGCGAGGCGACCAGCCTGAAGCAGCTGGCCGACACCCTCCTCAAGGTGATGGGCAGCGACCTGCGCCCGGAGCACGGTCCGCCGCGGGCGGTCAACAACGTGCAGCACCGGCAGGCCGACGTGGGCCGCGCCCGCGACCTGATCGGCTTCACCGCCGAGGTCGACCTCGAGGAGGGCCTGCGCCGGTTGGTGGCGTGGTGGGAGGCCGAGCAGGAGCTCGAGGGGGTGGCACCGTGAGCACTGCGCCCGTCGCCCCCACGCAGATCCCGATCATGCGGCCCTACCTCGGCGTGGAGGAGGAGCGGGCCGCTGCCGAGGCCGTGGCCTCCGGATGGATCGCGCAGGGCCCGCGTGTCGCCGAGTTCGAGGCCGCCTTCGCGGCGCGCCTCGGCGCCGCCCACGCGGTGGCGGTCTCGTCGTGCACGACGGCGCTGCACCTGGCGCTGGTGGTGGCGGGGATCGGCCCGGACGACGAGGTCGTCGTGCCGTCGCTGTCGTTCATCGCCACGGCGAACGCAGCCCGCTACGTGGGGGCCCGACCGGTCTTCGCCGAGGTCGACCTCGCCACCGCATGCCTCACCCCGGCCACGGTGGAGGCGGCCCTCACCCCGGCCACCCGGGCCGTGATCGTGGTGGACCAGGCCGGCATGCCGGCCGACGTGGACGCCATCCGGGCCGTGTGCGAGCCGCGGGGCGTCGTCGTGGTCGAGGACGCGGCCTGCGCCGCGGGCTCCACGTACCACGGCCGCCCGGTGGGCGCCGACGCGCTGCTCGCCGCCTTCTCGTTCCACCCGCGGAAGATCCTCACCACCGGCGAGGGCGGGATGGTCGTCACCTCCGACGCCTCGCTCGCGGAGCGTCTGGTGCTGCTCCGCCAGCACGGCATGAGCGTGAGCGCGGCCGACCGGCACGCGGCCGGGGGCGCCGTCATCGAGCAGTACCTCGAGGTGGGGTTCAACTACCGGATGACCGACATCCAGGCCGCAGTGGGGCTGGTACAGCTCGGCCGCCTCGACGAGGTCATCGCCCGGCGCCGGCACCTCGCGGGCCGCTACGCCGCAGGCCTGTCCGACGTCGCGGGCATCCTGCTGCCGGCCGACCCGCCGTGGGGCACCACCAACCACCAGTCCTACTGGGTGACCCTGCCGGAGCAGGTGGCCGACCGGCGCAACGACGTCATGCAGGTCCTCGCCGAGCAGGGCATCTCCACCCGGCGGGGGATCATGGCGTCGCACCTCGAGCCCGCCTACGAGGGCCACCCCCACGCGGCGCTGCCGGTCACGGAGCGCCTGACCAACGGTTCCCTGATCCTCCCGCTCTACCACGAGCTGTCCGAGGCCGATCAGGACCGGGTGATCGACGCCTTCCGGAACGCGCTGGAGGACCTGTCATGACCGGGGCGACCGGAACGGTCCCGTTCGTGGACCTCGGCTGGCAGCACGCCGAGATCGCGGCCGAGGTGGACGAGGGCTTCGGGCGCGTCCTCGACGCCACCGCGTTCATCGACGGCCCCGACGTGGGGGCGTTCGAGGAGGAGTTCGCGAGGTTCTCCGGGCGGCAGCACTGCATCGGCGTGGCGAACGGCACGGATGCCATCGAGCTGGGGCTGCGGGCACACGGCATCGGCCGGGGCGACGAGGTGATCCTCCCCGCCAACACGTTCATCGCCACGGCCGAGGCCGTCGACCGGGCCGGCGCCACCCCGGTGCTCGTCGACTGCGACCCGCGTCACCTCCTGGTCGACCCCGACCTGGTGGCCGAGCGCCTCACCGACCGCACCAGGGCCGTGGTCGGGGTGCACCTGTACGGCCAGATCGCACCGATGGAGCGTCTCGCCGAGGTGGTCCGCAACGCCGGCCACGACCGCGTCGCGCTGTTCGAGGACGCCGCCCAGGCCCAGGGGGCCACGCGGAACGGCCTGGGCATCGGCTCCTGGGGCACCGCGGCGACCAGCTTCTACCCGGGCAAGAACCTGGGGGCCTACGGCGACGGCGGCGCGGTGCTCACCGACGACGACGAGGTGGACCGGCTCGTGCGGGCCATCCGGAACCACGGATCGGCCCGGCGCTACTACCACGACGTCAAGGGCGTGAACTCCCGGCTCGACACGCTGCAGGCCGTGGTGCTCCGGGCGAAGCTCGCCCGGCTCGAGAAGTGGAACACGCTCCGTCGCGAGGCGGCCGACCGCTACGCCGAGCTCCTCGGCGACCTCGACGGGGTGGAACTGCCCGGGACCATGGAGCACAACGTCCACGTCTGGCACCTCTACGTCGTGCGGGTGGACCGCCGCGAGGACGTGATGGAATCCCTGCGCGACGCCGGCGTGGGTGTGGCGATCCACTACCCGGTGCCCGTGCACCGGCACCCGGCCTTCGCGGAGCTCGGGTACGCCGAGGGCTCGTTCCCGGTCGCCGAGTCCACCGCGCCGCGGATCATGTCGCTCCCGATGTTCCCCGGCATCACCGCCGGCCAGCAGGAGCGGGTGGCCTCGGCCCTTCGCGCCGCGATCAGCTGAGCGGGTCGGGCTCCTCGTCACCCGGGGTGGCAGCGTCGTCGCCCCATCCCTCGAGGAGCGCGAGCAGCGTGCGGACACCGAAGCCGGTGGCCCCCTTCGACTGCTCGCCGTCGGGCTCGGCCAGGAAGGCCGGACCGGCGATGTCGAGGTGCGCCCACGGGATGCCCTCGCCCACGAAGTCGCGGAGGAACAGGCCCGCGGTCAGGGTGCCGCCGAAGCGGTCCTGGGTGATGTTCCGGATGTCGGCCACCTGGGAGTCGAGGCGGGTGCGGTAGTCGTCGGGCAGCGGCAGCGGCCACACCCGCTCCCCCGCACGGGCCGCCGCCCCGGCGACCTGCTCACGGAACCCGTCGTCGTTGGCCATGAGCCCGGCAATGCGGTCGCCGAGCGCCACCAGGCAGGCACCGGTGAGGGTGGCGAGGTCCACGATCGCCGCGGGTTCCTCCTCCGAGGCGAGGACGAGGGCGTCGGCCAGGATCAGGCGGCCCTCGGCGTCGGTGTTGAGGACCTCCACCGTGGTGCCACCGCGGGCGGTGTAGACGTCGCCCGGACGCTGGGCGAGGCCGCCGACGGCGTTGTCGGTCATCGGGGCGAAGCCCACCACGCGCACCGGCACGTCGAGCGCCGGCAGGGCGGTCATCGCGGCGATCACCGCGGCGGCGCCACCCATGTCGTTCTTCATGCCGATCATGGCGTCGGCCGGCTTCAGCGACAGGCCACCCGTGTCGAACGTGATGCCCTTGCCGACCAGGCACACCGTGTCGACCGCGCCCTCCGTGTCGGGGGTGTAGGTGAGCTTCACCAACCTCGGCGGGATGGAGGAGCCCTGGTTGACCGCGAGCAACCCGCCGAGACCCTCGGCCGCGATCGCCTCCTCGTCGAGCACCTCCACCTCGAGGCCCGCGTCGAGCGCCGCCGCGGCGGCCCGCTCGGCGAACACCGGCGCGGTGAGATGCCCCCCGGGGGTGTTCACCAGGTCACGGGCGAAGCACACCGCGGTGCCCACGGCCGTTCCGGCGGCCACGCCCTCCCGTGCCTCCCGCACGGCCGCGTTGTCGTCACCGACCACCAGCGTGGCCGACTCGGGACCGGGACCGGGGTCCGTCGACTTGTGCTCCGTGAAGCGGTACGCCCCGAGCACCAGGCCCTCGGCCAGGGCCCGGGCCCCCTCGGCCAGCGCCACCGTGGTACCGGCCGGGTACTCCACGGCGAGACGACGGTGGCGGGCGGCCACCCGGGCGAACGCGGCGGCGCCCCGGCGGAGGGCGTCGGGCCCCACCTCGGTCGACGGGCCCAGCCCCACCACCACGGTGGTGCGCCCGCCGTCGTCGAAGGTGGCGGTGGTGCCGACCGCTCCGGTGAAGCCCGCCCGGTCGAGTGCGGCGCGGCGGATGCCGGGCACACGGTTGAGACGGTCGCTCGTGGCCGGTACCGCCACGGCGGTGGCGCCCGACGGGGTGGCCTTGGCCACCTTCACGGCGAGCGGGGCGACGGATGAACCGGGCATGGTCATGAACCTCCGGACGGTCCGGTGCCGGCTCCCGGCACCGATCGGGTGGCGAGCGACTCCCCCTCCTGCCAGCGGGCCAGTGTCCACAGGAGATCGGAGAGTCGGTTCAGGTACGGCCCGACCGACGAGCCCTCCCCGGCGGCGGAGAGCGCGGCGCGTTCCGCCCGGCGGACGACGGTGCGGGCCACGTCGAGGTGCGCCGACACCAGGTCCTGGCCCGGGACCACGAACTCCGTGGGGGCCTCGAAGCGCCCGGCGACGTCGTCGATCAGGGCCTCGAGCCGAACGACCATCGCCTCGGACACCGACGACTCCCCCGGCGTGAGCCGGTCCCGGTTCGCGGGCGCCGTGGCGAGTTCGGCCATCAGGACCCACAGGTCCCGTTGCAGCGACACCAACAGCTCGTCGAGCTCGGTGCCGGCACCGGCGAGGGCGCGGGCCACGCCCATCTGCGCCTGGGCCTCGTCCACCTCGCCGTAGGCCACCGGGGAGGCGTCGTCCTTGCGGACCCTCCCCCCGAACAACAGGCCGGTGGTGCCGTCGTCGCCGGTTCGGGTGTAGATCTTCATCGTTCGGTTCGGCCGGACTCGCTCATGCGGGCCGGAGCCTACCCACCCGGGCGCACCCCGTTGGGGGCGTCCCCGGGGCCGCCGGTAGCCTCGGTGTCCTGATGGCCCCCGCACGTCGATCCTCCCCCTACCTCGACCTCATCGCCCGCCGGGTGCTCGTCTACGACGGCGCCACCGGGACCTGGCTGCAGGAACAGGAACTCACCGCCGAGGACTTCGGCGGCGAGGCACTGGAGGGCTGCAACGAGATCCTCGTCGACACCCGGCCGGAGCTGGTGCGCCGCATGCATGCGGAGTACTTCGCCGCGGGGGCGGACGCGGTGGAGACCAACACGTTCGGCTCGTTCGGTGTGCCCCTGGCGGAGTACGGCCTCGCGGACCGGGCCAGGGAGCTGAACCGTCGCGCCGCCACCCTCGCCCGGGAGGCCGCCGACGAGGCCACCACCGCGGACCGGCCCCGTTTCGTGGCCGGGTCGATGGGTCCGGGCACCAGGTTCGCGAGCCTCGGCCAGATCCGCTATGCCGATCTGCGCGACCTCTACGCCGAACAGGCCCTCGGCCTGCTGGAGGGCGGGGTCGACCTCTTCCTGATCGAGACCCAGTTCGACCTGCTCGGCCTCAAGGCCGCCATGAACGGGTGCCGACTCGCGATGGCCGAGCTGGACCGTGAGGTCCCGCTGCAGGTGCAGGTGACCATCGAGCTGACCGGTCGCATGCTGCCCGGCACGGAGATCGGCGCCGCGCTGGTGGCCCTCGACGCCATGGGCCCCGACGTGATCGGCATCAACTGCGCCACCGGGCCCGAGGAGATGAGCGAGCACCTCCGGCACCTGTCCCAGTACTGCCGGGTGCCGGTCTCGGTGCTGCCGAACGCCGGGCTGCCCTCGGTGGTGGACGGCCACATGCACTACGACCTGTCCGCCGAGGACTTCGTGGCCCACCAGGTGCGCTTCATCGAGGAGTTCGGCGTGGACGTGGTGGGCGGCTGCTGCGGCACCACGCCCGAGTTCATCCGGCAGCTCGCCGAGGCGGCGGCCCGCACCGAACGGGCGCCGCGGCAGGGGCGGTACGAACACGGCGTGGCGTCCATCTACTCCCCCGTCTACCTCGGCGGCGACGAGGCCGGGGGCGAGGCCGACGCCGGCGGTACGGCCGGCACCAACCTCCTCCTCATCGGCGAGCGCACCAACGCCAACGGGTCCAAGAAGTTCCGCGAGGCGATGCTGGCGGGCGACTGGGAGACCTGCGTCCAGATGGCCAAGGACCAGGTGCGTGAGGGCTCGGCGCTGCTCGACGTGTGCGTGGACTACGTGGGGCGCGACGGCACCGCCGACATGGACGAGATCGCGTCCCGGTTCGCCACGCAGTCGTCGGTCCCCCTGGTGCTCGACTCCACCGAACCCGAGGTGCTGGAAGCAGGCCTGCAGTGGATCGGCGGACGGGCCGTGGTCAACTCCGCCAACCTCGAGGACGGCGACGAGCCCGGTTCCCGGGCGGACCGGGTGTTCCGGCTGGCCCGGGAGTACGGCGCTGCCGTCATCTGCCTCCTCATCGACGAGGAGGGCCAGGCCCGCGACGTGGAGTGGAAGATGCGGGTGGCGCACCGCCTGCACGACCTGGCCGTCGACCGGTACGGACTGGAACCCCAGGACCTGATCTTCGACGCCCTCACGTTCCCGCTGTCCACCGGCGACGACGACCTCCGCCGCGACGGCATCGCCACGATCGAGGCGATCCGGCGGATCACCACGGAGCTGCCGGGGGTGCACACCACCCTGGGCCTGTCGAACGTGAGCTTCGGCCTCTCACCGGCCGCCCGGCACGTGCTCAACAGCGTCTTCCTGCACGAGTGCGTGGCGGCCGGGCTGAACTCGGCGATCGTCCACGCCTCGAAGATCCTCCCGCTGGCGCGGATCCCCGACGAGCAGCGCGACGTGTGCCTCGACCTCGTCTGGGACCGGCGCGGCGCCGCCGGCGCGTTGTCCGGCGGCGACGAGGGCTACGACCCCCTGACGCGGCTGCTCGAGGTGTTCTCCGACGTGGAGGTCACCGCCACCGTGGTCGAGGACCGCTCGGGCTGGCCCGTGGAGGAGCGGCTCAGCCGCCGCATCATCGACGGCGACCGCGAGGGCCTCACCGACGACCTCGACGAGGCCATGGCCGGGGGACTCGCCCCGCTCGCCATCATCAACGACGTGCTCCTGTCGGGCATGAAGGTGGTGGGCGACCTCTTCGCCACGGGCGAGATGCAGCTCCCGTTCGTCCTGCAGTCGGCCGAGACCATGAAGGCCGCGGTGGCCCACCTCGAGCCGCACATGGACAGGGTGGAGGGCGACAGCGGCAAGGGCCGGATCGTGCTCGCCACCGTGAAGGGTGACGTCCACGACATCGGCAAGAACCTCGTGGACATCATCCTCACGAACAACGGCTACGAGGTACACAACCTCGGCATCAAGATCTCGGTCACCGAGATGATCGAGAAGGCCCTCGAGGTGAAGGCCGACGCCATCGGGATGTCGGGGCTGCTGGTGAAGTCGACGCTGATCATGCGCGACAACCTCGAGGAGCTGAACGACCGCGGCCTCAGCCACATCCCGGTGCTGCTCGGGGGTGCGGCCCTCACGCGGACCTACGTGGAGAAGGACCTCCGGGAGGTCTACGAGGGGCGCCTCTTCTACGGCAAGGACGCCTTCGAGGGCCTCCGGGTGATGGACCGCCTCGGCGAGATCCGACGGGGCGACGACGACCCCGACTACGGCCGTGTGCCCGCCGGGCGCGACCTCCCGCCGCGCACCACCCACGTGGCACCCGACGACTCGGTCGAGCTCCCGGCGCGCTCGGCGGAGGTGGCCACCGACAACGAGGTCTTCGTGCCGCCGTTCCTCGGCTCCCAAGTGGTCAAGGGACTGTCCATCGACGAGATCGCCGCCTTCGTCAACGAGACCGCCCTGTTCCGCAACCAGTGGCAGTTCCGACCGGAGACGCGCCCCGACGGCGCCACCGAGACCGACGACGAGTTCAAGGAGCGGATCCGGCCGATCTTCCGCGAACAGCTCGCCGGCGCCCGGGCCGAGGGCCTGCTGGTGCCCCAGGTGGTCTACGGCTACTTCCCGGTGAACGCGGACGGGAACGACCTGGTGGTGTGGACCGACGACACCCGCTCGACCGAGCGGGTGCGGTTCCCGTTCCCGCGGCAGCGCAAGGACCCGTTCCTGTGCATCGCCGACTTCTTCCGGCCGGTCGACTCCGGCGAGACCGACTACGCGGCGTTCCACATCGTGACGATGGGCGCGGCGGTCAGCGAGCGCACCGCCGAACTGTTCGCGGCCGACAAGTACCAGGACTACCTGCTGCTCCACGGCCTCGGCGTGGAGATGGCCGAGGCGCTGGCCGAGTTCTGGCACCGCCGCATCCGCGAGGAGTGGGGCTTCGGCCACGAGGACCCGGACGGCTCGGCCGGCACACCCGACGCGGCCGGCCTGGTGGGCCTGTTCCGCCAGCGCTACCGCGGCGGCCGCTACTCCTGGGGCTACCCGGCCTGTCCCGACCTCGAGGACAACGAGACGGTTGCCGAACTGCTCGACGCCTCCCGGATCGGCGTGTCCTGCGACGAGGACACCGGCTTCCAGTACCAGCCCGAGCAGACCACCTCGGCGCTGATCTGCCACCACCCCCGCGCCAAGTACTTCGTCGCCCGCTGAGCGATGGCCACCCACCCGGGATCGCAGGGGTCACCGGGCCGGGGACGACCACCGACGCTGCCGGGCGCCGCCCCGGTCACCCCGTGACGGCGTCGGCCAGCAGGAAGTAGAGCGGGATCCCGATCGTCAGGTTGAGCGGGAAGGTCACCCCCAGGGCGAGCCCCAGCGAGAGCCCCGTGTCGGCCTCCGGCAGGGCGATGCGCACGGCCGCGGGTGCCGCGATGTAGGAGGCGCTGGCCGCCATCGCCCCCAGCACCGCGGCGCCACCCGCAGAGAGCCCGGCTGCGACACCGGTGAGGACACCCACCGTCCCCAGGACGAGCGGGGCCACGATCCCGAAGCCGATCACCCGGCCCGACAACGACCGCGACTCCTTGAGGCGAGTGGCCGCCGTGGCCCCCATGTCGAGCAGGAACAAGGTCAGGATCCCGCTGAAGGACGCCACGAAGAACGGCTCCACCCGTCCGAACGCCGCGTCGGTGGCCACCAGGCCCATGACGAGGCCGCCCACGAGCAGCAGGATGCTCCGGCCGGTGAGGACCTCGTGGAGGGCGTCGCGCCAGCCCGACCCGGAACCCCGCATCGACACCAGTAGGAGGGCCACGATGATCCCCGGCACCTCGAGGAGGGCCACCAGCGTCGCCATGAACGGTTCCAGTCCCACCCGGGCCTCCGCGGCGAGCACGGTGGCGGCGGTGAAGGTCACCACGCTGACCGAGCCGTAGTGGGCGGCCACCGATCCGGCGTCCACCACCCCGAGCCGGAGGATCCGGCCGCCGGCCACGAAGACCACCACGGGGATCACCAGCCCGAGGGCGAGCGTCGCCAGCAGGGGCAGGACGATGTCACCGGGGTCGACCCCCTTGAGGGCGTGGCCGCCCTTCAGCCCGATGGCGAGCAGGAGGTAGGTCGACAGCCACGTGTGGATGGGATCGGGCAGGCGCAGGTCGGAGCGGACCACCACCGCCAGGGCGCCAAGGACGAACGCCAGCACCGGTGGGGAGGTGAGGTTCTCGAGCGCCAGTCCGACCGATTCCATGTCGCCCCCGGGAGGTCGCGGCCGCCACCCGTTCGGCGCCGCACCGACGAAGTTAACTTCCTGCAACTTCGTGCAGGTAACTCGGCGGACCTGCAGGCGGAACGACTGCACGGCGTCCCGCCCCGATGTGCCGCCGGGAGGACCGGTCCCGGCGGCACGGCGACGGGCAGGGACTACCGTTCGCCGCGATGAGCGACGACACGAACGACGACCGCCGGGCCCGGGGACTGGCCCGCATGGGCGAGGTGTACAGCTTCGAGGTCTCCGACGGCCCGGGCGACTTCTTCGGCTACACGGTGGAGCACCTCTTCGGTGACATCTGGGAGCGGGAGGGGTTGTCGCTGCGGGACCGGCGGCTGCTCCTGATCGGACTGATGGTGGCCGAGGGCCTCGACGGCACCCTCGGCATCCAGCTCGACTCCGCCCTCGCCAAGGGTGACCTGTCCGCGGACGACCTGCGGGAGGTCGTGATCTTCCTGTCGCACTACGCGGGCTGGCCCAAGGGCGCGGGACTCAACACCCTCGTGGAGACCGCCATCGCGCGCCACGAGAAGGCGCTCGCCACGGCGAAGGACCCCGACCTCCCGTGAGCGACCCGGCCTACCCTTCGGGCATGGCGACGATCGACCGGTCCCGCCTCGCCGGGCTCATGGAGTCCGAGACCGACCTGTTCCGGTCCCGGACCCGCCGCTCGGCGGAGCTGCACGAGGAGGCCCGTCGGTCGTTGCTGGCCGGGGTTCCGATGAACTGGATGACCCGCTGGCCCGGACCCCATCCGGTGTTCGTGCAGGAGGCCGAGGGAGCCCGGTTCCGCGACGTCGACGGCAACGAGTACGTCGACCTGTGCCTCGGCGACACCGGCGCCATGACCGGCCACTCGCTCCCCGCCACCGTCGACGCGCTCACCGCGCAGGCGCCCCACGGCATCACCACGATGCTGCCGTCGGCCGACGCCGTGGCAGTGGGCGACGAGTTGCGGACCCGGTTCGGGATGCCGGTGTGGCAGATCGCCATGACCGCCACTGACGCCAACCGCTTCGTCCTGCGACTCGCCCGCCACGCGACCGGACGCCGCAAGGTGCTGGTGTTCAACTGGTGCTACCACGGCACCGTCGACGAGGCGCTCAACATCCTGGCCCCCGACGGGACCTGCACCCCGCGGCCGGGCAACACCGGCTGGGACGTCGACCCGAACGAGTACGTGAAGGTCGTCGAGTTCAACGACGTCGACGCGCTGCGCGCCGCCCTGGAGCCGGGTGACGTGGCGGCGGTGCTGGCGGAACCGGCGCTGACCAACATCGGCATCGTGCCGCCCGCCCCCGGATTCCACGACGAGCTCCGACGCCTGACCCGTGAGACCGGCACGCTGCTCGTGATCGACGAGACCCACACGATCTGCTGCGGGCCGGGCGGGGCGACGCGGGAGTGGGGCCTCGAGCCCGACCTGTTCGTCATCGGCAAGCCCATCGGCGGCGGTGTGCCCTGCGCCGCCTACGGCATGACCGACGCCGTGGCCGCCGCGGTGCTCGGCGCCGCCACCGGCGACGACGCGGACGTGGCCGGCATCGGCGGCACCCTGACGGCCAACGCCCTCTCCCTCGCCGCCATGCGGGCGACGCTCGCCGCGGCGCTGCGCGACGAGGACTTCGCGGTCAGCATCCCGCTCGCGAACCGCTGGGCCGACGGTGTGCAGGCCACGATCGACCGCCACGGGCTCCCGTGGACCGTCAACCGGCTCGGCTGCCGGGCGGAGTACTGGTTCTGCCCGGCGCCCCGCAACGGTGGCGAGGCCGCGGCGGCCGTCGACCACGAGCTCGACGCCTTCCTGCACCTGTGGTGCCTGAACCGGGGGATCCTCCTCACCCCGTTCCACAACATGGCGCTCTTCTGTCCGGCCCACACCGAGGCCGACGTGGACCTGCACAGCGAGGTCTTCGCCGAGGGCGTGACCGCCCTGCTCGGCTGACCCACGCTTCTCCGGAGCCTGCACGCCCGTTCCGGGCGTTGCGGACCCCTATTTCCCGGCGCGGGGGGTGGGGAGGTGCTGGACCAGGTCGAGCACCGGGGCGAACAGGTCGCCGCGGCGGGCGAGACGTTCCTGCACGTCGGCCGACTCGAACACCAGCGGGTCCCGCCCCTCCGCGGCGTCCGACACCTCGTCCCACGTCACCGGGGTCGACACCGTGGGTCTCGGTCGTGCCCGCAGCGAGTACACGCACACGGTCGTCTTGTGGAAGGCGTTCTGCGACCAGTCCACGAACACCTTCCCCGGCCGCTCCGCCCTGGCCATCGTGGTGGTCACACCGGCCGGGTCCCGGCGTTCGAGCAGTTGGCCGACCGCCAGCGCGAAGTCGGCACAGCCCTGGTGGGTGTGCGCCCCCGCACCGGTGACGTTGAGCGGCACGTACACCTGCAGGCCCTTGGACCCGGACGTCTTGGCGCACGCCTCGAGCCCGACCGAGGCGAGCACCTCATGGATCCCCAGCGCCAGCGCGGCGCACTCCGCCACCGCAGTTCCCGGACCCGGATCGAGGTCGAACACACAGGCCAGCGGCACGTCGAGGTCCTCGGCCCGGGCCATGGGCGCGTGCAGCTCGAGCGCCGCGAGGTTGGCCGCCCAGACCAGCGCCGCCGGCTCGTCGAAACGGCAGTAGCGCACACCGCCCCTGCGGTCGCCCGGCCCCAACGACGACGGGATCCACTCGGGCCGGTGACCGGGACAGCGCTTCTCGAAGAAGGACGGCCCGTCCACCCCGTCGGGGAAGCGGCGCATGGTCATGCACCGGCCCCGCGTGTGGGCCACCATGAACGGGCCCACCCGGGCGTAGTGGTCGATCACCTCGGCCTTGGTGACCCCCGCCTCCGGGTACAGCACCTTGTGCAGGTTCGAGAGGTCCAGGCGCCTGCCGTCCACCTCGACCGCCGTGACGTCGGCCATCGGTACGACCGACCCGTCAGGCCGACCTACGCCTCGCCGGCGCTCGGCCCGCCGTCGGGACCTTCCTCGCCGCCGCCTTCCTCGGAGTGGTCGCCCCGGCCGCGGCCTTCCTCGGCGCGGTCTTCTTCGGTGTGGCCTTCCTCGGAGTGGTCGTCCCGGCCGTGGCCTTCCTCGGCGCGGTCTTCCTCGCAGTGGCCTGCTTCGACCCGGCCTGCTTCGACCCGGCCTTCCTCGTCGTGGCCCTCCTCGCCGGGACCGACCCGCTCGCGGGCACGCGGCCGGCGCTGGGGTGACGACCGCGAGCCTCCCGGGCCGCGGCCACCGAGGCCTCGAGGGCCGCCATCAGGTCCACCACCTTGTCGTCGGTGGGCGCCTCGGCCGCAGCGGGCACCACCTCTCGGCCGGCGTCCTTGGCGTGCACCAGGTCGAGCACGTCCTCGCGGTAGGTGTCGCGGTAGCGGCCCGGCTCCCACTCGGCCGACAGCGACGCCACCAGTTGCTCGGCCATCGCCAGTTCGCGTTCGGAGATCTCGATGCCCTCGAGCTGGTCGAACTCGGGGAGGTCGGACGCGGGGTTGAGCTCGTCCTCGTAGACCATCATCGACAGGAGCAGCCGGCCGTCGACCGGCCGCATGATGGCCACGTACTGCTTGGAGCGCATCACGAAGCGGGCGACGGCCACCTTGCCGGCCTCCTCCATCGCCGCCACCAGCAGTGCGTAGGGCTTCGCGCTGCGCCCGTCGGGCGCCACGTGGTAGGCCCCGTCGAAGTAGACGGGATCCACCTCGGCGAGGTCCACGAACTCCTCGAGGTCGATGGTGTGGGTGGCCCGTGGCTGCAACGCGGCCAGGTCGTCCTCGGTGACCACCACGTAGCGGCCCTTGGCGACCTCGTAGCCCTTCGCGATGGCCTCGGGTGGCACCTCGCTGCCGTCCTCGGCGTTCACCTTGCGGGTTCGGATCCGCGCGCCGTTGCGCGTGTCGATCTGATTGAACCGGACGTTCCTCTCGGTGACGGCCGAGTACAGCTTCACCGGGACGTTGATGAGACCGAAGCTGATCGATCCGCTCCAGATGGCACGTGCCATGGCGCGCTCCTTCGCACGGCTCCGTCCGCAGGACGTCCAGCTTCGGGCCCGGCGGGCGAAAAGGCAACCCCGCACGCACGCGGGCCGGTTCCGGGCGGGATCGGTCAGGCGCCGGAGAGCACCGCGCGGGCGACGAGGTCGGTGCCGAACGCGGTGAGGATCGCGAGGTAGAGCAGGCCGGTCGCGGCCATCACCGCCGAGTAGTACCGCTCCTTCAACGCGAGACGGGTCACCACGGCGAGCACCCCGGTGGTGACCGCACACGCGATCCAGAACCAGCCGAGCATGCCGCCGTAGCCGTCGTCGACCGCACCGGTGAACACCGCCACCATCCCCGGCGGCACCAGGAGCAGCAGCACCTCGACCGGCCAGATCCACAACAGGTAGCGGACCAGCTCGAGCAGCGGCGCCCGCGGAAGGCCCGGCTGGGTGAGGTACCAGTGGCCGAGGAGCATCGCGTCGGTGACGCAGCCGAGGAAGGCGGCACCCACGAGCGTGCGGGCGACGGACAGCCATACCGGGTCACCTGCGCTGATCCCGCCGGCCACGAGACCGACGAGGCCGACGGCGGGCGCCACGAGGTCGAGGGCGGGTGGGAACTCCGGGACCGAGGTGTCGAAGGTCTGCTCGGCCCGGTCGATGCCGGTCATCTCGGCCACACGGGCCGAGCGCACCTGGACGCGTTCCCGTTGGCGCTCCACCCCCGCGGCCCGGCGCTGCCAGCTCACCCACAGCGCCGCGCCCGCGGCCACGGCCACGAGCAGGGACACGGCGTCGCGCACCGGCACCGGGTCGTAGCGACGACCGACCACCAGCGCGCCGAGTGCCATCAGCCCGAAGGTGCCACGGAGGAGCCATCCGTAGCCGATCGAGACCTCGCGCCGCCGGGTGGTGACCCACAGGAAGAACAGACCCCCGACGGCCCACTGCAGCAGGAAGGTCGCGACGTCGAGGCTCACCGGTGGCGAGGGTAGGCGCCGGGTGGGTGGCCGCCCCACTCGCCCCGGCCGCGCCCGACGCGCTCGGGGCGAGCCCCGCCGGACGGCGCGAGCCTCACGCCACTAGGGCGAGGTCATGGCCGACCCGGTTGAGGGGGTCGGGGCCCGCCGCGGTGGCCACCACGATGTCCTCGAGGCGGAAGCCGTACCGGTCGGGCAGGTAGATGCCGGGCTCGATGCTGAAGGCATGACCGGGCCGTAGCGGCGTGGCGTTCCCCGCCACCACGTAGGGGTCCTCGTGCTCCTCCACCCCGATGCCGTGGCCGGTGCGGTGCACGAACCGCTCGCCGTACCCGGCGGCCTCGATGACGGCCCGCGCCGCCGCGTCGACCGCCTCGCAGGTCGTCCCCACGGTCGCGGCGGCCACGGCCGCCGCCTGCGCGGCCATCAGCACGCCGTACACCTCCGCGGCGTCGGCGGGCGGCCCCCCCGTCCATACGCAGCGGGTGATGTCGGAGCAGTAGCCCACGCCGTGGTCGTCGGCCATGGTGCCGCCGAAGTCGCAGAGCACCACCTCGTCGGCCCCGATGACCCGGCGACCCGGCTCGTGGTGCGGGCTCGCCGCGTGGGGGCCCGACGCCACGATCGCGAAGTTCACGCGCTCGTGGCCCTCCGCGACGAGCCGGCGGCCGAGCTCCGCCGACACCTCCGCCTCGGTGCGCCCCACCAGCGGAACCTCCCCGCGACGGAGCTGGTCGGCCACACGGTCCGCGGCCACTGCGGCCCGGCGGAGTGCAGCGACCTCGTGGTCGTCCTTCACCGCCCGGAGCGGCCCGGTGACCTCCGAGGCGGGCGACCACGCGGCCGCCGGACGGAGGCGCTGCAGCCCGAGCAGGAAGCGGGTCCAGGTGCGGTCGCCGACCGCCAGCGACCCGGCGGCACCGCACAACCGGTGGACCAGCGCGACCGGGTCCTCCGTCTCGCCCCAGGGCCGCAACCGGAACACCCCGGGGCGCTCCATCACCCGGGGCGCCTCGAGCGCGGGCACCACGAGCGTGGCGTCGCCGTCGACCGGGACCACGAGCATGGTGAGCCGCTCGAGCGGCATCGCCTCGTAGCCGCAGGCCCAGGGCAGGTCCGCCCCGACCGACAGCAGCAGTACGTCGAGACCCCGGTCGTCCATCGAGGCGCGCACGCGGCCGAGTCGGTCACCGAAGGGCTCAGCCGGCATCGAGGGCCCGGTAGATCGCGTCGACGAGGTGCACACGGCGGAACGACAGCGCGGTGTCGGCGTCGAGGCCCGCGTTCAGCAGGAGCGCGACCACCAGGTCGGCGTCGGGATCGGCGAAGGCGAAGCTGGTACCGCCCTGACCGGCATGTCCGAACGCCCGGGCCGAGGGGCGGTCGCCGAACACGTGCGACGACAGCGGGACCATGAACCCCAGGCCGAATCCCGCCTCGCGGTCCAGCGTGACGTCGTGGGCGATGGGCAGCCGGACCGTGGTGGCGTCCTCGAGGAGGTCCGCGGGGAGCACCGTGCCGGCACCCTCGAGGTCGTCGAGCAGGCCCCGGTAGAAGCGGGCCATCGCGCCCATCGTCCCGTAGGCGCCGAACGCCGGGTTCCACTCGCAGGCGGTCTCGGGCCCCACCTCGGCGAGCAGGGGCACCGGCTGGTGCATGGTCAGGTCGAACGTGGCCGAGATCCGCCCGTGCAGCCGCTCGTAGCTCGCCTCGTCGAAGCGGAGCACGAGGTCGTCGTCCGGGACGCCGTAGGGCTCCAGCACGTGCGCCCGTGTCCACTGGTCGAACGGCTCGCCGGTGAGCGACTCGATCGCCCGCCCGAGGAGGTACCAGCCGCCGAACTCCCCGTAGGCCCGGTCGACACCGAAGCGCCACCCGTCGGGCGGCGGGGACGCCAGCAGCCAGCCCTCGCGCAACGCCGGCGGGAGGATGCGGGCGAGCACCGTGTTGACGCTGTGCAGCCCGGCCGTGTGGCCGAGCACCTGCTCCACCGTGCGCTCCGCCAGCCACGGCGTGGTGAGGCCGTCGACCACGTCGCCGAGACGGTCGTCGAGGCTCAGTTCGTCGTCGGCCACGAGGCGCAGCACGGCCGTGGCCACCACCGGCTTGGCGGTGCAGTACAGCGCCGAGAGGGTGTCGGTGGCGAACGGCGCCCGCAGGTGGGTGCGGCCCACCGCCGCGTCCACCACCACCTCGTGGCCCCGCCAGACGGCGAGTTGCGCGGCCGTGTGGAACAGCCCCTCCTCGGCCTCCCCCGCGAGGCGGTCGACGAGTTCCTCGAACGCCGGCGGGACGACGCCGGTCACGGTGTCCATCGGCGCGAGGCTCCTCAGGCCTCCGCGAGGAGCGAGCGGGCCACCGCGGAGATCTGGATCTCGTCCGTGCCGGCGTAGATCTGCAGCACCTTGGCGTCGCGGGCGAGCTGCTCCACCTCGTACTCGGCCATGTAGCCGTTGCCGCCGAAGAGCTGCACCGCCTCGAGGGCCACGTCGGTGGCGGCCTGGGCCGCGTAGAGCTTCGCCGCGGACGCCTCGGCGTAGCCCATGGGCACGCCGGCGGCCGACATCTCGATGTGGCGGAACACCAGGTTCTGGAGGTTGATCCGGGCCACCTCCATCTTGGCGAGCTTCAGCTGGATGAGCTGGAACTGGCCGATGGGCTGGCCGAACTGCACCCGGTCCTTCGCGTACTGCAACGAGAGCTCGAGGCACCGGTCGACGATGCCGAGCGCCATGGCCGCCACCCCGGCGCGCTCCATGGAGAAGGTGGCCTTGGAGGCCTCCTTGCCGCCCTTGCCGCCGTAGGCCTCGAGGGACTCGCCGAGGAGCCGGTCACGGCCCACCCGGACGTCGGTGAGGAACAGCTGACCCGTGGGGGACGAATGGATGCCCATCTTGCGCAGGGGCTTGGACTGCTCGAGGCCCTCCATGCCGGCGTCGAGCACGAACTGCACGATCCGCCGCTCCTCGGGCGGGTTGCCCTCGTCGAGCTTGCAGATGAACACGATCGTGTCGGCGTACGGCCCGTTGGTGATGAA
>CAIPVR010000283.1 GCA_903868545.1 uncultured Actinomycetes bacterium
ACACGTCGACCGGCGTGTCAGTCACCGTCGGGGGCCGTGGCCGGGGCCTTCTTCGCCGGCGACTTCTTCTTGGCGGCCTTCTTCTTCGCCGGCGCCTTCGTCTTCGCCGGCGCCTTCTTCTTCGTGGCCTTCTTCTTCGTGGCCTTCTTCTTCGTGGCCTTCTTCTTGCTCGGGCCCTTGGCCCGGCGTTCCGCGAGCAGTTCGAGCGCCCGGTCGAGGGTGATTTCCTCCACGCTGTCGCCCTTGCGGAGGCTCGCGTTGGTCTCGCCGTCGGTGACGTACGGACCGAACCGGCCGTCCTTCACCACGATCGGCTTCTCCGAGTCGGGATCGGGCCCGAGCTCCTTCAACGGGGCGGTGGACTTCTGGCCCCGCCGCCGCTTCGGCTCGGCGAGCACCCGCAGCGCACCCTCGAGGTCGATGGTGAGCAGCTGCTCCTCGGTCTCGAGCGACCGGGAATCGGTGCCCTTCTTCAGGTACGGGCCGTAGCGGCCGTTCTGCGCGGTGATCTCCACGCCGTCGGCCGGGTCCACCCCCACCACCCGCGGGAGGGCGAGCAACGGGAGCACGTCCTCGAGGGTGACGGTGGCCGGGTCCATCGACGAGAACAGCGACGCGGTGCGCGGTTTGAAGCCGGTCTCGTCGTCGTGCACGCCCTCCTGCACATAGGGCCCGAACCGCCCCGCCTTCAGGTGGACGATCTCGCCGCTGTCGGGGTGCGTGCCGAGCTCGCGGTCGCCGGAGGGGGCCTCGAGCAGCTCCACGGCCCTCGGGATGGTGAGCTCGTCGGGCGGCACGTCGTCGGGGATCGACGCCCGCTCGCTGGCATCGCCCTCACCGCGCTCGAGGTAGGGCCCGTAGCGGCCCACCCGCACGACGATCGGCACGCCGTCGCCGTCCGCGCCGAGGAGGATCGAGTTCACCTGGCGTGCGTCGATCTCGCCGAGGCGCTCCGAGACCATCGTCTTCAGCCCCACGCCGCCACGCTCGGCGTCCGCGCCGTCGGCACCGGCGGCCGGGTCGGGCCCGGTGGCGCCGAAGTAGAAGCGGGCCAGCCACGGCTCCATGTCCTCCGCTCCCGAGGCGATGCCGTCGAGGTCGTCCTCCATGCGGGCCGTGAAGGCGTAGTCGACGAGATCGGGGAAGTGCTGCTCGAGGAGCGTGATCACCGCGAAGGCCGTGAAGCTCGGCACCAGGGCCGAGCCCTTCTTCCAGACGTAGCCGCGGTCGAGGATGGTGGAGATGATCGAGGCGTAGGTGGAGGGCCGGCCCACGCCGAGCTCCTCGAGACGCTTCACCAGGGACGCCTCGGTGAAGCGGGCCGGCGGTTGCGTCTCGTGGCCCACCGCGTCGAGCTCGTCGGCCACCACGGCGTCGCCCTCGGCCATGTCGGGCAGGATCCGCTCGCTGTCGTCGGCCGCCTCGTCGGGATCGTCGGAGCCCTGGACGTAGGCCCGGAGGAACCCGGGGAACAGGATCGTGCGGCCGGACGCCGCGAACGTGGCGTCGCGGCCGTCGGTGAGGGCGGTGCCGAGCCGCACCTGCACGGACTCGCCGCGGGCGTCGGTCATCTGGCTGGCCACGGTGCGCTGCCAGATCATCTCGTAGAGGCGGTACTCGGCACCGCTGAGCTGGCCGCTCACCTCCTCCGGGGTGCGGAAACGGTCGCCCGCCGGACGGATCGCCTCGTGGGCCTCCTGCGCGTTCTTCACCTTGCTGGCGTAACGACGGGGGGCGTCGGGCAGGTAGGCGTCGCCGTAACGCTCCCGGATCTGGGAACGGGCCGCGTTCACCGCCGTGTCGGACAGCGTGGTGGAGTCGGTCCGCATGTAGGTGATGAAGCCGTTCTCGTACAGCCGCTGGGCGGTGGACATGCACATCGAGCTCGACATGCGGAGTTTCCGGCCCGCCTCCTGCTGCAACGTGGAGGTCATGAACGGCGGCTGCGGCCTGCGGGTGTAAGGGCGTCGCTCGACGCTGCGCACCGAGACCGGCCGGCCCTCGAGCGCGGCGCGCACCTCCAGTGCGGTGGCCTCGTCGAGCAGGGTGACCGCCGCGGCCCGGGCCTCCGGGGTGAGCGCGCCGTCGGGGCCGAAGTCACGGCCGGAGGCCAGCCGGGCGCCGTCGAGCTCGACCAGCGTGGCCGGGAAGTTCGTCTGGTCCTGGGCGGGATCGGCGTGACGGAAGCTGGCCTGGAGGTCCCACCACGAGGCCGAGGTGAACCGCATGCGCTCCCGCTCGCGTTCCACCACCACCCTCGTGGCCACCGACTGCACCCGGCCCGCCGAGAGCCTCGGCATGACCTTCTTCCACAGCACCGGCGACACCTCGTAGCCGTAGAGGCGGTCGAGGATCCGGCGGGCCTCCTGGGCGTCGACGAGGCGGCGGTCGAGCTCCCGGGGGTGCTCGATCGCGTGGCGGATGGCCTCCGGGGTGATCTCGTGGAACACCATCCGGCGCACCGGCACCTGCGGGTTCAGCACCTCCAGCAGGTGCCACGCGATGGCCTCCCCCTCGCGGTCCTCATCGGTCGCGAGGTAGAGCTCGTCGGCATCGGCCAGGGCGGCCTTCAGGTGCCGGACGTGGTCCTTCTTCTCCGGGGAGACGATGTAGAGGGGCTTGAAGTGGTTGTCGGTGTCCACCCCGAGGCGGGCCCACGGCTGGCCCTTGTACTGCTTGGGCACGTCGGCCGCGTTGCGGGGCAGGTCGCGGATGTGGCCGATCGACGACTCCACGACGTAGTCACCGCCCAGATACCGGGCGATGGTGCGCGCCTTGGCCGGCGACTCGACGATGACGAGGGGACTGCCCACGGCCGAACAGCTAAGGGAGCATCCGGGGTGAAGTCAAACACCTCGGCCGGGGAGCCCCACCCGGACCGGCCCCGGACGGGGTTCGTTTTCGCACCACCGCTAGATTCCCCGACGGCCCCCGCGGCCCCGGCCGGCCCCCTGTCGGCAGGCCGGTCACGAGCGATCGGACGGTCAGGCATGGAACTGGGTCAGAGCGAACGGGGTCGGGACCTCACCGAACGGCTGACGGCCTTCATGGACAGCCACGTGTACCCGGCCGAGCCCGTGTACGAGGCCCAGATGGCCGAGCTCGGCGACCCCCACGGCCACCCGCACGTGGTGGAGGACCTGAAGGCCGCGGCCCGCGAGCGGGGCCTGTGGAACCTGTTCCTGCCGCACCGAACGGAGTGGACGCCGGATCCGCTGTCGAACCTCGACTACGCCTACCTCGCCGAGATCTCCGGCCGCTCCGGGGCCCTGGCCCCGGAGGCCATGAACTGCGCCGCGCCCGACACCGGCAACATGGAGGTGCTGGCCCTGTTCGGCACGCCGGAACAGCAGGAGCAGTGGCTCCACCCCCTCCTCGAGGGCGAGATCCGCTCCGCGTTCGCGATGACCGAACCCGACGTGGCCTCCTCCGACGCCACCAACATCCAGCTGCGGATCGAGCGGCAGGGCGACGAGTACGTGCTCAACGGCCGGAAGTGGTGGATCTCAGGGGCGGCGTCGGAGCGCTGCAAGGTCTTCATCGTCATGGGCAAGACGGACCCCGACGCGCCGCGCCACCTGCAGCAGTCGATGATCCTCGTCCCCCGCGACACGCCGGGCCTCACCGTGGTGCGCGACCTGCCGGTGTTCGGCTACCAGGACCGCGAGGGCCACGTGGAACTCCGTTTCGAGGACGTGCGGGTGCCGGCGTCGAACCTCCTCTCCGAGGAGGGTTCCGGGTTCGCGATCGCCCAGGCCCGCCTCGGCCCCGGCCGGATCCACCACTGCATGCGCTGCATCGGGGTGGCCGAGCGCGCGCTCGAGCTGATGTGCCGTCGCGTCACCCAGCGGGTGGCATTCGGGCGGCCGATCGCCGAGCAGGGCGTGGTGCGGGAGTGGATCGCGGACTCCCGCATCGAGATCGAGCAGGCCCGTCTGCTCACCCTCAAGGCCGCCCACCTGATGGACACGGTGGGCACGAAGGGCGCGGCGATCGAGATCTCCGCGATCAAGGTGGTGGCCCCCAACGTGGCGCTGCGGGTGGTGGACCGCTCGATCCAGGCCCACGGCGGCGGCGGCGTGTCCGACGACTTCCCCCTCGCCCGAATGTACGCGGGGCTGCGCACGCTTCGCTTCGCCGACGGCCCCGACGAGGTGCACCGCCGCCAGGTGGCCCGCACCGAACTCGCCCGTTACGCCTGAGCCGGGCAGGTGGCCGCCGTCGACCGGTTCGTGCGGCCGGCGGCCCCGTCACACAGCGTTCACACGCCGGCCATTCCCGACCGTGACCGACGTCGGTAGGGTCCTCCCCCGGTGCGCCGGGAAGTCTGGTCGGCCTCCGCCGGCCGGCGGAGTACCTGAACCGACCTGCCCGTGATCCCTCTCCTCCTCCTCCACCTGCTCGCCGCAGCCGCCTGCCTCCTGCCCGGCACCCGGGCCGGACGGCGGACCTTCGCGGTGGCGGCGGTGCCGCCGGCGGCCACCTTCCTGTGGCTGCTCACGGTGGCCGGCGGCGTGCTCGACGGCACGCCGCTGGTCGCCGACCTCACCTGGGTCCCGCAGCTGGGGCTCACCCTGCAGTTCCGGATGGACGGGTTCGGCCTCCTGATGGGGCTCCTCGTGTCGGGCATCGGCACGCTGGTGATGGCGTACTCGCTCAGCTACTTCCGCCCGCACGGCGACCACCCGCCCCGTGACGACCGCGCCCCCGACGAGACCGCCCGGCTGGCCGGCCTGCTCGTGGCCTTCGCCGGGGCGATGCTCGGCCTCGTCCTCTCCGACGGCTTCTTCACCCTCTTCCTCTTCTGGGAGCTCACCTCGGTCACGTCGTACCTGCTGATCGGGATCGACGACCGGGCCGCCGCCGCCCGGGCCGCCGCGCAACGGGCGTTCCTCGTGACCGGCGCCGGCGGGCTGGCGCTGCTCGGCGGGCTGGTGCTGCTGGGCCAGCGCTCCGGCACCACCACCCTCTCCGGGCTCGTGGCCGACCCCCCGTCCGGGACACTGGTCACGGTGGCCCTCGTCCTGGTCCTCACCGGGGCGTTCGCGAAGTCCGCCCAGTTCCCGCTGCACTTCTGGCTGCCCGGCGCGATGGCCGCCCCCACCCCGGTGAGCGCCTACCTGCACTCGGCCACCATGGTGAAGGCCGGCATCGTGCTCGTGGCCCGGCTCGCCCCGGTGTTCGCGGACGTGGGGCCGTGGCGGGCACTGGTGGTGGTGTGCGGCGGGGCGTCACTGCTCGTGGGCGGCGCCCGGGCGCTCCGCGAGCAGGACGCCAAGCTGGCCCTGGCCCACGGCACGGTGAGCCAGCTCGGCCTGATCATGATCCTCGTGGGCCTCGGCACCCCGGCCACCACCTACGCCGGCGTGGCCGTGCTCACCGCCCACGCCCTCTTCAAGGCGTCGCTGTTCCTCACGATCGGCGTGGTCGACCACGAGGCCGGCACCCGCGACCTCCGCCGCCTCCGCGGCCTCGGCCGGCGCCTCCCGGTGCTGGCCGCGGTGGGCCTCACCGCCGGGGCGTCGATGGCCGCCATCCCTCCGACCCTGGGGTTCGTGGCGAAGGAGTCCGGCATCGCCGCCCTCGAGGACACCGGCATCGGGATGCTCGGGCCGGCGGCGCTGGTGCTCGTCGTGGTGGGCAGCGTGCTCACCGTGGCCTACACGCTGCGGACCGTCGGTGGCCTCTTCGGCCGCGACGTCCCCGCCGGCGACGACGGCCCGGCCCCGATCGACCCCGCCGCGGTGCACCGTCCGTCGGTCGCCTTCGTGGCGGCCCCCGCCCTGCTCGCCGCCCTGTCCCTGGCCGGCGGCCTCGCCGCCGCTCCGGTGGGTGCGTGGCTGGCGGAGGTGGCCGGCTCGCTCACACCGGCCGCCGCCGAGGGCTACCTGACGCTCTGGCCCGGCCTGCACCTGGCGCTCGGCCTGTCGGCTGCGGCGTGGGTGCTGGGCGCGGCGCTCGCCGAGGTGGTGCGCCGACGCGAGCGGGGCGACGAACCGGCACCGACGGTCGCGATCCGCGCCTACGCGGCCGGCTACGACGGCCTGCTGCGCGGGTCGCGACGTCTCACCGCGGTGACACAGAGCGGATCGCTCCCCGCCTACCTCACCGTGGTGCTCACCACGCTGGTGATCGCCCTGGGCGCCGCCTGGCTGCGGGGCACCGGCCCCGTCGACGACGTGCCGTGGGCGGAGTCCTGGCTGCAGGTGCTCGCCGCCGTGGTCACCGGCGGTCTGGCCCTCGCGATGGTGCGGGCCCGGCGCCGCTTCACCGCGGCGCTCCTGCTGGGCGGCTCCGGCTACGGCCTCGCGCTGGTGTTCCTCCTCCACGGCGCACCGGACCTGGCGATCACCCAGTTCCTGATCGACACGCTGTCGATCGTGCTGTTCCTCCTCGTCATGGCCCGGCTCCCCGACCGGTTCCGGGCCCCGCCCTCCTGGGTCCCCGACGGGCTCCGGCTGGGGCTCGCGGTCCTCGTCGGCGTGGCCGTGGCCGGGTTCTCCCTCGCGGCGTCGGCGGCCCGGAGCGAACCGTCGGTGGGCGACGAGTACGTGCTCCGTTCCGAGCCCGAGGCCGGCGGGCGCAACGTGGTGAACGTGACCATCGTGGACTTCCGCGGGTTCGACACGCTCGGCGAGATCACGGTGCTCGGCGTGGCGGCGGTCGGCGTGGTCAACCTGGTGACCGCCGCACGCCGACGGCAGCGGCGGGACGGCGCCACCGGGCCCGGCACCGGCGACGGCGACGACGGTGGCCGGACCGACGCCGGAGCACCGACCGCGGCCGAGGGGGCCTCGTGAGCCGGCCCCGCGACTCGGTGATCCTCACCACCAGCGTCAACGGGCTGGTCCCGGTGCTGGTGCTCGTGGCCGTGGTGGTGACCTTCCGCGGCCACAACGCTCCCGGCGGCGGCTTCGCCGGCGGGCTCATCGTGGCGGCCGCGGTGATCCTGCGCTATCTGGCCGACGGCCCACGCGCCGTGGACCGACTCCCGGTGCAGCCGATGACGCTGGTGGGGGCCGGGCTCTGCCTGGCCGTGGCGGTGGCCGTGGCCCCGCTGTTCGTGGGCGGCCAGGTGCTCGAGTCCTACATCTGGACCCTCGACGTGCCCGCCGTGGGAAAGGTGAAGGTGGTCTCCTCCGCCGGGTTCGACCTCGGCGTGTTCCTCCTCGTCGTCGGCGCCGTCACCGGCATGCTCGCCGCGTTCGTGGAGGCCGACGACGCCGAGGCACCCGACGTGGTGGGTTCCGCCATCCTCGAGTCGGGGCCGGCCGACGACCGGGCCCCGGACGGGAGGGTTGCGGACGGGAGGCTTGCGGACGGGCGCAGCAGCGCGGATCCGACCGGCGGCGGACCGGGGAGCCGGCGGTGAGCGTCACCCTCGCCGTCCTCGCCGGCGTGCTCGCCGCGGTGGGCACCGCCCTGGTGCTGCACCGGACGCTCACGCGCATCGTGCTGGGCCTCGGCATCCTCGGCAACGCGGTGAACCTGCTCGTGCTGGCCGCCGGCACCCCGCCCGGCACCGCGCCGATCATCGGGCGCAGCGGCCGCTTCGGCGATCCGGTCCCCCCGGCGCTGGTGCTCACCGCGATCGTGATCGGCTTCGGCACCATCGCGTTCCTCCTCGCCGTGGCCTACCGCTCCTGGACGATCGACGGCAGCGACGAGGTGGAGGACGACATCGAGGACCGGCGACTGGCCGAGGCGGACCCCCACGACGCCGACGATCCCGACCTCGACGCCGACGAGAGGTCCGTCCCGTGACCCCGTGGATGGCGCTGTGCATCGTGGTGCCCCTCGGCGGTGCCGCCGTGTCCCTCGCCCTGCACGGCCGCCTGCTGGCCCAGCGGGTGATCGGCGTGGCCGCAGTGGCCACCACGGTGGCCCTCGCGCTCGCGGTACTGGTGCAGGTGGACCATGACGGCCGCATCAGCGCCGACCTCGGCGGGTGGCCCGTCCCCATCGGCATCACGCTGGTGGCCGACCGGCTGTCGGCCCTGATGCTGGTGATCGGCACGGTGATGCTGTTCGCCGTGCTCGTGTACGCGCTCGGCCAGCGGGCCCAGGACGAGCGCTCCCCCTGGTACGTCCCGGTGTACCTCGTACTCACCGCCGGCGTCTGCCAGGCGTTCCTGGCCGGCGACCTCTTCAACCTGTTCGTGAGCTTCGAGGTCCTGCTGATGAGCAGCTACGTGCTCGTCACGCTCGAGGGGAACGACCGCCAGATCCGCGCCGGCATCACCTACGTGGTGATCAACGTGATCGAGTCCACACTGCTGCTGCTCGCGGTGGCGCTGGTGTTCGCGGCCACCGGCACCCTGAACCTCGCCGAGCTGCCCCGGCGCCTGGCCGAGCTGCCCGCAGGGGTGGCCCTCGGGCTGAACCTGCTGCTCCTCCTCGCCTTCGGCTTGAAGGCCGCGGTGTTCCCCCTGTTCTCGTGGCTGCCCGACAGCTACCCGGCCGCACCCAGTCCGGTGACCGCCGTGTTCGCGGGCCTGCTCACCAAGGTGGGTGTGTACGCGATCATCCGCACCCAGACCCAGCTGTTCCCCGGCGAGCTGCGCACGCTCCTCATGGTGGTGGCGGGCCTCACGATGGTGGTCGGGGTGCTCGGCGCCATCGCGCAGTCCGACATGAAGCGCATCCTGAGCTTCCACATCGTGAGCCAGATCGGGTACATGGTGATGGGACTGGCGATCGGTGGGGTGGCGGCGATCGCGGCGACGATCTTCTTCGTGCTGCACCAGATCCCCACCAAGACCTCCCTGTTCCTCGTGGAAGGGATCGTCGAGCGGGAGACGGGCACCTCCTCCACCACCGGCGGCGCGGCCGGCATGGCCCGCCGTTCCGGCCCGCTGGCGCTCCTGTTCCTGCTTCCGGCGCTGAGCCTGGCCGGCATCCCCCCGCTGTCGGGGTTCGTGGGCAAGGTGGCGCTGGTGGAGTCCGGCTTCGCCCGGGACGCGTGGGTGGTCACCGCCGTCGCCCTCGGCGTGTCGCTGCTCACCCTGGTCTCGATGGTGAAGATCTGGTCCGGCGTGTTCTGGGGCGACGTGCCCGGACGGACGGCGGCCACCGACGGGACGCTCGGTACCGACGCCGCCGAGGGGCGGGACGACCGGGACGGTGAGCGGCCGGTGGCGGGGGTGCTGCGCCGTCACCCGCTCATGTCGGCGGTGACGGGCGGGGTGGTGGCGCTCACGCTGGCGATCGCACTGCTCGCCGGACCGGTGTACCGGTACTGCGAACGGGCCGCCCGGCAGCTCGCGGTGCCGGCCGGACAGGTCGGCGGCCCGGCTGCGGGTGAGGCGCGGGGGGAGAACCCGTGAGGCGGCTGGTGGCACCGGCGGCGCTGCTCGCGGTGTGGCTGATGCTCTGGGGCGAGGTCTCGGTGGCGAACGTCGCCAGCGGCGTGCTCGTGGTCGGCCTGCTGCTGGTGCTCCTGCCGAGGCTCCGCCGAACCCCACGCCACCGCTTCCACCCGTGGGGGATGGTCCTCGTGGTCCTCGACCTCGGCGTCCGGCTGGTGCTGTCGTCGCTGCAGGTGATCCGCACCGTGCTCGCCCCCACCCCGGCGCGGTTGCGTTCGGGTGTGGTCGCCGTACCCCTCCGCTCGTCGTCGCCGCTGGTGGCCACGGTGGTGGCGGACCTCATCACGCTCACCCCCGGGACCCTCACCCTCGACGTGCGCTCGTCACCGCCGGAGGTGGTGGTCCACGTGCTGGGCCTCGACGACCCCGACTCGGTGCGCGACGAGGTGGCGGAGCTCGAGGCCCTCGTGCTGCGGGCGGTCGAACCGATCGAGGAGCCGTCCGACCGGCCGGTGGTGGAGCCGTCCGACGGGGAGGGGACGACGTCGTGACCGCGGTCGTCGTCACCTCGTTCGTGCTGCTCGGCGCAGCCGCGCTCGTGGCCGTGGTCTTCGTGGCCCGTGCCGGCAACCTCGTGGACCGCGCCGTGGGGTTGGACCTCACGGCCTCGGTGATGGTCAACGCGCTGGCCGTGGGCGCCGCGGTGGTCGCCGGTGGCGACCCGGTGGACCTGATCCTCCTGTGGGGCCTGCTCGCGTTCCTCGGCAACGTGGCCGTGGCCCGGTTCGTCGAACGGCGGGGGTCGGGGTCGTGACCACGGCGCTCGACGTGCTCTCAGCGTTCCTGCTGCTGTTCGGTTCGGCCGTCACGCTGATCTCGGCGGTCGGCCTCTTCCGGGTGCCCGACGCGTACGGCCGCCTGCACGTGGCCACCAAGCCCGCCACCCTCGGCATCGCCTGCACGATCGCGGGCGCCGCCCTGCAGGTGCCGTTGGGGTCCGGCACGGCCCGGCTGGTGCTCGCCCTGGCGCTGCAGTTCTGGACGATCCCGGTATCGAGCCACCTGCTCGGTCGCGCCGCCCGGGCCACCGGGTTGCCACCGGCCCGGCCCGACGCGCTGGACGAGTTCCCTCCGGACGACCGTCACCCCCACGCCTGACGGCCCGGACGGATCACGCCGGCCCGGACGGATCATGCGGGCCTGGTCAGGACCCGGCGGACGGCCCGTCGAGGGCCGTGATGCCGTCCAGCACCTGCACGAGGGTGTCCACGCCGGCCTCGGCCAGCAGCTCGCGGGGGCGACCCGGTGGGCTCACCACCACGAACCGGCCGCCACGGCGCCGGGCCCGCAGGCGACCCGCCAGCACCACCCCGAGTGCGACGGGGTCGAGGTAGTCCACCGCCGAGAGGTCGAGGGCCACCCGCTCGGCGTCCACGCGGTCGAGCGCGGAGCGCACCTCGGGCAGCGAGGCGAGATCCACCTCCCCGACGACGCGCACGACGGTCCACGGCCCCACCTCGTCGGTCCGCACATCGAACAGCACACCGTCAGGCTAGGTGGACCCCGCCCGGTGACCGTCGGAGGCGTCCCGTAGCCTCGGGCCGACGATGACCGGCGTGCTCACCTCCCCCGCCCGCCCGCCGGGCCACCACGTGGCCGGCGGCGCCGCCACAGGGGCGGCGATCGACGCCGCGCTGGCCGCCCTCGCCGACGATCCCCGGTTGGTCCACGTGGAACGGCTGACCGGCCGCAGTGCGGTGGGGGGCCGGCCTGCGCGACCGATCCACCCGCAGGTGGCCGAACGGTTGCGGCACCACGAACTGTGGGCCCACCAGGTGGAGGCGCTCGACCTCGTGCGCGCCGGCCACTCGGTGGTGGTGGCCACCGGAACCGCCTCCGGCAAGTCGCTCTGCTACCAGGTGCCCGCGGCCGAGGCAGCGCTGCGCGGCGGCACCAGCCTCATGGTGTTCCCCACCAAGGCCCTCGCCCAGGACCAGCTGCAGTCGCTCACCAGCTGGGGGGTGCCCGGCCTGGTGGCCGCCACCTACGACGGTGACTGCACCCCGGAGGAGCGCTCGTGGGTGCGCGAGCACGCCGGCGTGATCCTCACGAACCCCGAGATGCTGCATCAGGGAGTGCTGCCCCACCACCGCCGCTGGGCGCAGTTCCTGCACTCGCTGGAGCTGGTGGTGGTCGACGAGCTGCACGTCCTCCGGGGCGTGTTCGGCACCCACGTGGGCCAGGTGTTGCGGCGGCTCCGGCGGCTGGCCCGCCACTACGGCGCCGATCCGGCGTTCGTGTTCACCTCGGCCACCATCGGCGAGCCGGCCCGCCTGGCCTCGGAGCTGTGCGGCCTCCCCGTGACTGCCGTGACGGAGGACGCCGCTCCCACCGGCGAGCGCGTCGTGGCGCTCTGGAACCCGGAGCTCGAGCCGACCGCCGACCCGACCGTCGACCTGAGCGCCGACCCGGTGCCCCGACCGGGGACGCCGGCGGGCGAACGCCACTGGTCGGTCAACGCCGAGGCGGCACTGGTGGCGGCCCGCCTCGTGGACACAGGGCTTCGCACCCTGGTGTTCTGCCGGTCGCGCCGGGGCACCGAGCTGGTGGCCCAGGACCTGCGCCGCACGGTGGCGCCGGAGTTCGCCGACGGGATCCGCGCGTACCGGGCCGGCTACCTGCCGGAGGAGCGGCGGGGGATCGAGACCGAGCTGTTCGACGGCCGTCTGCAGGCCGTGGTGGCCACCAACGCGCTCGAGCTCGGGGTGGACATCGGCGGCCTCGACGCGGTGGTCATGTGCGGCTACCCGGGCACGATCTCGTCGTTCCGCCAGCAGATGGGCCGCGGCGGCCGCTCGGCCGGACCGTCGCTCACGGTGCTGGTGGCGGGCCAGGACCAGCTCGACCAGTGGATGATGCGCCATCCGCGACAGCTGTTCGAGCGCCCGCCGGAGCCGTCGGTCGTGAACCTCGACAACCCCCACGTGTTCGTCCCCCACCTGGGCTGCGCGGCGCACGAGCTGCCGCTCCGTCACGCCGACGCCGAGTGGTGGCCCGAGCAGCTCGACGAGGGCGTGCGCCGGCTGGTGCTCGACGACCGCGCCCAGGTGCGGTGGCGCCGCGACGGCCGGGCCGCCGTGTGGGCCGGCCGGGGCGCGCCCGCCCCCACCATCGGGCTCCGCTCGGCGTCGAGGGGTGAGCTGCGCATCCGCACCGAGGACGGCACGGTGGTGGGCACCGTCGACGAGGCCCGGGCCCGGGAGGTGGTCCATCCCGGCGCCGTGTACCTGCACCAGGGGCGGGCGTGGCGCGTCCAGGACCTCGACGAGGCCGCTCGCGTGGCCACCGTGGCCCCGGACCCCGGCGAGACGTACACCCAGGCCCGCACGGAGACGGCGATCGCGCTCGGCGAACGCGAGCGCACCCGGGCGGTGGGCCGGAGCACCCTGTCGTTGGGTGCGGTGGAGGTCACCACGAGGGTGACCGGCTACCAGGTCCGCCACGTCGGCACCCACGAGGTGCTCGACCGGGTGGAGCTCGACCTCCCGCCGAGCCACCTCGACACGCGGGCGGTCTGGTACTCCTTCCCCGACGAGCTCGTGGCGCGGGCGGGGGTGGCACCACCCGACCTGCCCGGCGCGCTCCACGCGGCCGAGCACGCGGCCATCGGCATCCTGCCCCTGTTCACGATCTGCGACCGCTGGGACGTGGGCGGGGTCTCCACCGAGTTCCTCCCCGAGACGGGCGGGCCCACCGTGGTGGTCCACGACGCATACCCGGGGGGCGCCGGCATCGCCGAACTCGCCTTCGACGCGGCCGACCGCCACCTGGCCGCCACGCTCGAGGTACTCACCACCTGCCGCTGCGCCGCCGGGTGCCCGTCCTGCGTGCAGTCACCCAAGTGCGGCAACGGCAACGAGCCGCTGCACAAGGCCGCCGCCGCCTCGTTGCTGCGCACCACGCTCGCCTGAGACGTCACGGTTCCTCCACCAGCGCTGCCATCCGCTCCGACAGGCGGAGGCCGCCGAGGGCCCGGCCCACCACCGGCACCCGCACCGGGTCGACCACCACGGTGACGGACGCGATCCCGCCCGGGGTGAGGTCGCCGTCGAGTCGCACGCGGGCCCGGGACCCGAGCCCGGTGGCACGCACCGCCGACTCGGCCACTCCGGTGCGGGGGGCCACCGCCACCGCCCGCGCCGCGGCGCGCGCCGCGTGCACGGCCAGGACCTGGTCGCGGACGAGCAGGCCTGTCTGGACCACGAGGAGCGCCATCACCACCACCACCGGGAGGACGAGCGCCACCTCCACGGTGGCCTGGCCGCGCTGGGCCCGGCCGCTCATCCGGCCCGTTCGAGGATGCGCCCGACGACGGCGTCGAACAGGCGGCCGACCGCGTCGGACCGGGTGACCCAGGCCACCAGGGCAAGGGCCACGGCAGCGGCGCCGAGCAGGACGAGGGCGTACTCCACCGTGCTCTGGCCGGTCTGGGTGCCGTAGGTGTGCATCACCACGGCGGCCCGGGCCGGCGCCTGCCGGAGACGGTGGATCGCCGCTCCGCGCCGGGACCGGGACGTGCAGCGCGGATCGGGTGCAGGCGGATCGGGTGCAGGCGGATCGGGTGCAGGCGGATCCGGCGCGGGTGGGGTCTGGCGGGGCGGATCGGGTGTGGACACACCGACGGCGCGGGCGACGGACATCAGGGCCCCTCCGGGGCTGGTGCGGGGACCGGCGGACCGGCGAGGGGGAACGCGAGGGCGAACGATCGGCCGACGGTGGGCGGCCCGGGCGCCACGACCACCGGCGACCAGGCCACCTCCCGGAGCTCCCCGGCGACGGTGAGGGCCACCGGCACGAGGGTGAGCACGACGAACGCCGGCAGCACGAAGAGCACGAGGGGGACGGTCAGGACCACGGGGAGCCGTCGCACCCGGACCTCCAGCCGGCGACGGCTTCGTCGCCGGGCGGAGGCCGCGAGGGACCGCAGCGCCGGCGCCGCGGCGGTGCCGGCCGCCGCCGCGGACCGCAGCGACGTGGCCAGCTCCCGACCGCCGGCGCCGAGGCCGTCGGACAGCACGTCGAGAGACTCGGCGAGGGGCACCCCCCGGGAACGGGCGGCCGCAACCCGGCGCAACGCGCGGCCGGTCGGTCCCGGGGCGACGTCGGCCACGGCGTCGAGTGCGGGGCCGGGACCCAGCCCCGCACCGAGCGCCACGGCGAGCAGGTCGGCCACCTCGGCGAGGTCGGACGGGTCGTCGCCGGATCCGGCCAGGGACCTCCGGACGGATGACCCGTCGGGCCGGCGCCGTGGGTTCGCCCCGGTCCGGCCACGATCGGGACGTCGCGGGGCGCGTGGCGACGGTGCGTCATGGCCCGTGGTGAGGCCGGGACGCGTGAGCATCCGGCCCGGCCAGGGCCGGCGCACCAGCAGGCGCCAGCACGAGACGGCGGCCAGCACCGCGAGGAGCCGGCTCACCGCAGTGCCCGCCGCACCAGCCACCGGGCCGTGCCGGCGCCGGCCAGGTCGAGCCCGACCCCGACGGCCAGGCAGACCGCACCCGCCCTCGAGCGGAGCAGGAGGTCGCCCACCGCTGGGTCCACCACGGCGAACAGGGCGGCGCCGAACGGTGGCAGGGCGACGAGGGCCGACGCGCTCGCCCGTGACTGGGCGAGGAGCGCATCGGTCTCCTCCGCCACCTCCACGGCGTCCTGCAGCGCACCGGCGACCCCGTCGAGCGCAGGTGCCGGATCGCCGCCCCGGACGTGGGCGAACCGGCAGGCGACCGCGAGGGTCCGCAGCTGGACGCCGTCGCCGGGGAGGGTCCAACGCGCCAGGGCCTCATCCAGGGACCGACCACGGTCGAGCTCCCCCCGCAGGCTCCGGAGGGCGCCACGGAGCGCGGGGTCGACCGAGGTGGCGACCCGCAGGGCTGCGGGGAGCGACATGCCCGACCGGGCGGCCCGGGCGAGGTCGTGGGCCAGCACGGGCACCGCGCGTCGGGTGGCCGCTGCCCGGCGGCGGGTGGCACTCGCGCGCCCGGCCCGGGCGAGGAGGAGCGCCACCATGGCGAGGACCACCACGATCACGACCGGACCGCCACCTCGATCGGACGACCGTCGGCCACGTCGTGGACGGAGGCCACCTCGCGGGCGCCCCCGTGCGTGCGGCGCACGCCCACGAGCACGTCCACCGCCGACGCCACCTGGGGCCGTACCGCGGCGGGTGAGAGGCCCTCCCCCGCCGCGAGCGCCAGCGTCTCGAGGCGGCGGAGCGCGTCCTCGGCGGAGGACGCGTGGACGGTGGACATCGACCCGCGATGCCCGGTGGAGAGGGCCCACACCATGTCGAGGGCCTCGGCACCCCGGACCTCCCCGACCACCAGGCGGTCGGGACGCAGTCGCAGGGCGGCCCGGACGAGGTCGCGGATGGCGACCCGGCCGGCACCCTCCACCGATCCGGGACGGGCCTCCAGGCGCACCACGTGCTCACCCGGCAGACGGAGTTCGGCCACGTCCTCGATCGTGACCACGCGCTCGGTCCGCGGCAGCAGCCCGGCGAGGGCGTTCAGGAGCGTGGTCTTGCCGCTGCCGGTGGGCCCGAAGACCACCAGGTTGGCCCGCTCCCGGACCCGTCGTTCCAGCGCGGCCAGGAAGGGCCCGGCCATCGCGGCGAGCGGCACCACGGCGCTGCGGTGCCGGCGCACCGCCATCACGGGCCCGTCGACCGCGAGCGGGTCGAGCACCACCGTCACCCGGGTGCCGTCGGACAGCCGGGCGTCGACGATCGGGTGCGACCGGTCGGCCCGGAGACCCAGGGGACCCACGAGGCGTTCCACCGCCACCAGGATCTGTCGTCGGTCGACCAGGGTGTCGGTGCGCTCGGTGCAGCCGCGACGCTCCACCCACACCGGCCCCGGGCCGTTGACGAGCACGTCGGTCACCTCGGGGTCGTCGAGCAGGGCCTGGATCGGCCCCAGCCCCACCAACTCCACCGCGAGCGACCGGGCCAGCCGGCCGGCCTCCTGGTCGGACAGGAGCGGGGCCTCGGCCCGCACCAGCCCCTCGAGGTGGCCCACCGGGTCACCGAGCGGACCGTCGCCCTCGGCGAAGCGGCGCCGGACGGCCGCGGCCGGCCCGCCGAGGTCGTCGCTCACCACAGCCGGGCCACCGATCGGCCGATGGCCCCGGGGGGCCGGCGGAGGAGGAGGCCCGCGTCCACCGCCCGCGCCACTGCGGGATCCACCTCGACGGTGGCCGCCAGTGGCCGGTCGAGGGCCGCCGCCACGTCGCGGGCGCCGAGGGCACGGCCGGCGTCGAGCACGACCACCACGGCGTCGATGCGGCGGGGGGACCGGCACGCCCGCTTCAACGCCAGGTAGCAGGGCCGGACCACCAGGAGCGACCTCCCGGGGGGATCCGGCTCGTCGACGTCGGGGACGCCCAGGTCCACCACGACCGCTCGCCGGTCCTGTTCCAGCCGGGCCGCGAGCTCGGCCGCACGCGCCGGTGGCGCTGCGCCGCGCCTGCCGGCCGGCAGGAGGGCCAGGTGCTGCTGCACGGGCACCTCCAGCCGGGTGAGCGCCTCCGGCGGGCTCCCCGCCGAGGCGCACCAGTCGCCCACCCCGGGCCCCGCCGGGTCGGGGACCCCGAGCACGGCGGGAACGTCACCCCGACGGTCGACCAGGAGGGTGGACGAGCGTCGGGCCCGCACGACCGCTGCCACGGCGGCAACCACGGTGGTGCCGGTCCCGCCCTTGACGCTCCAGAACGTGGTGGTGACCACGACGACTCCCGCGCCCGCCGGGTGACGGCGGGTGGTGCACGGCGGGGGAAGCCGGTCGGCACGCTACGCGGCCCCGCAGCCCCGGTCACCGGGGAGGGCGCCCCGGTCCACGGTGCAGAGCCCGCGGGGCGAACACGACGGTCCGCAGGCGCTGGTGGCGGAGGTGGACGGGAATCGAACCCGCCGGACGGGGGTCGCCCGTCCCGACCGCTTTGAAGGCGGCGGAGCCCACCAGGTGCTCGGACACCTCCGCCGGGGACCCTACCGTCGGCCGCCCTGCGGCCGCCCGCGAACTCCCTCGGCGCACCGGACGCGCCACGGGCGCCCCGCAGGGCGCCCGTGGCATCCGATCCCCGGCCACACGGCGGCCGGTGGGGCGGCGACTCAGACCGCGAGGAGGTCCCTCGCGCCGGTGTCGCTCGACGGGTGGCGCAGCTTGGACATCGCCCGCGCCTCGATCTGGCGGATCCGCTCCCGGGTGAGGTTGAAGTGCTCCCCCACCTCCTCGAGCGTCCGGGGCTCACCCCGGTCGAGGCCGAAGCGGAGCTTGAGGATCTCGCGCTCACGCTCGTCGAGCGGCGCCAGGAGACGGCTGATCTCCTCGGGCAGCAGCGCGGTGGCGGCCACCTCGAACGGCGACTCGGCGGAACGGTCCTCCACCACGTCGCCCAGCTCGGCATCGCCGTCCTCGCGGAGCGGCTCCGACAGGCTGAGCGGCTCGGCCGCGAACCGGAGCGCCTCGGTGACCTTGTCCTCCGGCATCTCCACCTCGGCCGACAACTCGGCGAGGGTGGCGGGCCGGCCCAGCTTGAGTTCCAGGCGGGCCCGGGCCTTCTGCAGGCGCGCCAGCGTGTCGCCCGCGTGGACGGGGAGCCGGATGGTGCGGCCCGTGTTGGCGATGCCGCGGGTGATGGCCTGACGGATCCACCACGTGGCGTACGTGGAGAACTTGAACCCCTTGCGCCAGTCGAACTTCTCCACCGCGTGCATCAGGCCGAGGTTGCCCTCCTGGATCAGGTCCAGCAGGGGCAGGCCGGAGGCCTGGTACTTCTTGGCGATGGAGACGACCAGGCGAAGGTTCGACTTCACGAACGTCGACTGGGCCAGCTGGCCCTCGTTGGCGAGCCGCCGCAGCTCCCGGCGCTTTCCCTGGGACAAGCCGGGCTCGCCGTCCAT
>CAIPVR010000284.1 GCA_903868545.1 uncultured Actinomycetes bacterium
CTGACGGTGCCGGCGTCCGCCCCGACCTCGCCGCCGTTGCCCCCGGCCGTCACCCCCGGGCCACCTCCCGGCCCCGGACCGGCGACGCCCCCGGAACCGGGTGTCGAGACCGGAGCGGCCACGCTGGTCCTCGAGGACGTGGTGTACCTGGGCGGCTACCCCGGCCACGGGAAGAAGCGGAAGAAGTGCGTGGCCACCCTCGACCGCACCGGTCTGGAGGTGAAGGGCCCCGGCAGCACCTCCTTCCGCCTGGACTGGGACGCGGTGCGCTCCATCGAGGCGCAGAACGCGGACGAGGCGCGCTTCCGGATGAACGCCAAGATCCACCGTGACGCCACGGCGCTCGTGCTGGAGTGCCAGCAGGACGTCACCGTGCTCCTCGAGGCCCGCGACTGCCCGACCGTCCCGCTGCGCTCGGCCATCGCGCAACTCGTGGACGGCCTCCGGGTCGTCGTCGTCTGAGTCGTGGTCGCCGCCCGCCCGGTGGCGCTCGTGGGCCTCTCCGGGACCGGGAAGTCCACCGTCGCGCCGCTCCTGGCCACCCTCCTCGGATGTCGCCCGGTGGATCTCGACCGGGCGGTGGAGGAGGACCACGGCTGCACCGTCGGGGAACTGTTCGAGCGGGGTGAGGACGTGTTCCGCGACGCCGAGGCCCGTGCGCTCACCGACACCCTCGCCGGCGGACCGTCGGTGATCGCCACCGGCGGGGGCGTGGTGCTCCGGGCGTCGAACCGCCGGGCGTTGGCCTCGGCGGACGTCGTGTGGCTCCGGGCCCCGGTGGCGGTGCTCGTGGAGCGTCTCGCCGGCCACGCGCAGCGGCGTCCGTTGCTCGACGGCGACCCGGCCGCGGCCCTGTCCGTCCTCGCCTCCGAGCGCGAGCCGCTGTACCGGGAGGTGGCCGACGTGGTGGTCGACGTCGACGGACTCGACCCGGCGGCGGTGGCCGCCGAGGTGGCCCGACGGCTGGATCCCTCGTCGTCGCACGGTGTGTCCGCCGGGCACGGGGGGTGTCCCGGTGGCTGACGCACCGCTGCACGAGGAACTGGTCCACCTCCCCGACGGCCGGACCTACCCGGTGCTCATCGGTGACGGGGCGGCGGGGGCGCTCGCCGGCGTGCTTCCCCCGGGGGTCCGCCGGGTCGCCGTCGTCACGCAGGCGGACATCCCGGTGGAGGTGGATCCCGGGTGCGACCACCGGGTCTTCACCATCGGTGGGGGTGAGACGCACAAGAACCTGGCGACGATCGGTGACCTCTGCTCGGCGTTCGCCCGGTGGGGGCTCACGCGGGCCGACTGCGTCGTGGGTGTGGGCGGCGGTCTCGTCACCGACGTGGCCGGCTTCGCCGCGGCCGTCTACCACCGGGGCCTCCCCGTCGTACACGTCGCCACCACGCTGCTCGCACAGATCGACGCGGCGATCGGCGGCAAGACCGGGGTGAACCTGCCCGAGGGCAAGAACCTGGTGGGGGCGTACTGGCAGCCCTCCGCCGTGCTGTGCGACACCGCCACCCTGGCCACGCTGCCGCCGCGGGAGTGGCGCTGCGGCCTGGGCGAACTGGCGAAGTACCACTGGCTGGGCGGCGGACGGCTCGACGAGCTCCCGCTCGACGACCGGGTGGCGGCCTGTGTCCGCATCAAGGCCGATGTCGTGGCCGCCGACGAGCGGGAGTCGGGTCGACGGGCGCTGCTGAACTACGGCCACACCCTGGCCCACGCGGTGGAGGTGGCCGGCGGCCACGACCTGCGCCACGGCGAGGCGGTGGCGGTCGGCCTGGTGTACGCCGCGGAACTCGCCCGGGCGCTGGGTCGCATCGACGACGCCGCCGTGGCCGAGCACCGGCGTGTGGTGGGCGGCTACGACCTGCCCACCACCCTCCCGGCCGGGCTCGACGACGCCGAGCTGCTCGCCCTCATGGGGCGTGACAAGAAGGTGCTCGGCGGCGGGCTGACCTTCGTCCTCGACGGCCCGTCGGGGGTGGAGGTGGTCACCGGCGTCGACGAGGACGTCGTCCTGCGGACACTGGAGTGTGTGCGATGAGTGCGAGCCCGGTGGTGCTGCTCCTGAGCGGACCGAACCTCAACCTCCTCGGTGAGCGCGAGCCGGAGGTGTACGGCACGGCGACCCTCGAGGACCACGTGGCCGCCGCCCGGGCCCGCGCCACGGAGTTGGGCCTCGAGCTGGAACACCTGCAGTCGAACCACGAGGGGGACCTCATCGAGGCCGTCCACGCGGCCCGTGGCCGGGTGGCGGCGCTGGTGCTCAACGCCGGCGCGTTCACCCACTACGCCTGGGGCCTTCACGACGCCCTCGCGGCGTTCGACGGCCCGGTGCTGGAGTTGCACCTCTCGAACCCGCACGGACGCGAGGCGTGGCGGTCCACCTCGGTGGTCACCCCGGTCGCCGATGCCGTGATCCAGGGCCTCGGGGGGGCCGGGTACCGCCTCGCCATGGACGGTGTGGCCGCGCTCCTCGGCCGTAACCTCCCCTCGTGACCGTCACCGAGCACCTCACCCCTGCACCGTCCCCCGACGCGCTCCCGCCGATGGACGTCGCCGGCCGCCTGGAGCGGCTCCGGGGGTCCCTCGAGGGCGCAGGGTGCGACGCCCTGGTGGTGTCGGAGCTCACGAACGTGCGGTACCTCACCGGGTTCACGGGGTCCGCGGCGCTGCTGCTCGTGGCGTCGGACCACGCCGTGTTCGTCACCGACGGCCGCTACCGCGACCAGTCCGCCGACCAGCTCGCCGCAGCGGGCGTGGACGCCGACATCCGGGTGGTGGGTGCCGAACCCGACGCCGCCGTGGCGGAGGCCGCCGCCGCGGCCGGGGTGCGACGCCTCGGGCTCGAGGCGGACTCGGTGACCTGGTCGCAGCAGCGCCGGTGGGGGGGCACGCTGTTCGGTGCCGGCGAGCTCGTGCCCACGAGCGGTGTGGTCGAGTCACTGCGCCTCGTGAAGGACCCGGGGGAGGCGGCCCGGATCCGCTCGGCGTGCGCCGTGGCCGACGCCGCGTTCGCCGACCTCCGGCCGCTCCTCGCCGAGCGGCCGACCGAGGAGGCGTTCGCGCTGGCGCTCGACGCGAGGATGCGCGAGCTCGGGGCGGCCGACGTGAGCTTCGAGACGATCGTCGCCGCGGGCCCGAACGGTGCCCGCCCGCACCACCGTCCCGGCCCCCGGGTGGTGGAGGACGGCGACCTCGTGGTGGTCGACTTCGGCGCCCTCGTCGACGGGTACCACTCGGACATGACCCGCACCGTGGCGGTGGGCGAGGTGGGCGCGGAGCGGGCGCGGATGCTGGAGGTGGTGCTCGCCGCGCAGCAGGCCGGGGTGGAGGCGGTGGCAGCCGGCGTCGACGCCGTGGACGTGGACCGTGCGTGCCGGGCCGTGATCGACGACGCCGGCTGGGGTGACGCGTTCCTCCACTCCACCGGGCACGGCGTGGGTCTCGACATCCACGAGGAGCCGCGGGTGTCGGCCCGGTCGACTGCTACCCTCGTCGCCGGTCACGTGGTGACGGTCGAGCCGGGCGTGTACCTCACCGGGCTCGGCGGTGTCCGCATCGAGGACACCGTGCTGGTCACCGAGGGCGGCTGCGACCGCCTCACGCTGGCCCCGAAGGATCCCATCCTCGCCTGAGCGCGTGCGGCCCACCGCCCGCCCCGGCCCGAACCAGACAGGCAGGCCATGCCCCAGATCGCCACCTCCGACTTCAAGAACGGGATGACCCTCGACCTCGAGGACGGGCTGTTCACCCTGGTGGAGTTCCAGCACGTGAAGCCCGGCAAGGGCGGGGCCTTCGTGCGCACCACGCTGAAGAACGTCCGGACCGGCTCGGTCGTGGAGCGCACGTTCCGCGCCGGGGAGCGCATGGAGCGGGCGATCGTCGACAAGAAGGAGATGCAGCTCCTCTACCGCGACGGCGACGACTACGTCTTCATGGACAACGCCACCTACGACCAGATGAACGTGCCGTCGTCCACCCTGGGCGACACCACGAACTACCTCGTCGACTCCTCCACGGCGCTGATCCTGATGTACGGCGACGAGATCATCGGGGTGGAGCTCCCGGCGTCGGTGGAGCTCACGATCAGCGAGACGGAGCCCGGGGTGCAGGGTGACCGCGTGTCGGGGGCGAAGAAGCCCGCCACCCTGGAGACGGGCCTCGTGGTCCAGGTGCCCCTGTTCATCGAGCCCGGCGAGCGCGTCAAGGTGGACACCCGCTCGGGCGAGTTCATCTCCCGCGCGTGAGCGGCCCCGACCCGGCCGACGGCGCCGACAACGGGGAGCCGCCCGAACTGCCGGTGGTGGCCGGTGGTCGGGCGGAGGCCCGCGAGCGTGCGGTGCACCTCCTCTACGAGTCGCGGATGAAGGGCCTCGCCGGGGGTGAGGTGCTCGCCCGGCTCCCGATCGCCCCGGATCCGTACGCCGCCGGGCTGGTGGAGGGGGTGGAGCTCCACCGGGAGGAACTCGACGCCGTCGTCGGCCGGTTGGCCCACGGCTGGGCGCCGGAGCGCATGGCCGCGCTCGACCTGGTCGTCCTGGAGGTGGGCTGTTTCGAGTTGGCGCACCGTCCCGACGTGCCCACCGAGGTGGTGCTGTCGGAGGCCACCGAACTGGCCTCCCGGTACGGCAGCACCGACGACTCCGCCGGCGTCGTCAACGGTGTGCTCGCCGCCGCCGCCAGGGAGCTCCGTCCCGCCTGCCCGCGGTCACGGGTGCCGGCGGGGGATGGTACGGTGCCGTCCTGACCGTGAAAGGGGTCCCGTGAGGCCCCTACGGACAGGAAGGACCTGCCGGTGGCAGAACGCGAACGACGTCTGACGCGCCCCTACGGGGGCGTTTTCGTTGCCCGGACCCAGGTCATGGACGCCGAGGACATCCACCGGGCCGTCCGCCGGATGGCCCACGAGGTGCTCGAGCGCAACCACGGGGTCGACGAGCTCGTGGTCGTGGGCCTGCAGACCGGCGGGGTCGAGCTGGCCCGGGCGCTGGCCGCGGTGATCGAGGAGATCGAGGAGTTCGCCCCGGAGGACCCGCCGGTGCCGGTGGGGACCCTCGACGTGGCCCTCTACCGCGACGACATCGGCATCCGGCCGGTGCTGCCGGAGGAGGTCACCGAGATCCCGGTGGACCTCGACGGCCGGACCGTCGTGCTGGTCGACGACGTGCTCTTCACCGGCCGCACGATCAGGGCGGCGCTCGACGCCATGTGCGACTACGGGCGGCCGCGGGCGGTGCAGCTCGCGGTGATGATCGACCGGGGGCACCGGGAGCTGCCGATCCGCCCCGACTACGTGGGCAAGAACCTGCCGACCCGACGTGACGAACTCGTCGACGTGACGATGGCCGGGGTGCAGCTCGGGGAACTGCAGAAGCAGTGAAGGGCCACCTGCTCGCGATCTCCGACCTCACCCGGGCCGAGCTCGAGGAGGTCCTCGACGTCACCGACACCATGGTGGAGGTCTCGGGGCGTTCCATCCCCAAGGTCCCGGCCCTGCGGGGCCGCACGGTGGTGTCGCTCTTCTACGAGGACTCCACCCGCACCCGGCTGAGCTTCGACACGGCGGCGAAGCGGCTGAGCGCCGACACGATGAGTTTCGCGGTCTCGTCGAGCTCGGTGAACAAGGGTGAGTCGGTCCGCGACACCATCGAGACGATCGAGGCCATGGGGATCGACGCCGTGGTGGTGCGCCATTGTTCCTCCGGCGTTCCTGCGCAGATCGCGGCCTGGACGAACGCCGTGGTCGTGAACGCCGGCGACGGCTGGCACCAGCACCCCACGCAGGCGCTGCTCGACGCCTACACGATCCGGTCCCACACCGGCTCCCTCGACGGGCTCCGTATCGGGATCGTGGGCGACGTGAAGCACTCCCGCGTGGCCCGGTCCGACATCGAGGCGTTCACCGCCCTCGGGGCGCACGTGACGCTCGTCGCCCCGCCCACCCTGCTGCCGCCGTCGGTGGCGCCCTGGCAGGTGGACGTGTCCCACTCCCTCGACGACGTCCTCGGCGAGCTCGACGTCTGCTACCTGCTGCGCATGCAGCGCGAGCGGATGTCCGAGGCGCTGGTGCCCTCGCTGCGCGAATACACCGCGCTGTTCGGGCTCACCTCGGCCCGGGCCGACCGGCTCGGGAAGGACGCGCTGATCATGCATCCCGGGCCGATGAACCGCGGCGTCGAGATCGCCGGGGAGGTCGCCGACCGGCCGAACGCCGTGATCACCGAGCAGGTGGCGAACGGGGTGGCGGTGCGGATGGCGGTCCTCTTCCTGCTGCTCGGCCCCGGCCGCCACGCCCTGCCGCCCACCGGCGACCCGTCGTCGGCCGGTGCGGCGTCGGCCGACGACACCACGACGGAGGAGCGTCCATGAGCGCGACGAACGGGCCGGTCCGCACGGTCCTCAAGGGGGGCACGGTCCTCGACGCCACCGGGGAGCGGCGTGCGGACGTGCTCCTCGAGGGCGACCGGATCCTCGCCGTGGACGAGGGGCTCGACGCGCCGGTCGTGCTCGACGCTTCGGGCTGCCTGGTCGCACCCGGCCTCGTCGACCTGCACACCCACCTGCGCCAGCCCGGCCGGGAGGACGCCGAGACGGTCGAGTCGGGGTCGAGGGCGGCCGCCCTCGGCGGCTACACCGCCGTGCTCGCCATGCCCAACACCACCCCTGCGATCGACTGCGCCGCGGTGGTGCGTGAGGTGCTGGAGTTGGGCCGCGCCTCCCTGGTGGACGTGCACACCTCGGGAGCGATCACCGTGGGCCGCGCCGGCGAGCAGCTCGCTCCGATGGCCGAGATGGCCGCCCTCGGCGTGCGGATCTTCACCGACGACGGCACCGGTGTGCAGGACGACCGGCTCATGCGCCGGGCCTTCGAGTACGCGAGCGGCCTCGGGGTCACCCTGGCCCAGCACTGCGAGGTGAGCGCCCTGAGCGAGGGCACCTGCATGCACGAGGGCGAGTGGTCGGCCCGGCTGGGCCTCCCCGGACAGCCGGCGGAGGCCGAGGAGTTGATGGTGATGCGCGACATCGCCCTCGCCCGGCTCACCGGTGCCCGGGCCCACTTCCTGCACCTGTCCACGGCCGGCTCCGTGGCGATGGTGGCCGCGGCCAAGGCGGGTGGGCTGCCCGTCACCGCGGAGGCGGCACCGCACCACTTCACGCTCACCGACGCCTGCTGCGCCTCCTACGACGCGACCTTCAAGGTGCACCCGCCCCTGCGCGGCGACGCCGACGTGGCGGCGGTGGCGGCCGGCCTCGCCGAGGGCACGATCGACGCGATCGCCACCGACCACGCGCCCCACCCGCCGGAGGACAAGGAGCGCCCCTTCGACCAGGCGCCACCGGGGATGCTGGGCCTGGAGTACGCGCTGGCACTCGCCCTCACCCAGCTCGTCGACGGGGGCACCGGCATGACCGAGGCCGACGTGCTCGCCCGTCTCTCCTGGCAGCCGGCCGCGATCGCCGGCATGGAACGCCACGGGCGGCCGGTGGCGGCGGGCGAGCCCGCGAACCTCTGCGTCGTCGACCCCTCCGTGCGCTGGACGATCGACGCGTCGGGCGGGGCGTCGCTCAGCCGGAACGTGCCGTACGTCGGGCGGACCGTCCGGGGGAAGGTCCGGCACACGGTGGTCGACGGCGAGGCCGTGGTGGTCGACGGCGAGGCGCAGCGATGACCCAGCGACGACAGGGAGCAGAGCGATGAGCAACAGCATCACCCCGGCCGCGATCGTGCTGGCCGACGGGACGACGTTCGAGGGCGAGGCGATCGGGGCCGACGTGCCCGGGGGCGTGTCGACGGGCGAGTTCGTGTTCAACACGGTGCTGTCGGGCTACCAGGAGGTGATCTCCGATCCGTCCTACGCGGGACAGGTCGTCACCTTCACCTACCCCCACATCGGGAACTACGGGGTGAATGCCCACGACGACGAGTCCGACCGGCCCCGGTGCGCGGGTGTGGTGGTGCGGGACCTCGCACGTCGTCACTCGAACCAGCGGGCGGACGGCGACCTCGACACCTACCTGCGGGGTCACGGGATCCCGGGGGTGGCGGGGATCGACACCCGGCGGCTCACCCGGCACCTCCGCGACCACGGCGCGATGCCGGGGGCCTTCGGTACGGCGGGCCTCGCCGAGCTCACGTCGGCCGCGGTGGCGGCGTCGGGGACCGACGGGCGCGACCTGGTGGCCGAGGTGACCGCAACGGAGGTCTCGGTGCACCCGTCGGCCACCGGCGCCGAGCGGCGGATCGTGGCGTTCGACCTCGGGATCAAGACGACGATCGTGCGGAATCTCGCCACCGTGGGAGAGGTCCAGGTGGTGCCCGCCGCCACCTCGGCGGCGGAGGTGCTGGC
>CAIPVR010000285.1 GCA_903868545.1 uncultured Actinomycetes bacterium
ACCAATGGGTGCGCCGGCGCGACACAGAGTCGGGGCGGCGCCATTCGTCGGGGTCGGCGCGATTCGTCCGCCCGGTGACCGCTCGGTAACTTCGCGCCCGCCGAGCACGGCCCGGGCCGGACCGCGTCCCGGACCCGAACGAACCTACGAGGGGAACACCCATGTCCGATCTGACCTTCGACGGCAAGGTTGCCATCGTCACCGGGGCCGGCGGCGGCCTCGGCAAGTCCCACGCCCTGGAACTCGCCCGACGCGGCGCCCGGGTGGTGGTCAACGACCTCGGCGGCTCCGTGAGCGGCGAGGGCGACAACGCGTCGGCCGCCCAACTCGTGGTGGACGAGATCAACGCGGCCGGCGGCGAGGCCGTGGCCAACCACGACTCGGTCGCCACGCCCGAGGGCGGCAAGGCGATCGTCGACGCCGCGGTCGAGGCCTTCGGCACCGTCGACATCGTCATCAACAACGCGGGCATCCTGCGCGACAAGACGTTCCACAACATGAGCCCCGAGCTGCTGGAGCCGGTCATCGCCGTGCACCTCCTCGGCGCCTTCTACGTCACCCAGCCCGCCTGGCTGATCATGCGCGAGAAGGGCTACGGCCGGGTGGTGAACACGAGCTCGAACTCGGGCCTCCTCGGCAACTTCGGCCAGTCGAACTACGGCGCGGCCAAGCTCGGCCTCGTGGGCTTCACCCGCGTGCTCGCCAACGAGGGGAAGTCGAAGGGCATCAAGGTCAACGCGATCGCCCCGGTGGCCAAGACCCGCATGACCGAGGACCTGCTCGGACCGCTCGGCGACAAGCTCGAGCCGTCGGAGGTGACCCCCACGGTGGTGTACCTCGCCCACGAGGACTGCCCGGTGAACGGCGAGGTGTACTCGGTGGCCGGCGGCGTCGTCGCCCGCTACTTCATCGGCCTCACCCCGGGCTGGTACGCGGAGGGCCACAGCGCGGAGGACGTCCGCGACCACTTCGAGCAGATCCGCGACGAGACCGGCTACATCGTGCCGGAGGATCCGTCGGGCGAGCTCAAGAAGCTGCTGGAGACGCTCAGCAGCTGACCGACCCGCGGCGACGCCCGCCGGCCGGCCGGCGCGTCATCACGAACCCGAGGACGGTGCCCCGGACTGCTCCGGGGCACCGTCGCGTGCAGGCCGGGGCTCACCGTCGGGCGGCTGGTCAAGGGGAGCCGTGTCCACGGGAACGGACGCCTCCGCGGTGGACGGAGCCCCGTCGGTGCGCACCATCTCGCCCGTCCGGCGGTCCAGCACCTCCGACTCCGAGGAGAACCGGAGCTTGAGCTTCAGGGCGGGCATCTCCACGTAGCGGTAGACGGGGATGGCGATCAGGAAGGTCGCCAGGAACATCACCGGGATCCGGGCGAGCTTCACCGCCGTCGGGGCCTCCTCGCCGCCCGAGAGGGCCAGGATGATGATGAACGGCAGCCCGTGCCAGATGTACAGCGTGTAGCTGAGCCGCCCCGTGCTCTGCAGCCACTTCCCCGACCACACACGACTCAGCCACCAGTCCCAGTAGTGGACCATCGCGAAGGTGATGATCGCGAAGCACCACATGCTGACCGTGTGGCCGAACTGGAACCAGTAGAGGTCGTGACCGCCGCCGAGGCCGGCGAACTCCGACGGCGACGTCGGCGCGTACTTGAAGAAGGGCAGGCCCACCTTCTCGAACAACTCGTTGCTCAGGTTGAGGTTGACCGCCCACACCACCGCGGCGACACCTGCGATGGCGAGCACCCGACGGCGGTGCTGCTCCACGAACGCCTTGTCCATGTAGGCGTTCAGCACCGCCAGCGCGACACCGAGCATCAGGCCGTCGGGGCGCTGCATGAAGATGAGCCGGACCCCCGCGACCATGCCCGGGTCGTTCTGGAAGAAACCGGTGACGGCGAACAGGCGGCACACCCCGATGACCGAGGCCGCCACCACCATGAGGACGCCGAGCGACCGGATCCAACGCCGACGCACGCAGACCAGCACCGTGCCGGCGATCACCAGGTAGAACCACTCCTCGAGCGACAAGGTCCAGAGATGCCACATGGTCCGCTGGTTCTGGACCGCCGGCTCGATCATGGCCAGGCCCACGGGGAAGAACAGGTGGTACGTGTAGGTGACCGCCGCTCCCACGTCCGCGGCCACCCGGCCCAGACTCAGGGGCTCGAACCCGACGATGGTCGCCACCGTCGAGATCAGCAGCCAGACCGCACCGAAGAGGAACACCGACGGGAACAGCCGGGCGGCCCGCCGTGCGTAGAAGTTGCGCAGGCTGATCCCGTCGGTCGAGCGGTACTCCTGGAGGAGCAGCGTGGTGATGAGGAACCCGCTGAGGACGAAGAAGCAGTCCACCAACGATGACCAGCCCTCGAACATGGTGCTGGTGGCGTGCACCAGCATCACCATGAGCATCCCCATGCCGCGGAACCCGTCGAAGCCCGGCACCAGGCCGAGCTTCGGCGCCTTGCTGCGGAAGCCGGTGGGGGCCGTGTCGGTCACGCAGGGCCCCGGTCACCGTCGGCGTCCCCGGACCCACCGCCCGGGTTGTCCGACCCCCGTGCCACCTCGATGGGGACCATCTTCCCCGTGTTGAGGTCGAGCACCTCCTTCTCCGACGCGAACCGCAGCTTCACCCGCAACATCCGCTGCTCCACGCCGTAGAAGATCGGCAGGCAGGTCACGATGGTGATCGCGGCGAGGATCGGTGCCCGCCACTTCTGCCCGAGGAACGCGTCGCCGCCGAGCAGGTCCAGGATCACGAAGTAGACCAGCGTGTGCCAGACGTAGACCGTGTAGCTCATCCGCCCGAGGAACCGCAGCGGCTTCCAGCTCAGCGCCCGGTTCGCGTACCACTCCTTGTGGCGAGCCATGCAGAGCATCGCCGGGGCGAAGGCGAGCGCCGTCAACGTGTGGCCGAAGTTGATCCAGTAGATCCCCGACTCGCCCTGCACCGGCGTGGGCGGCTCCATCGGCACGAACGGGTAGGGCAGGCCGACCTTGGCGAAGGTCTCGTTGAGGAAACCGCTGGCCAGCAGCATGGACGCGAAGGCCACCACCAGGCCCACGATGCCCACCTTCGGGAGCCACCGGCGCCACACGGCGGGGAGCGGGTCGGGCAGCTTGGAGTTGACGACCGCCAGGCCGACGCCCCACATCAGGGAGTCGGGGCGCGACAGCCAGAAGAGGCTGAGCCCACGGGCCACCGGGTTGGCGTTCTGCGGGTCGGCCGGGATCGGGATCGGCCCGGGGTGGCCCAACCAGCGCTGGAAGCCGATCCACGTGGCGACCACCGCCAGCCCCACGGCCAGCTGCACCATCCACCGCTTGCGGATGCACACCAGCACCGTGACGGCGATCAGCAGGTAGAACTGCTCCTCCACCGCGAGCGACCAGAACTGGTCGATCGAGAGGTGGGTGGTGAGCTCGGGGGCGATCGAGCCGAGTCCGACCGGGAAGAAGATCTCGTAGAGGTAGGTCACCGCTGCGGCCGACTCGGCCAGCAGCGTGGTGAGCCGCTCACGGGCGAACAGCACCGTGATCACGATCCACGCCACGATGCAGAGGTACGCGGAGGGCAGGAGGCGCACCGCCCGCCGCGCGTAGAACTTCCGCATGTTGATCGTGTCCTGGTCGCGGTACTCCTGGAGGAGCAGCGTGGTGATGAGGAACGCGCTCATCACGAAGAACACGTCGATGATCCCGGCGAAACTCGGCGACAGGTCCGAGTAGGCGTGGTTGAACAGGACCATCAGGATCCCGATGCCCCTCACCCCGTCGAACCCGCCGACGAACCCCATCCGCGGGGCCACCGACCGGAACGGCGCCACCCCCTGAGTCGCCATGGAGGCAGAGAGTACGGTCTCCCGAAGGGCCCCAACAACAGGGTGATCGACCCGGCCGAGGTGCCCCGACGACCCGAACGACGTTCGGCGGGAGGACGGAGATGGACCAGGACCGGGGCACGGGCGGGGCGGGCCCCACGCTCGAGGAGTTCCGTGCCGTCGCAGCCGGGTGGCTCGGCGCCCACCGGGCCGCGGCCCCCCGTGACTACGGGGCGATCCTGCCTCCCGAGCTGGCGACGGAGGGACGGTCCTGGCAGCGGACCCTCTGGGAGGCGGGCTACGCGGGCATCCACTGGCCGGCCGAGGTGGGGGGCCGGGGCCTGACGCCCGAGCACCAGGGGGCGTGGATCACCGAGTGCGCGCTGGCCGGCGTGCCGCCGTTCCTCAACATGGTCGGCAACGTGCTCACCGCAGGGGCGCTCCTGTCGTTCGGCACGCCGGACCAGCAGGCCGCGGAGCTCCCGTCGATCCTCGACGGGAGCCGGATCTGGTGCCAGCTGTTCTCCGAGCCCGGGGCGGGCTCCGACCTGGCCTCCCTCACCACCCGCGCGGACCTCGACGGCGACGAGTACGTGGTGGACGGTCAGAAGGTCTGGTGCTCCAACGGCCGCGTGGCCGACCGCGGCATCCTCCTGGCCCGCACCGACCCGTCCGCCCCCCGCCATGCCGGCATCTCGTTCCTGCTCGTCGACATGACCTCCCCGGGCGTGGAGGTGCGACCCCTGCGCCAGATGAACGGCGACGCCGAGTTCGACGAGGTGTTCCTCACCGGGGTGCGGATCCCGGTGGGCCACCGGCTCGGCCCCGAGGGCGCCGGCTGGACGGTGGCGATGTCGGCGCTCACCAACGAGCGCGGCTACATCGGCGCCTCGGGGATCTCGTTGCAGCGACGACTGGACGCCATGCTGGCAATGGGTGGCGACCTCGACGCGATCGCCGCCGACGAACTGGCCGCCCTGTGGATGCGGGGCACGGCGCTGTGGGCGATGGGGCGTCGCTCCGGCCCCGCCGCCGGGGTGCTCGGATCCGTCGCCAAGCTCGGCACCACGGAGCTGATGTGGGCCGTGGCCGGGTTCCGGGCCGACCGGGCCGGCGCCGACGCGATGCTGACGGGCGACGTGACCCACACGATGCTGTCGGCACCGGGGGCCCGCATCGCCGGGGGAACGTCCGAGATCCAGCGCAACATCATCGGCGAGCGCCTCCTCGGCCTCCCCAAGGAGCCACGCGGGCACTGACGTAGCCTTGGGGCCATGACGCACCAGCCGCTCTCCCAGTCGGTCGACCCCCGTGACGTCCTCGCCACCGACGCGTTGCTCACCGACGAGGAGCGACTGCTCCGCGACACCGTGCGCCAGTTCGTCGGCGACCGGATCCTCCCCGAGGTGGGTGCGTGGTTCGACGCCGGCACCTTCCCGCGGGAGATGGCCAAGGAGTTCGGGGCCCTCGGGCTGCTCGGCATGCACCTCGACGGCTACGGGTGCGCCGGCACCTCGGCCACCGCCTACGGGCTGGCGTGCACGGAACTGGAGGCGGGTGACTCCGGGGCCCGCAGCTTCGTGAGCGTGCAGGGTTCACTCGCCATGTTCCCTATCCACGCCTTCGGCTCCGAGGAGCAGAAGCAGGAGTGGTTGCCGGGGATGGCGGCCGGCGAGCTGGTGGGCTGCTTCGGGCTGACGGAGCCCGACTCCGGTTCCGACCCCGGCTCGATGCGGACCACGGCCCGGCAGGACGCCTCGGGCGACTGGGTGCTCAACGGGTCGAAGATGTGGATCACCAACGGCTCCATCGCGGACGTGGCCGTGGTGTGGGCCCGCACCGACCCCGACGGACCCGACGCCGGCGCGGTGCGGGGCTTCGTGGTGCCCACCGCCACGCCCGGCTTCTCCGCGCCCGAGATCCACCGGAAGGTGTCGCTGCGGGCGTCGGTGACCTCGGAGCTCGTGCTCGACGACGTGCGGCTGCCGGCCGGCGCGGCACTGCCCGGCGTTCGCGGCATGCGCGGACCACTGAGCTGCCTCAACGAGGCGCGGTTCGGGATCTCCTTCGGCGCCGTCGGCGCGGCCCGGGCCTGTTACGAGGCCGCGCTCGCCTACGCGTCGGAGCGGGTGCAGTTCGAGCGACCCATCGCCTCGTTCCAGCTGACCCAGAAGAAGCTCGTGGACATGATGACCAGGGTGCAGCAGGGCACGCTCCTCGCGCTGCACCTGGGACGGATGAAGGACGCCGGGACGCTCGCCACGCCGCAGGTGAGCTTCGGCAAGCGGGAGAACGTCCGCATGGCCCTCGAGGTGGCGCGGGAGGCCCGGTCCGTCCTCGGCGCCAACGGCATCACCACCGAGTACCCGGTGATCCGCCACATGAACAACCTCGAGTCGGTGTTCACCTACGAGGGCACGACCGAGATCCACACGCTGATCCTCGGTCAGGCCATCACGGGGCTCCCGGCGTTCGGATAGGCCCGGTGGGCCGGCCGCGCCGGACCGGTGACCGAGGACACGACGGCCGACGACAGGGAGACCGGCCGGCGAGCACCACCTAGGGTTCCGGACGCGACCACCCCCGTCGCGTCGGCCCGCCAGGAGACCACGACGTGATCGAACACCCGAGCTGCTACATCGACGGCACCTGGTCGGACCCGACCGAGCGCCGACCCTTCGAGGTGGTGGACCCCTCCACCGAGGAAGGGATCGGCGTGGTCCACCTCGCCGGCCCCGAGGAGGTGGACCGGGCGGTGCAGGCGGCACGCGCCGCCTTCACGACGTACTCCCGCACGAGCGTGGCCGAGCGCCTCGACCTGCTCGCCGCCGTCACCGCCGCCTATGCGGAGCGGGTCGATGAGCTGGCGGACCTCATCTCCCGGGAGATGGGGGCGCCCGCGAAGCTGTCGGCACGGGCCCAGGCGCCGGCGGGACTCGTGCACCTCGCGAGCACCTCGGCCGCCCTGGAGGGCCTGGCCCTGTCCGAGCGACGGGGGTCCAGCCTGATCCGCCGGGAACCGATCGGCGTGTGCGGTCTCATCACACCCTGGAACTGGCCGGCCAACCAGATCATGTGCAAGGTGGCCCCCGCCCTCGCCGCCGGCTGCACGATGGTGCTGAAGCCCAGCGAGTTCACCCCGTTCAGCGCCATGTTGATCGCCGAGGCCCTCGACACCGCGGGCGTTCCCGCCGGCGTGTTCAACCTGGTGGTGGGCGACGGCCCGGGCGTGGGCGCCGCCATCGCCACCCACCCGGGGGTGGACATGGTCTCCTTCACCGGTTCCACCGCTGCCGGCGTGGCCGTGGCGCAGGCCGCGGCGCCCACCGTGAAGCGGGTGAGCCAGGAACTCGGCGGGAAGTCACCCAACGTGATCCTCCCCGGCGCCGACCTCGGGCGCGCCGTGCGCGACGGCGTGGTCACCTGCATGCGCAACTCGGGCCAGTCGTGCAACGCGCCGACGCGGATGCTCGTACCCAGGGACCGGCTCGACGAGGCCGCGGCGCTGGCGGCCGCGGCGGCCGGGGAGCTCGTGGTGGGCGCGCCCGACGGCGACGGGGTGGACCTCGGCCCGGTGGCCAACCGCCGCCAGTTCGAGCGGGTGCAGCACCTGATCGAGGCGGGGGTCGAGGAGGGTGCCGAGCTCGTGTGCGGCGGACCGGGCCGGCCCGACGGGCTGGACCGGGGCTTCTTCGTCCGCCCGACGGTGTTCAGCGGCGTGTCGAACGACATGACGATCGCCCGGCAGGAGGTGTTCGGACCCGTGCTGGCCATCCTCCCGTACGACACGGTGGAGGAGGCGATCGGGATCGCCAACGACACGGAGTACGGCCTGTCCGCCTACGTGCAGGCCGGCACCGTGGAGGAGGCCGCCGAGGTCGGGGCCCGACTGCGCGCCGGCCAGGTCCACCTCAACGGCGCCGGCGCCGACTTCGCGGCACCGTTCGGGGGGTTCAAGCAGTCGGGCAACGGCCGCGAGTGGGGTCGGGAGGGTCTCGAGGAGTTCCTCGAGGTCCAGGCCCTCATGGGCGTGGGCTGACACCCCGCCGGCCCGGTCGACGGACGCCCGAGCGGGTCGTCGGGGCCGTTCGGGTCCCGGTTGCCACGCTGCGCGCGAGCCAGGCCACCCCTGGTCGGCCTAGCGACACCGGGACGACCCATGAGGGTCCACCCGGTGGTACTCG
>CAIPVR010000286.1 GCA_903868545.1 uncultured Actinomycetes bacterium
CGACCGGGACCGGCGACGGCGCCGCCACGGGCACCACCGCAGTGCCAGCGGCGGTGACCGGCACCGCGGCACGACCGGCCGGGGCCGGCGCGACCGTGACCGCAGGGGCAGCGGCCCCGGCGGTCCGGTCGGTCGGTGCGCCCGTCACGCTCCAGCCGGCCCAGCCGGTGGAGCCGACGAACAGGACCGCCATCGTCCAGGAGACCGCGCGGGTCCGCACGTCGCCGCTCGCGAAGGAGGTGGCGAGCATGCGCTGCGCCACCGCCGGGAATCCCGCCGGCCCCATGGCCCACCTCCGTGTGTGTGCCCGGACCGGCCCGCGCCGGTCGGACACCTCATCGGCAGGACGGGCTCCCGTCCTGTAGCCCGGGCACCGGGCCCGGGGCGTCACGCGTGGCCGGCCGCTCCCCGGCTGGTCCGGCCGCCCGCGCGTGACGCCTCAGGCCGGGGCCCCGACCTCCACGCCGGCTGCGGCGGCGACGGGCGGGGCGACGCGGTCCCAGCCGATCTCCCGCTCGTAGGCGAGGCCCACGTCGAAGAGCTCGGCGTCGCGGTGGTGGCGGGCCAGGACCTGCAGGCCGACCGGGAGGCCGTTCACGGTGCCGGCGGGGATCGACACCGCCGGGTTGCCGTAGATGTTGGAGATGATCGTGAGGCCGCCCATGGTCACCAGGTCGGGCACCTTGTCCACGACCGCCTCCACCAGCGCGTTCGACATCTTCGGGACGACCCCGTTGACCATCCGCAGCGAGGCCAGGAGCCCGCGGAAGGCACCGCGCGCCGCCGGGCTGGCCTTCGCCCGGTCGACGAAGGTGTCGGCCGGGCTGGAGGTGGTGGCGTCGGCCGCGAACGCGGGGCCGGGGTTGGTGGTGGTGAGGATGTAGTCGACCTTCTCGAACGCGGCGGCCATCGCCTCGTTCGCCTCCAGCCGCTGGGCCTCGGCCACCGCCGCGATGTTGAGGTTGTAGAGGGCCTGCGACATGAAGGCGCCGAGGGCGACCTCGTCGGTGAGGAGCGGTGCGCACTTCGGCCACATCGGGCCGAACTCGGCGAGCAGGGTGGACAGGTTGCCCATGGCCCACTGGGCCGCGAGGTTGGGCAGTTCCAGGGTGATGTCCACCTCCACCATGCCGGTGGCGGCGATCAGGTCGGCGGCCGCCGCCCGGATCCGCTGCTCCACGCCGTCCTCGAGCCGCACCCCGGCGATCGCGGGCAGGATCGCCACCTTCCGGCCCTTCAGGTCGGTGGTGCCGAGGTTCGCCTCCCAGTTCCCGGGGTTGGGCAGGCTCGAGGGGTCGCGGGGGTCCACCCCGGCGCACACGTCGTAGTGACGTGCCGCGTCGCGCACGGAGCGGGCCAGGGAGCCGCACACCACGGTGCCGGGGCGGAAGAACGCGTGGGGCCCACGGGAGATGCGGCCGTAGGTGCCCTTCATCCCGAACAGGCCGGTGTAGCCGGCCGGGATGCGGATGGAACCGCCGCCGTCGCCGCCGGTGGCGATGCTCACGAGACCCCCGGAGACCGCCGAGGCGCTGCCCCCCGACGAGCCCCCCACGGTCCGGCCGTGCTGCCACGGGTTGTGCGTGACGCCGTTGAGCTTGGTGACGCTCACGTTGAGCCCGCCGAACTCCGAGGCGGTGGTGAGGCCCACCGGCACGGCACCGCCGTCGGTGAGGAACCTCCGGACGGCCTCGTTCGTGTGGTCGGCCCGGCGGTGCTCGTAGACGAGGGACGCGCCGGTGTCGGGCCAGCCCTCCACCTGGTCGAGTTCCTTGATGCCGGCGGGCACGCCACCGAAGGGCTTCGACACGTCGGCGGTGCGGGCCGCCTCGAGCGCCCGCTCGGGGTCGAGGAACGAGAAGCAGTTCAGGTCGCTCGCCTCGATGGCGGCGATCGTCGCCTCGGTCTCCTCGACCGGGGAGCGGTCACCGGCCCGGAAGGCCTCGACCAGCGAGCAGGCATCGTCCAACCACGGGGTGTCCGGCATGGGGACGATCCTCCCACAGCGCCTGAGCACGGTTCACATGCGCTGTCCCCGGGTGCGGCTTAGATGGAGCCATGCCACGCCAGTCCGAGCTCTTCGAGAACTTCGCCCGCGAGATCGTCGACGTCCCCGTCACCGAGGAGTTGGGCGAGTCGTTCCTGTCCTACTCCCTGTCGGTCATCACCGCACGGGCCATCCCCGACGTGCGCGACGGGCTCAAGCCGGTCCAGCGCCGGATCCTCCACGCCATGGCCGACATGGGGCTGCGCCCCGACCGACCGCACCGCAAGTGCGCCGGCGTGGTGGGCGAGACCATGGGCAAGTACCACCCGCACGGTGACGGCGCGATCTACGACGCGCTGGTGCGGATGGGCCAGACGTTCGGCCGCAACATCACCCTGGTCGACCCCCACGGGAACTTCGGCAGCCTCGACGACCCGCCCGCCGCCTACCGCTACACCGAGTGCCGCCTCACGGAGGCGGCGATGGAGATGCTCGGCGAGATCGACGAGGAGACCGTCGAGTTCCGGCCCACCTTCGACGGCGAGCGGGCCGAACCGCTCTACCTCCCCGCCCGGCTCCCGAACCTGCTGGTGAACGGCACCTCCGGCATCGCGGTCGGCATGGCCACGAACATGGCCCCGCACAACCTCGCCGAGGTGTACCGGGCCATCGAACTGGTGATGACGAAGCGGCGACCCAAGCCCACCGTGGAGGAACTCATGGCGGTGCTGCCGGGCCCCGACTTCCCCTCCGGCGGGATCGTCGTCGACGACGGCCTCGCGGACGCCTACGCCACCGGCCGCGGCACCGTGCGGATCCGGGCCACCGCCGAGGTGGTCGACCTCACCCGGGCCCGCCAGGGGATCGTGGTCACCGAACTCCCCTACCTGGTGGGACCGGAGCGGGTGGTGGGCCGCATCCAGGAACTGATGCGCAACGGCAAGCTGCCGCTCGTGTCCGACGTGAAGAACACCTCCGACCGCCACACCGGGCTCCGCATCGAGATCGAGCTGCGTCCCGGTGCGAACGGCCGGGCGGTGCTCACCGAGCTCTACCGCCAGACCCCCCTCGAGGAGTCCTTCGGCATCAACAACGTGGTGCTCGTCGACGGCGTGCCCACCACCGTGGGCCTCCACGACCTGTGCCGCCACTACGTGGAGCACCGCCTCGACGTGGTGCGCCGGCGCACCGAGTTCCGCCTCGGCAAGGCCCGGCGGCGTCTCCACCTGGTGGAGGGTCTGCTCATCGCGCTCGACGCCATCGACCTCGTGGTGTCGATCATCCGGTCCTCGCAGGACGCGGCCGAGGCACGCGACCGCCTGATGGCCGAGCTGTCGCTGTCGGAGGTGCAAGCGGTGCACATCCTCGACATGCAGCTCCGCCGCCTCACCGCGCTGGCCAAGCTGGAACTGGAGGCCGAGGCCGAGGAACTGCGCGGCCGCATCCGCGAGTACGAGCGCATCCTCGGCTCGGAGCAGCGCCAGCGCACCATCGTGCTGAAGGAGCTGGGCGAGATGGTCGACGCCTACGGCACCGAGCGGCGGTCGCGCATCCTGCGGCCCGACGAGCTCGACGACCTCACGCTCGAGGCGGCCCGGGAGGAGGAGCTGGCCACCCGCGTCGAGGAGCCCTGCGTGCTGGCGCTGTCGAGCACCTCGGTGCTCGGCCGCGAGCCGGTCGACGGCCCGAAGCAGGCCACGTTCGGCCGCCACGACGTGCTGGTCCAGCGGGTGGGCACCACCACCCACTCCCAGGTGTGGGCGCTCACCAGCCGCGGGCGGGCGCTGCCGATCGGGGTCGACGGGGTGGCCGAGGTGGGCGGGCGCAGCCGCGGCACACCGCTCGCGGAACTGGTGGGCCTCGACAAGGGCGAGGCGGTGCGGTTCCTGGTGGCACCACCGGCGCCCGGCGGCGAGGCGCCACCGCCGGTCCTGCTCGTGACGGCCCTCGGCACCATGAAGCGGCTCTCGGTGGAGGAGGTGGCCGGCACGCCGGCCGGCAAGCCGGTCATCAAGCTGAAGCCCGGCGACTCGGTGGTGGCCGCGTTCGGCGCGCCCGACGGGCTGCCGGTGGCCGTGGTGGCCTCGAACGCCCAGGTCCTGCGCTGCGATGCCGGTGCCGTGCCGGTGCAGGGCCGCGGGGCCGGCGGGGTGGCGGGCATGAAGCTCGCCGACGGCGCCACCGTGGTGGGCGCCGGGCCGGCGGGCGACGGGGCGGTGGTGCTCACCGTCACCGACGCGCAGACGGCCAAGGTCACCGATGCCGCCGAGTTCCCGGTGAAGGGACGGTCCACGGGCGGGCTGCGCATCACCAAGCTACGGGCCAGGGAGAGCCGCATCGACTGGGCCTGGGTGGGTCCGGACGACGGCCTCCAGGTGGTGGTGGGTGCCGCGGACGCGCCGTCCCGACCGGATGCGACCCCGGAGCCGCTCACCCTGGCCCGCACGGCGCGCGACCTGGCCTCGAAGGCCACGAAGCGTCGTTGGCTGGGGGTGGGCACCAGCCGCTGGTGAGCCCGCCCCGACGGGAGCCGGGTCATTCGCCGGGGATCACCGCCACCTCGGCCGGGTCCGCCGCGGCGCGGCCGGCGCGGCGGACGTAGAACGCCAGGGCCACCAGCACCACCGCCATGCCCACCAGCTGGAGGGCACCCAGCGACTCGCCGAGGAGCAGCGCGGCACCCGCCGAGCTGAGCACCACCACGTCGAGCGCGATGGTCGCGGTGGTGGTGACGGGAAGGTCCTTCTGGGCCCAGCTCATCATCAGGTGGCCGGTGCCGGGGATCGCCATCATCAACGCGGCCCACGCCAGGTCCGACGGTGACGGCCGCACCAGGCCGGGCCCGGTGACCAGCGCACCGGCGAGCGCGACCAGCGCGCCGACGGGCAGGGCGGCGGCCTGGTACTCGAGCGTGTCGAGCGTCTGGCGGGCCCGCTTGGTGCCCACGAAGTAGGCGCAGCCCACCAGGGTGCCGGCCACGGCGAGCAGGTCGCCCACGGGTGACCATTCGCCGCTCGACGACGACCCGGCCACCACGAGCACGGTCCCGGCCACGGCCAGGCCGATGAGCGCGATCCGGGCCCCGTCGACCTTCTCCCCCATCCGGCGCACCGCATAGGGGAGCAGGAACACGGGCTGCAGCGCGGCGATCACCGTGGCCGACGCCACCGTGGTGGTCTGCAGCGCGGTGAAGAACAGGGCCGCTGAACCACCGAAGGCCACCCCGCCGAGCGCAGCGGTCCGGAACGTGGCCAGCGTCATGCGGCCGCCGCGGGCGTGGAACACCGCCTGGTAGACCGCCGCCCCGCAGAGCACCCGCCAGAACGCCAGCTGAGGCCCGGGGAGCACGGCGGCGCCGGCCATGAGGTTGCCGACCGCCCACAACCCGGTCGCCCCGACGGCGGCCGCGGTGGGCGCCGCCGGATGGTGGTGGGCACGGACCGCGGGCACGAGTGGAAGGTACGGCACCGCGGCGGGTGCGGTCGCCGCTGTCGGCCCGGGACACCGACCGGTCGGTGTCCCGGGGCCGTCACGGTGCCGTGGGAGACTCGACGGGCCATGGCGAACCGGTCCACCACCTACGACGAGAAGTCCATCCAGCTCCTCGAGGGGCTCGACGCCGTCCGCAAGCGGCCGGGCATGTACATCGGGGGCACCGGCCCGGAGGGCCTGCACCACCTCGTGTGGGAGCTGGTCGACAACGCCGTCGACGAGGCCGCCGCCGGCCACGCCAACCTCGTGGAGGTCACCCTGCACAAGGACGGCTCGGTGGAGGTGGCCGACAACGGCCGCGGCATCCCCATCGGGAAGAAGAAGGGCAGCCGCACCGCGCTCGAGATCGTGTTCACCGAGCTGCACGCGGGCGGCAAGTTCGGCGGCGGGGCCTACTCGGCGTCCGGCGGCCTGCACGGCGTGGGTGCCAGCGTGGTCAACGCGCTCAGCTCCAAACTGGTGGCCGAGGTCGACCGCGACGGCGCCACCCACCGGCTCACGTTCGTGCACCGCGCCCCCGGCCGGGTCGACGCGAAGGGCCACTTCAAGCCGGGCTCCGCGCTCGAGGTGGTGCGCAGGATCCCGGCCCGCCGCACCGGCACCCGGGTGCGGTTCTGGCCCGACCTCGAGATCTTCGACCCCGGCCTCAGCATCGACGCCGAACAGGTGCGGGCGCACTGCGCCCAGGTGTGCTTCCTGGTGCCCGGCCTCAAGGTCCGCCTCCTCGACAAGCGGGGCCCGGGCCGCGAGCCCGAGGAGTTCGTGGCCCGGGGCGGCCTCGCCGACCTGGTCGAGTCGCTCACCGTCGGCGAACCCGTCACCGACGTGATCACCCTCCACGGCACCGGCACCTTCTCGGAGAAGGTTCCGGTGGAGGGGAGGATGTCGGAGGTGGAGCGGGCCTGCACCGTCGACGTCGCCCTCCGCTGGACGAAGGGCTACGACGCCGTGGTCTCCAGCTTCGTGAACACGATCCCCACCACCGAGGGCGGCACCCACGTGGCGGGCTTCGACCGGGCCCTCACCCGGGTGTGCAACGACCTCCTCGTCGCCGGCAACCGCAAGCTCGCCAAGCTGGCGAAGTCCGGCCAGGACAAGGCCGAGAAGGGCGACGTGCAGGAGGGCCTGGTGGCCGCCGTGAAGGTCACGTTCCCCGAACCGCAGTTCAAGGGTCAGACCAAGCAGGAGCTCGGCACCCCGGCCGTGCAGTCCATCGTCTACGAGGTGGTCCGCGACGGCTTCACCAACTGGCTGGAGGGCGGCGGCAAGAAGACCAACGTCAACGCCCTGCGCGACAAGCTCACGCAGGCGGTGATCACCCGCGTCTCCACCAAGGCCACCTTGGAGGCGAGGCGCAAGGCGTCGGCGCTGTCATCGGCCGGCATGCCCGACAAGCTCGCCGACTGCCGCTCGCACGGCATCGATGCCGAGCTGCTCATCGTGGAGGGCGACTCGGCCGCCGGCCCGGCCAAGGCGGGCCGCAACGCCGAGTACATGGCGGTCCTGCCCCTGCGGGGCAAGGTGGTCAACGCCGGCAAGTCCACCATGAAGCAGGTCATCGAGAACGCCGAGGCCCAGGCGCTGTTCACGGCCATCGGCGCGGGCTCCGGCAAGGACTTCCGGCTCGAGAACGCCCGCTACGGGCGCATCATCATCCTGTGCGACGCGGACGTCGACGGCAGCCACATCCGGTGCCTGCTGCTCACCCTCATCCACTCCTACATGCGGCCGCTGCTCGAGGACGGCCGGGTCTACGCCGCGCAGCCGCCCCTCTACACGGTGAAGGTGGGCGACAAGGTCGTGCACGCCTTCTCCGAGGAGGAGAAGCTCCGCCTCACCGACGAGCTCGCCACCGGCAACCGCAAGGCGGAGAACCTGCAGTGGGTGCGGTTCAAGGGCCTCGGCGAGATGGACGTGGAGGAGCTGGCGGTCACCTGCCTGGACCCGGGCACCCGCATCCTGCGCCGCATCACCATGGACGACGCCCGGGCCGCGGCCGAGGCGGCCGAGCTGTTCGAGACGCTCATGGGCAACGACGTGGCCCGGCGACGCCAGTACCTGCTGGACCACAGCGACCTCGTGGACCGCGAAGCACTCGACGTCTGACCGCCCCGGACGTGTGAGCGCCCGGCGGCGTGAACCGCGCTACCGGATCGATCGCCCGGCCGGTACCGTGATCAGTCCGAGGGGCGGGGTCGGTCGTCGCCCGAACCGGGGGACCACGGGACAGGCAGGCGTCAGGCAACCATGGAGTCGCAGGAACGTCGGCTGATCAGGATCCCGGGTGAGCGCCTGGGTCACATCCCGTCCTTCGACGGGTTCCGCGGGATCTTCGTCCTGCAGGTGGTCTTCTACCACGCCACGCTCACGGACTTCCTCCGCGGTTCGCCCATCATCATCGACTGGTTCTTCGTGGCGAGCGGCTTCCTCATCACCACGCTGCTCCTCGACGAGGTGAACCGGAGCGGCGACATCGCGATGCGCCGCTTCTACACCCGCCGTGCGCTCCGACTCTTCCCGGCGATGTACGCCATGCTGGCCGTGTTCACCGTCTTCATGCTGGTCCTGCACTTCGTGATCCCGGAGCAGATGAAGGAGGCGGGACTCTGGTGGCTGGAGGTCCTCTCCGCGGCCGTCTACTCGTACTTCCTCGTGGCGGCCTTCTTCCCGGCCAGCTTCGGCCTGATCGGGCACACCTGGAGCCTGACGGTGGAGGAACAGTTCTACTTCTTCTGGCCCATGCTCCTGCGTCGGACCCTCCACCGGGCCACGCGCCGCGCCGACCGCCGCCTGATCGTGGGGTGTCTCGTCTTCATCGCAGTGTGCGTCGGACTGCGGATGAGCCTCCAGCACGTGGTGGTCTGGGAGGGTGCCGAGCCCCGGTTCGTGGACCAGGACGGCATCACGTGGCAGGGCGTGCTGTACCGGATCGCCGCGGTGCGTCCGGACATGATCGTGGTGGGCTGCCTGCTCGCGTTCGTCCTCCGCCGGGTCCCCCGACCCGTTCCCGCCACGCTCATCCGTTGGCTCCGCGTGCTCGGTCCGCTGTCGTGGGTGACCTTCGTGGGGTTCATGTTGGTCAGCAACCGCGTGCGGGGCTTCGAGCTGTTCGGCAGCGTGGGCTACCAGGCCGCGCTGTTCTTCCTCCCCGTGATGGTCATGGACCTGTACCTGCGGCCGGCGAGCCTGATGGCCCGGGCGATGTCGGTCCGGCCCATGCGTTGGCTCGGCCTGCGGTCCTACGGGGTGTACCTCTGGCACATCCCGGTCCTGCTGCCGTTCCTCCCCGCGATCGCCAACAGCTACGGGCCCACCCGGTACGTGCTCGGACTCGTGGCCGGACTGCTCGGCGTGGGCATGGGCCTCCTCTCCTACCGCTACGTCGAGATGCCGTTCCTGCGCATCAAGGAGACGCGGTTCATGGCCCCGCAGGACCGCCTGCGCCGCCCGGCCGATCCCGCCGGCAACCGGGACCCGGCCGACTCGCCATGACCACCACGGTGCCCACCGGGCCGATCCGGGTCGACGCCCGGCCGCTCGGCTACGAGCCCGCGCTCGACGGCATGCGGGCCGTGGCGGTGCTCGCCGTGATGCTGTTCCACTTCGTGGGCCCGGAGATCTTCACCGGCGGCCTCATCGGCGTGGACGTCTTCTTCGTGCTGAGCGGATTCCTCATCACGAACCTGCTGCTCGACGAGCAGCGCCGGGCCGGGGCGGTCAGCCTCCGCGGCTTCTACCACCGGCGGGTGCTGCGGCTCTTCCCGGCCATGTACACGCTGCTGGCCCTGGTCGCGGTGGTGGCCCTCTTCATCGGCCGCGAGTACCCCACGGTGTGGGCGGAGATCGGCGCCGCCGCCCTCTACAGCTACCAGTGGTTCCTGGCCTTCTTCGGCTTCCCGGAGCCCGGTTCCCCCCGGGTGCTGTTCCACCTCTGGTCTCTGTCGGTGGAGGAGTGGTTCTACTTCGTGTGGCCGTTCGTGCTGCTGCTCGGCCTGCGCAGCGTGCTCCGGCAGCGGGTCCTGCTCTGGGCCGCCGGCGCGTGGGCGGCCATGTGGATGCTGATCCGGCTGTCCGGCGACGTGGTCGGCGTGGACTGGGCCGCCGAGCAGTCGTTCGCCGGCACCGGGGTCGGGTACGCGGGCGAGGTCGTGTACCGGATGTCGGCGATGCGGTTCGACATGCTCGTCGCCGGCTGCCTGCTGGCCGTTGCCGTGCGCCGATGGGGCTGGTGGGCCGCCGCCCCGGGGCCGACCGAGGTGAGCAGCGATACCGCCGGCGAGCGGCCACGGTGGCTGCCGGTGGCCGCCGGCGTGGCCCTCGCCCTGCTCGTGGGCGAGCTGCTGCTGGCCGGGAGGGTGGGCGTGTTCGACCCGTTCGGCTCGGTCGGGTTCAACGCCGCGTTGCTCGGCCTGCCCGCCCTGGTGCTCTGGGTCCACCTGCACCCCGGCGGGCACGCGGGACGGTGGCTGTCGATCCCGGTGGTGGTGTGGATCGGCAAGCGGAGCTACGGGCTGTACCTGTGGCACGAGGTGCTCAACGTGCTCGCGCCGAAGGCGGCGTCCAAGCCCGAACTCGTGGTGCGGACCGGGATCCTCTTCCTCCTCTCCTTCGGGGTGGCCGAGCTCAGCTGGCGCTTCATCGAGTCGCCGTTCCTGCGCCGGAAGGAGGCCCGCTACGGGCGACCGGAGGCCCGCGTCACCGACGGGGGCGGCACGTGAGCGGCACGACGACCGGCCTCGACGCCGACGTGGTGGTGGTCGGTGCCGGGATCGTGGGCACGGCCACCGCACGGGCGGTGCAAGAGCGACTCGGTGTGCGCGAGGTGCTGGTGCTCGACAAGGAGGACGCGCCCGCCCGCCACCAGACGGGCCGGAACTCCGGTGTGGTGCACTCCGGCATCTACTACGCCCCCGGTTCCGCCAAGGCCCGGCTGGTGAAGGAGGGCATCACCCGACTCGCCGAACGGTGCGCCGACTGGGGGGTGGCCTACGACCGCTGCGGCAAGCTCATCGTGGCCACGAGCACCGAGGAACTCCCCCGGCTGGAGGAACTGGCCCGCCGGGGCCGTGCCAACGGCGTGCCGTTCGACCGGCTGCCGGGCCACCGCATCCCCGAGGTGGAGCCGCACGCCCGCGGCCTCGCCGCGCTGCACGTCCGGTCCACCGCGGTCGTGGACTACCCGGGCGTGGTGCACCACCTCGCCGAGGAGCTGGTCGACGGTGGGGGCGGCGTCCGCACCGGGTTCCGCGTCCGGGGCATCGAGGTGCGCGGCGACACCGTGGAGGTGCGCAGCGACACCGGGGCCGTGCGGGCCAGGTGGCTCGTCAACTGCGCCGGGCTGCACAGCGACCGTGTGGCCCGGATGGCCGGTGCCCGCACCGACGTGCACATCGTGCCGTTCCGGGGCGAGTACCAGGAGCTGGCGGCCGGCGCTGTGGGCCTCGTGCGGGCGCTGGTGTACCCGGTGCCCGATCCCCGTTGGCCGTTCCTCGGGGTCCACCTCACCCGCGGGGTGGACGGTTCGGTGCACGTCGGGCCGAACGCCGTGCTGGCCCTCGGTCGTGAGCACTACGGCGACCCGGGCGACCGTCCGGACGCGGGCGACACCCGTGAGCTGCTCGGCGACCGCGGCCTGTGGCACCTGGCCCGGCGGTACGGCACCACCGGGGCACGTGAGTTGGTGCGTTCACGTTCGCGTCGCCTGCTCCTCGCTGACGTGCGGCGCCTCGTGCCGGAGGTGGGGCCCGGTGACCTGCTCCCGGCTCCGGCCGGGATCCGGGCCCAGGCGATGACCTCGGCCGGCGAGCTGCTCGACGACTTCGCCTTCGCCTCCTCGCCGAGGTGCGTGCACGTGCTCAACGCGCCGTCGCCGGCGGCCACGGCGTCGCTGGCGATCGGCGACGAGGTGGCTCGTCGCCTCGGCGACCTCGTCGCCGCCCCCTGACCTCCTCCCGCTCGTTCTGTTCGTCGTACCGCCCCTCAAACGGTGGGATACGACGAACAGAACGAGGTGCGGGGGCGGGTGTGGGGGCGGGGTGCGGGGCCGGCGACGCGCAGAAGGAGGGCCCGTGGGCCCTCCTTCTGGTCGCACCCGTCAGGGGGACAACAGGTGCGAGGTTCCGCCGGCGGGGAGGGGGATCACCCGCCGGGGAGAACGTGGGCCGCCGGACTCAGGCGACGGCCTCCATGACCTTCTTGGTGGCCTTGGCGGCCTTGGGGGCCGGGGCCGGACGATCGAGCAGCTGGTCGGTCAGCGGGGCGGCGGCCTTGGCGGCGCCCTTGGCCACGGACTTGGTGGAGCTCACCACGCGGGCGGCGAACTTGGCCTGGTTGTCGATCAGCTCCACGGGCGTGGGCAGCTTCTGGGCGTAGGGCAGGGCCGGCACCTCGGGCACCCGGTCGACGACGAACTCGACGACGTCGGCCACGGCGGACGAGACGGGCTTCTTCAGGCCCTCGATGGTCTCGATGACCTTGTCCTGCAGCTCGGTGATGGGGTCGAGGATGGTGTCCATGGTTGCCTCCGGTCGGGGGTGTTCGTTCTGCGGCGTGCGTACTCGTGCTCGCCTCGGTGCTAACTGTAGCAAGCACCTGCGAACGGGGTCAACCACTTCGCTCGCGGAAGTTGCCATGCATGACGGATGCCACAGGACGGGTACGGCATACCCGACTAGTTTGGTCGGGTATTCATCCACCGAGAGTCGGGCCCACGGGACACGCCGTGCCGACGAGACAGGAGATCCCATGGCCATCCGACTGGGCGACGAGGCTCCGGACTTCACCGCCGAGACCACGCAGGGCACCATCAGCTTCCACGAGTGGAAGCAGGGCAGCTGGGCCGTCCTCTTCTCGCATCCCAAGGACTTCACCCCGGTCTGCACCACGGAGCTGGGCACCGTGGCGAAGCTCAAGGACGAGTTCGACCGGCGCGGCGTGAAGGTGATCGGCCTCTCCGTCGATCCCGTCGACTCGCACCTCGAGTGGGAGAAGGACATCGAGGAGACCCAGGGCGAGGCCGTCAACTTCCCGATGATCGCGGATCCCGACCGCGCCGTCGCCGACCTCTACGACATGATCCACCCCAACGCGAACGACACGCTGACCGTGCGGTCGGTCTTCATCGTCGGGCCCGACGACAAGGTGAAGCTCAACCTCACCTACCCGGCGTCCACCGGCCGCAACTTCGACGAGATCCTCCGGGTCATCGACTCCCTGCAGCTCACCGCCAAGCACTCCGTGGCCACCCCGGCGGACTGGCAGCAGGGCGGCGACGTGATCATCGGCGCAGCGGTCACCGACGAGGTGGCGAAGGAGAAGTTCCCGGAGGGCTGGCGGGCCGACAAGCCCTACCTCCGCTGGGTGCCCCAGCCGGCCGACTGACCCCTAGGCGTCCGCACCCCGGGCCGGCGGCACGCCCGCCGGCCCGGCCGCGTGGCCACAGGCCCGCCGGAAGAGGTCGCGCCAACGCGTGTCGGACAGACCGATCGCCGACAACGCTGCCTCCGCCTCGGCCCTGAGCTCCCCCGGCCCGCCGCCGGCGGCCTCGGCCCGCACCGCGGCGGCGAGCGCCACGAGCGCGGCGGCCACCCGGTCCTCACCGGTGCCCAGCCGCTCGCGGGCAGCCGCGAGGGCGGCATCACCACGGGGCCCGAGGTCGGAGGTGGCCACGGCGAGCTGCACGACGACGTGGTCGAGGTAGGTCGCCCGGTCGAGCTCCGCCACCCGGTCCGCGGCGGCGGCCACCTCGTCCGGGCGTCCGCAGGCGGCGGCCACCGCCCCGAGCACCGACCACTCGTAGCCGCCGTCGGCAGCCTCGGCCACCGCCTCCCGGGCGAGCGCCAGGCCCTCCTCCTCGCGGGCCACCTGGGCCAGTGCCAGGGCCCGGGCCGCGAGGTGCTGCTGGGCGGTGATCGGCGCCCCTGCGGCGGAGGCCGCACCGGGCCGCTCCTCGGGCACCGGTGACGCCAGCACCCGTTCCGGGCGGCCCACCTGCACGTCGGTGAACTCCGCGACGGCCCGGGCGAACTCGGGCGAGGTCTCCTCGCTCACGTTGAGCGCCTCGGCCAGGAGCTCGCGGCCGCGGGCGAGGTTCCCGCACATGATCTCGGCCCGGCCGGCCACCGCGAGCGCCTGCTCGAGGCCCAGTTTGTCGCCGGCCTGGCGGAAGGCGGCCACCGCCTCCTCCGCCGCCGCTGCGGCCATGCGGCAGTGACCGGTCCACAGTTCGATACCGGCCTGGACGACGTGCATCATCCCCTGGCCGAACCGGTCACCGCGGCGCTCGCTCTCCCGCAGGATCCTCGACGACAGCTCACGGGCACCGTCGAAGTCACCCTGGCTGAACCGCACGAACGCGGAGAGGCCCTCCACCCAGGCGAGCCCACCGCGGTCGCCCACCTCGCGGAACGCCTGGCGCGACGCCTCGATGGCGCGTTCGGCCACCTCGACCCGCCCGTCGGTGAAGGCGATCCACGCCAGGTTCTGCAGCGACCACGCCTCGCCCCGGCGGTCGCCGACCGCCCGGAACGCGTCGAGCGCCGCGGCGATCGGTTCCTCGGCGGACCGCTGGTCGCCACGGAGCAGGTAGGCCATGCCCCGCTGGCGGAGCGTCTCGGCCCGGCCCCGCGTGTCGCCCTGTCCGTCGAAGAGCTCGAGCGCCTCGGCCAGCTCCGTGTCGGCCCGACCGAACTCCCCCGAGCGGGACGAGGCGGCGGCCAGGCACAGCAGGGCCTGGGCCCGCGCGGACGGGTCCTCCATCTCCTCGGCGAGCGCGAGCGCCTCGCCCCCGTCGGCCCTGGCGCCGACGTCGTCCCACTGCTCCACCCGGCACCGGCCGCGACCCAGCAGCGCCCGGAAGCGTTCGTCGACCGAGGAGGACGGCACGAGCTCCAGCACCTGGCTGTGGAGCCGGGCGGCCAGCGGCCAGCTCGCCGACTGCTCGGCCCGGCGGGCCGCCTCGGTGGCCCACCGCACGGCACGGTCGCCGAGGTCGGCCGGCGCCGTGGCGGAGCCCAGGTCGCGTGCGAGCCGGGCCGCCTCCACGTAGTGCCGGGCCACGGTGTCCACCACACCGTCGTCCGCGAACCGGCCGGCCACGGCGTGCTCCAGGTAGGTGGCGATGCCCTGGTGTCGCATCAGGCGGTCGCGCTTGGTGAGGCGTGAGTACGCCACCTCCCGCACCAGGTCGGACCGGAACGTCCACTCCGAACCGTCGAAGACGAGCACGTCCTTGTCGGCCATCGACTGCACCAGCGGGCCCACGTCGGCCACGCCGCGCACCGCCTCCGCGATCCGGCTCAGCGCCACGAGCGGTCCGTTCGAACCCCACACCGACGCGTCCTCCAGGACGAGCTGCTCCTCGGAGGTGAGGCCGTCGATGCGCGCCGCCACCAGGCCGCGCAGCGTGTCGGGCAGCGGCGCGTCGGACGGTGGTGCCCCCTCGGCCCCGACCAGGGTGACGAGCTCCTCGAGGTAGAAGGGGTTCCCGCCGGAGCGGTCGAGCAGTTCGGCGCGCTGGGTGCCGTCGAGGCTGGCGTCGAGCGCCGGGGTCCCCACGAGCAGCGTGTCGAGCAGCTGTTCGGACGCCTCCCGGCCGAGCGGGTCGAGGTTCAGTACCAGGCTGTTGAACCGGCCCGCGCGCGGCGACCACCGCTGCTGCAGCGCACGCCGGGCCGTGGCCACGAGCACGAAGCGTTGCCGGGCCAGGTGGGTGGAGAGCTCGTCGATCAGGTCCAGCACGGCCTGGTCGGCCCAGTGCAGGTCGGCGAGGCGGATCAGCACCGGGCGGTCGCGGCCCACGCCCTCGAGGTAGGACAGCAACGCCTGGGTGGCCTCCACGCGTGCCTGCCCGCCGTCGAGGCCGCGCAGCGGTCCCTCGTAGCCCATGAGGTGCAGCAGCCCGTTGACCGTGGCCGTCACGTCGGCCGGGGACGCGCCGCCGCACACCGTCCGGACCGCGGCGGTTGTGCGCTCACGGGCCTCGTCGAGGGGGTCGTCGCGGCCGACGCCGCAGCCGGCCCGGAGCACCTCCGCGATCGGCCACCAGGGGTTCGCCTCGCCGTAGGGCACGCAGCGCCCGCTGAAGGTCCGCACACCGTCCGAGGCGCCGGCCACCTCCGACAACTCGTTGGCCAGCCGTGTCTTGCCCACCCCCGCCTCGCCGAGCACGAGCACCAGCAACGCACGCGAGTGGGTCACCGACACGTGCACCGCGTTGGCGACGATGGACAGTTCCGCGTCGCGGCCGACCAGTGGCGTGGAACGCCGCCGGGGCCGGTGGCCCGGCGGCAGGAGCGCCCCGGTGGCCGTCCACACGTTCACCGGCCGCTCGCGCCCGCGGGCCACGAGGGCACCGCGGGACTCATACGCGATCACCTCGTCGGTGGCGTCGTGGGTGCTCTCACCGACGAGCACCTCGCCGGGGTCCGCGAGCGTCTGCAACCGCGACGCCGTGTTCACCACGTCGCCCATCGCGGTGTAGTCGCCCCCGGCGCGCAGCGCGCCCACGAGCACCTCGCCGGTGTTCACGCCGATGCGCATGCGGATGCCGGCACCACTCTCCTCGGCGTAGGTCGCGAGGGTGTCCTGCATCCGCAGCGCGGCGCGCACGGCGCGCTCGGCATCGTCCTCGTGCGCCACCGGGGCACCGAAGAGCGCCACGATCGCGTCGCCCACGATCTTGTCGACCCGCCCACCGAAGGCGGTGACGTCCCGCACGAGCCGCTCGAAGGCCCGGTCGACGAGGACCTTCACCTCCTCGGGGTCGAGGTGCTCGCTCAGAGTGGTGAACCCCACGAGGTCGGCGAAGAGGACCGTGACGACCCGTCGTTCCTCCGACGGCGCCCGCAGCGGCTGTCCGCACGACCAGCAGAAGCGCGCCCCGGCGGTGCAGTCGGCTCCGCAGCTCGGGCAGTCCATGGAGGCCCCAGCATACGGGTGGGACTTGTGCGGCGACGCGGCCCCACCGACACTGTGCGGGTGAGCCGAGGGGGCAGGTCACGACGGGGGGTCGGGTGACACGGGGAACGACGGACGCACCGGTGGACGCCGGGGGACGCGAGGCCGCCGAGGACGGGACGGACCCGCGGGTGTGGTTGCTGGCCACCGCCGGGGCGCTGGCGGTGCTCGTGGCCAACATCGGCGGCATCGCGGCCGGCGACGACGGGGTCGGCTACCGGGCGATCGCCGACTCGTTGCTGCGCGGCGACGGGCTCGGCTACTTCCTGGAGCGCCCGCTCACGGTCTGGCCACCGCTGTGGCCGGCGCTGATGGCCGGCATCGCGAAGGTCACCCCGCTCGACCCCATGGGTGCCGCCGTCCTGCTCAACACGGTGACCACCTTCGTGGCCGTGCTGGTGGCCCACCGCCTGCTCCGGCGCTGCGTACGCGACGGGCGGCTGGTGCTGCTGGGCACCGCGGTGGTGGCGCTCGGCGGCTCCACCGTCGGCTTCGGCCACCTGCTCATGACGGACTTCGCGTTCGGCGTGGTCGTCATGTGCTGGCTGCTCGCCCTCATGAACTTCCGGGAGTCGGGGCGGACGTCGTGGCTCCTCGGGGCGGCGACGCTGGTGTGGCTCGGCTTCGGACTGCGGTACGTGGCGATCGTGCTGGTGGGCACCGGTGGCCTCTGGTTGCTGCTCGACGGCGGCCGGGCCGACGCCGCCACCCGCAGGTTCGCGCTGCGCCTGCGCGACGGCGTGGCCTACGGCGCCGTGGCCGTGGCGGTGCCGGTCCTCTGGATGCTGCGCAACCGGGCCGAGGACGGCACGCTGCTGGGCCCCCGGTACGCGTCGGCCCGCGGCCCGGTGGACAACGCCTTCGACATCCTCGCCACGATGGGCCGCTTCCTGCTGCCCGGGGTGGGCAACGGCTTCACCAAGGTGTGGGCGGCGGTCGGCCTGGTGGTCCTCGTCGCCGCCGCCTTCCTCGCCCATCGCGTGCTCGCCGCCCGCGCCGCGGCCGGCGACGGCGGCACCTTGGCACAGTCGTGGCGGCTGCTGGGCGGGCAGTCCGGCCTGCTGCTGCTCGCGGCGGGCCTCTACCTGCTGTACATGCTCTACATCCGCTCCACCACCGCGCTGAACCAGCTCGACCTGCGGTTGCTCAACCCGGCGTACCTGCCGCTGCTCGTCCTCGGCCTCGTGCTGGTGGACCGCACCGAGGAGCTGCCGCCACCGGGCCGGAACCCGTGGTGGCGGCGCTCGTACGTGGCCGCGATGGTGTGGGGCGGTGCGAACGTGGCCGCGGGACTGGTGGCCGTGGTCCTCTTCGCCACCGGGAACCCCTACTTCACGGGCAACTACGAGTCCGACACGTTCGACCGCGTGCGTGCCGACGCCGCCCTCGACCGCATCCCCTCGGACTGCCGGGTGGTGTCGAACCTGCCCAACGCGCTCTACCCCGAGGTGGAGGCGCAGTGGAGCCCCCGGCGCACCGGGCTCGAGTCCGACGAGCGCACCGACGACCTCGAGCGCCTGCTGCCGACACTCGGCGCCCGACCCACCTGCCTGGTCTGGGTGGACGAGGAGCCCACCTACGGCCACCTGTGGACGCTGCAGCAACTGCGCGAGAAGGTCGACCTCCGACAGGTGGCCGCGGACGGTGACGTCACCGTCTACGTGATGGCACCGCGCTCCTGACCCCACCGCGCCGCGGGTCACGGCCCGCGGGTCCGCGCTGTGGAGTGGTCGGGCCGCCACAATGTGCGACGTGCGACCACGCTTCTCGGTGGTGATCCCCGTGCGGGACCGGGCCGACGTGATCGGACGCGCCGTCACCGGCGTGCTGGCCCAGACCTTCGCGGACGTCGAGGTGCTGGTGGTCGACGACGGTTCGACCGACGACACGGTGGCCGCGGCCCGGGCCGTGGCCGACGCCCGGGTCCGCGTGCTGCGCCAGGAGGCGGCCGGCCCGGCCACGGCGTGCGCCAACGGGCTGCGTGAGGCACGCGGCCGGTGGGCCACCGTCATCGACCCCGACACCGAGGTGTCGGCCCTGTGGCTGGCCCGCCTCGGACGCCTCGCGGACGCCTCCGGCGCCCGGTTCGTCACCTGTGGCGGCGAGCAGCACCACCTCGACGGGTCGCTCACACGGATCGAGCCACGCGCCGCGTCGGCCGACCCGCTGGGCCGGGCCTGTCTCCGGCCCGGCGCCTTCGCCACCTCCACCGACCTCCTCGTCGCGGCGCTCGACCGCGAGGGCGCTCCCCTCCACGCCGAGGCCAACCCGGCGACCGTGCTCGCGGCCGAGGTGCTGCGGAGCCTGCTCGCGGACGAACCGGCGGACGGCACGGTCCACGACGGGGACCACGGGGGCGCGGCGCCGGTGCTGGCCCAGACGCCGGAGCGTCTGGTGCGTTGGAACGACCGGGTGGATGACCCGCCCGCCGAAGGCGACGAGCTCCGGTTGGCCTGGGCGTTCGCCGCCCTCGACGTACTGGCCCGCACCCCGATCCCCGACGCCGAGCTCCTCGCCCGTTACGCCACGATCGGCGGGGTGGCCGCCGCTCGACTGCGACGGCGGGCCGACGCCCGGCTGCTGTTCCGCATCGCCTGCTACGCGGTCCCCGAGGCCCGCAAGCAGTGGGCCCGGCTGGCCGTGAGCTTCGTGCCCCCGCTCGCCGACCGGATCTGGGACCCGATGGCGGACGACGAGCCCGCCGACGACGCGACCGCCGACGCCACCGAGGACACGGCGACCACCGAGGACACGGCGATCACCGAGGACACGGCGACCACCGAGGACACGGCAACCGCCGAGGACGATGGCATCGACCTGACCGGCCCCACCGCCGACCTCACCGCCGGCACCGCGACGGTCGACCTCACCGTCGACGACGAGCCCGCCACCGCCTGAAGCGCTGCGGCACCCGGTTCAGCGGGGTGCCGGGTAGGGTCGACGGGCCGTCCGGGCGCAGCGTGCCGGGACGGAGTGAGGAGCCGACGTGTCCACCGCAACCGAGCCGACGCCCACCGAGTTCGCCGCCGCCGGCGCCATCGACGCCCACAAGGTCTACGGCGAGGGCGACACCGAGGTGCGGGCGCTCGACGGCGTCACCGCCACCTTCGAACGGGGCCGGTTCACCGCGATCATGGGCCCGTCGGGCTCCGGCAAGTCCACCCTCATGCACTGCCTGGCGGGGCTCGACCGCCTCACCTCCGGCCGCGTGTTCATCGGCACCACCTACCTCGACGACCTGAGCGAGGGTGAGCTGACCGAGTTGCGCCGCGACAAGGTGGGCTTCGTCTTCCAGGCCTTCAACCTCATCCCCACGCTGTCGGCGGCCGAGAACATCACGCTCCCGATGGACCTCGCGGGTCGCAAGCCCGACCGCGAGTGGATGAACCAGGTGATCGGCATCGTGGGGCTCGGCGACCGCCTGTCGCACCGACCCAGCGAACTGTCGGGTGGCCAGCAGCAGCGCGTCGCGGTGGCACGGGCGCTCGCGAGCCGGCCCGAGATCGTCTTCGCCGACGAGCCCACCGGCAACCTCGACTCCCGCAGCGGCACCGAGATCCTCCAGTTCATGCGCCACGCCGTCAGCGACCTCGGCCAGACCATCGTGATGGTCACCCACGACCCCAACGCGGCGTCCTACGCCGACCGCGTGGTGTTCCTCGCCGACGGACGGATCGTCGACGAGATGACCGAGCCCACCGCGGAGCGGGTGCTCGACTCCATGAAGCGCCTCGGCGACTGACGACCACCTGTGCTCCGCGTCGCACTGAAGAACCTCGCCGCCCGGAAGGGCCGCGTGGTCACCACCAGCATCGCGGTGGTGCTGGGCATCGCCTTCCTCACGGGAACGCTGCTGCTGTCGAACACGCTCTCCGCGTCGATCAAGTCGCTGATCGGCGACGTCTACGAGGGCTTCGACGCCGTGGTGCGCTCCTCCCAGACCCAGGAGACCCCGTTCGGCCAGCCGCTGCGCTCACCGCTGCCCGCCCCGGTGGTGGAGGAGGTCCGGGGTGTGGACGGCGTGCGGGCCGACGCCGGCATCGTCGAGGCCGCCGGGGCGGAGCTCATCGACCGGAACGGGAAGGTCTTCGGCGGCGGCTTCGGACCGCCCACGATCACCTACAACTGGGTGGACGACGAGGTCCTCCGGCTCGGCAAGCTCACCGACGGACGCGGCCCGCGCGCCGACACGGAGGTGGTGCTCGACTTCCGCACCGCCGGTGACCTCGGGCTGACCATCGGCGACCAGGTCACACTGGCCACCACGCAGGCGGGTCGGCAGCAGTTCACCCTCGTGGGCCTGGTCGGACTCGGCCCCGACGGCACGCAGTCCAGCGGGGCGAAGGTGATGTTCTTCACCACCCCCGAGGCACAGCGCCTCACCAACCAGCCCGACCAGTTCAACTACGTGGCCGTGTCCGCGGCCGACGGGGTGAGCCAGCAGGAACTGGCCCGCGCCCTCGCCCGCGCCCTCCCCGACCAGCAGGTGCTCACCGGCGAGGCGTTCACCAAGGAGAGCCAGGAGCAGATCGCCCAGTTCGTCGACATCCTGGGCATCTTCGTCAGCGTGTTCGGCTACATCGCGCTCTTCGTGTCGGTGTTCATCATCTACAACACCTTCTCGATCATCGTGGCCCAGCGCACCCGCGAGACCGCACTGCTGCGGGCCATCGGCGCCCGCCGCCGGCAGGTGCTCGCGGCCACGATGGCCGAGGCGCTGCTCATCGGCGCGGTGGCATCGGTGCTCGGCCTCGGCCTCGGCGTCGTGCTGGCCACCGGGCTGATCCGGGTGGTCTCGAACTTCTTCACGGTCACGTCGTCGGTGCCGTCGCTCAGCGCGGGCATCGTGGTGCTCGCGCTCGTGATCGGCCTCGGGGTCACCGCCCTGTCCGCGTTCATCCCGGCGCTGCGGTCCACCAAGATCCCACCGATCGCGGCGCTGCAGGAGGTGTCGCTCGACCGCACCGGCCTGTCCACCGCCCGCAAGGTGTGGGGCACGCTCCTCGTGCTGTCCGGCCTGCTCCTGATGGGGCTCGGCCTCGCCGACATCGGGCCGAACCCGCTCGCCTTCGTGGGGGGCGGCGCCGCGGCGCTCCTGGTGTCGGTGGCCGTCATCCTCGGCCCGGCGATCGCCAGTCCGGTCAGCCGCCTGCTCGCCCGACCGTTCTCGTGGGGCGGTCGCATGACCGGACGGCTCGCCGGCGAGAACGCGGCCCGCAACCCGAAGCGCACGGCTGCCACCGCGGCCGCCCTCACCATCGGCGTCACGCTCGTGGTGGTGATCGCCATCGTCGCCTCGTCGATCAAGGCAACGGCGGACGAGACCATCAACCAGTCGGTGAAGGCCCAGTTCGTGGTGGCCACCTCGTCGCTCACGTCCTTCGGCGCGATCCCCGAGGGTTCCGTGGAGCGGATCGCCGCGCAGCCGGGCGTGGCGGTGGCCAGCCCGGTCCGCTTCACGTTCCTCACCCTGGCGGATCCGCAGTCGCAGGCCGAGGCGGCCAGCACCACCACGGTTCCCGCCGGCCAACTCGGCAGCATCGGCGACGCACCGCCCGGCAAGAACGAGACCGCGTTCGGCATCGACCCGGCCACCTGGTTCCAGGTGGTCGACGCCGGCAAGGTGCAGGGATCGCCGGCCGACCTCACCGCCGGCACGATGGCGGTGAGCGAGCGGCTCGCGGAGGACCGGGGCTGGAAGGTGGGCCAGAAGGTGCCCGTCTACTTCGCGGGGACCGGCACCGTGGACCTGACCGTCGCGGTGATCTTCGAGCGGGCACTCGGCCAGACCGCCGTGTGGCTGCCCCTCGACACCTTCGCCCCGAACGTGCTGCCGCTGTTCAACGTGGACACGCAGATCTACGTGCTCGAGGACCCGGGGGCGGATCCGGCACAGGTGCGCAAGGAGCTCGACGCCCTCTTCGCCGACCTCCCGACCGTGCAGGTGCAGGACCTCCAGCAGTTCATCGAGACGCAGACGGGCCCGATCAACACGTTCCTGACGGTGATCTACGGCCTGCTCTTCCTCGCCATCGTGATCGCACTGATCGGCATCGCGAACACGCTCTCGCTCTCGGTGCTCGAGCGCACCCGTGAGCTCGGGCTGTTGCGCGCGGTCGGGATGACCCGACGACAACTGCGGGCGATGATCCGCAACGAATCCGCGATCATCGCCGTGTTCGGCACCCTGATCGGGCTCGTGATCGGGATCCTGTTCGCCATCGCCCTGAGCGTGGCCGTCTCCGCCGACAACCCGGGGATCCTCCGGTTCACGTTGCCGGTGGGCCAGCTGGTGGTGATCACGGTGGTGGCGGCCATCGCCGGCCTGCTGGCCGCGATCGTCCCCGCCCTCCGGGCGAGCCGCATGGACGTCCTCGGCGCGATCTCCAGCGAGTGACGCCGGCCCCGCGGAGGAGGAACCCACGATGGCACTGGACCCGGCCCACCTCCCGCCCGAGGTGCTCGCGTTCCTCGGCGAGTACCACCTGGCCACCCTCACCACGCTCCGCGCCGACGGGTCCCCACACGTGGTGCCGGTGGGGTTCTCCTACGACCCGGAACCCCGCCTGGTGCGCGTCATCAGCTTCGAGGGATCGCAGAAGGTGCTCAACGCCCGGCGCGGGGGCCGGGCCGCGGTGAGCCAGGTGGACGGTGCCCGCTGGCTGACGCTCGAGGGCACGGTGGCGGCCACCGACGATCCCGACCGGGTGGCCGCGGCGGTGGCCGGTTACGCGGCGCGCTACCGGCAGCCCGGCGAGCGGCCCGACCGGGTGGCGATCGAGATCTCCGTCGACCGGATCCTCGGCCGCGGCTGACCCGTCAGCGGGCCGAGACCGCGGCGGCCGCGGCACCCACCACGAGCCCGGCGAGACCCACCCCCACGCCCACCCAGCCCACCGGCGACGGCACGCCGGACACTCCCGCCGCCACGCCACCGAGGATGCACACGCCGCCGCCCACCCCGAGCGGACCGGCGGCCTCGGCCCAGCCACGACCGCGGAGGTGGCCCTGTGAGCCGCGCCACGACACCCACACCGCGGTGGCCCCGGCACCGACGAGCACCACGAACGCGGCGAGCGTGGCCACGGGTCCGTCTCCGCCGGAGGTCGGCCGGCTCAGTCCTCGACGGGGCGGATGTCCGACGCGGTCCAGTACGCCTTCATGTCGGTGACCAGCCCGTCGGGGCCGAAGGTGAACACGTCGATGATGTCGACGGCCACCCTGGCGTCACCCATCGTGCTGACGGCCTGCAGCGGCACCGCGGCGAAGTCGCCGACGGCGCGCACCGGCCCGGTGATCCGGAGGTCCATGGCGTCGACCATCTCGTGGGTACCGGCGAAGAACGCCCGGATCGCGTCGCGGCCCACGTGGGCGGGCTGGTCGACGGGATCGGCCACCACCGCGTCGGGAGCGAAGACGGCGGCCACGGCGTCGACGTCACCGGCGGAATGGGCCTCGGTGTAGCGGCGGACCGCTGCGATCATGTCCTCGGTGCTCGGCATGGGCCGCAGGGTAGGTCAGCCGACGGTGTCGGCGGGCCGGTCGGCCGATCAGTCCGTCCAGCCGGTCAGTCCGTCCAGCCGGTCAGCCCGGGGCACGCAGCCTGGAGCGCGTTGCCCACCTGTGTCTTGGCCTGGGTCACCTGCGGCGTGGTCAACGCGGCAACCTGCTGCTCGGCCGCGGCGACGTCACCGTTCTCCGCCGCCTGCTCCAGCGCGGCGAGCGTGTCGTTCACGTACTGCGTCCACAACTGGATCGCCGGGGCGGGGGCTCCGGCGTTGACCGCCTGGCCCTGGACCACCGACACCTGCTTCCTGGCGGCCGCCAGGTCCTCGGAGAACTCCGACGGTGTCACCTGCTGGCCGGATTCGGCCGTCTCGGAGATGGCGATCACCTCGTCCAGCGCGTTCTGGGTGCGGGTGCAGTCGACCGTGCCGCCCCCCTCCTCCTCGGCGCCCTCGTTGCCGGCAGCGGCGGGGGCGGTGGTGGTGGGGCTGTCCTTCTTCGCCGTGGTGTCCGACGACGAGTCGCCGTCGGAACTGCAGCCCGCGCCGAGCGCGACGAGCGCGACGAGGCCGACGACGGCGACGGCCGACGCGAGAGGGCGGAACGAGCGGGAACGACGGTGCATGATGACCTCCGGATGCAACTCACCTCCGAGGATACGGGCGCATCGTGAGCGACCCACCGAAGATCGAACCCGGCGATTCGGCGCGTCCGACGGGTGCCGCCCGCGGCGACGAGACCTACCGGCGGATCCTCGACCGGGCCGTGGCGCGCTTCGACCGCGACGGCGCGGCGGGCGTGGTGGTCACCGCCATCGCCCGGGAGGCCGGGGTGTCGGTCGGTGCCGTGTACCACCACTTCTCGGGCCGCTCGGGCCTCGTGGCCGCCGCCCGCACGGAACAGTTCCGGCGGACCACCGAGGCCGACATCGCCGAGGTGGAGCGGGCGCTGGGCTCCGCCCGTGACGGACAGGAGTTCCTCGCGCTGAACCGCGAACTGGTGCGCCGCAACCGGCTGCCGGAACGGGCCGCGGCCCGGCGCCAGCGGCTCGCCGCGCTGGTGGCCGCCGACGAGGACCCGGAGACCGCCGTCATGGTGGCCGACGCGCAGCGGCGGCTGACCGACGCGTTGGCCGCCGCCGGCACCGTCGCCGCCGGACGCGGATGGTTCGACCCGGAGGTGGACACCCGGGCCTGGGCCGTGCTCATGCAGGGCCTGCTGCTCGGGTCCGTGGTCGCCGACCTCGACCCGGATCTCGACGAGGCGGCGTGGATCGGCCTCGTGGAGCGGGTGCAGGACCTGGCGATCCGCCCGTGACGCTGCGGCCATGATGGGGCCACCATGCCCGCCCTCCTGACCGAGATCACCGAGATCGTCACCGGGCTCGGCACCCTCGGCGGGCCCTCGCCCGACGAGGGCCTCGGGCCGGAACCACCTCCCGAGCTGCGGAACGTGGACCCCGACACGTGGGAACGCCTCCGCTCCGCGGCCGAGGCCGGTGCGCACCGGGCGGAGTTCCTCGCCGCCTGGAACAACGGCCGGGCGCTGCTGCGGGCCGGGGACGGGCTCCGGGGGCGCACCCCGGCGCTGGTGGAGTGGAAGGGCGGCCACCGCGATCCGGGCGATCTGCCGGTGCCCGCGGACCTGCGCATCGACCACGTGTACCTGGTCAGCTGCAAGTACCTGTCGCGCGTGCTGCACAACGCCTCACCCCGCTCGGTGTTCGAGCGGAACCTGGCAGGGGCCCAGGGGCGGCGGGACGAGTCCGACTGGTTCGACGTCGTGGCACCCGCCGCGCACCAACGCCTCTACCAGTTGGTGCGGCGCACCTACGGCGAGGGCCTCGAGCTCCCGGAGCAGGCCGCCGCGCTCGACGGACCGGCACGACGACAGCTGCGGGAGCGGATCCCGCGGGACTGGTCACCGGCGTGCGCCCGGGCCTGGGCCGAGCTGGCCGCGGCCGTGTCCGCCGCGTCGGCGGACCGCTGGCGGGACGGCCTGGGCGGACCCGCGGAACGGGAGCGCCTCCTCTGGCGCCTGTTGCGCCTCGCCGCGGCCCCGTACTTCGTGCTCGGGACGGGGGCGGGCGCCGCGCTGCGGATCCGGGTGGCCACCCCCTGGGACTGGCGGCAGGCCTTCGAGCTGCGGTCCCTGACGGTGGAGGCCGAGCCGACGGTGCAGTCGCGGGTGCGCTGGCGTGCCGAGGTCCGCGGGCGCGCCGCGTCCGAGGAGCACGTCGTCGAGGGGCACGTCGAGATCCGCTGGAGCCACGGCCGTTTCGGTGGCCGGCCGGAGGCGAAGGTGTACCTCGACACGCCGCATCACCGGGTGCCCGGCTACTTCCCCCTGGTGTAGACGGGGTGGAGCGTCAGGCCGTCCGGTCGACCTCGGCGCGGATCTCCTCGGGCGAGGCGCCGCCCGGCCAGCGCTTCACCACCTCACCGTCCCTGAGCAGGATCGTGTAGGGCTGCGACGACACGCCGAACGGGGCCCACGCGGCGGGCGAGGCCGTCCACAGCAGCGGGAAGCTGCGCACCGCGGTGTCGGCCCGGAACTCGCGGGCTGACGCCAGGTCGGACTGGGTGCCGATGCCGACGACCTTCACGGCCCGTCCCGGTGGCTGGTCCTGCTGCTGCCGAGCGAACCGCTCGAGCTCGGGGGCCTCCCCCCGGCAGCTGAGTCAATAGGGGGCCCAGAAGAAGGCCAGGACCGGGGTGTCGTTCGGTGCGGCGAGCGCCGCCTCGAGCGTGGTCTCGGCGCCGGAGGTGAGGTCCCGCATCCGGATGTCGGAGAGGTCCTCACCACGGAGCGCCGGTCCCGGCTCGACCGCGGGCGGCGCAGCGGCCCCCGGCGCCGTCGTGGGAACGGCGGTCGTCGGGACGGCGGTGGTCGGGACGGCGGTGGTCGGGACGGCGGTGGTCGGGGCGGTCGCGCCGTCGTCGCTACCGCCGCCGCAGGACACCGTGACGGCCAGGCCGACAGCGAGCACACCGCCGAGCGCGGCGCGCCGGGCGCGTCGCGGTGCGGGACCGGGGCGACGACGCGGCGGGATGCTCACGCCGGAAGTGTCGCACCTGACGGCACCGGCTGGCAGGCCGGGCACCAGTAGGTGATGCGGGCGGCGTCGCCGGCGCGGTCCGAGCGCACTGCGGTGCCGCACCGTCGGCACGGCCGCCCGGCCCGGCCGTACACGGCGAGTCCGCCCGGCACCGTGGTGCGGTCGCCCCGGCCGAGGTTGGCGCGTAGCAACCGGCCCGAGGTGGCGACCAGCCGGTGGCGGAGGTCCTGCGGCACGAGGCCGATGGGGACGAGGGGGTGGAGCCGCTCCGCCCACAGCACCTCGCAGCGGTAGACGTTGCCCACCCCGTTGCAGCACCGCTGGTCGAGGAGGACGTCGCCGACCGGCGTGTCGGGGTCGCACCACCGGTCCATCAGCGCCACGCACTCGGCCACCACCTCGGGGGCGGCCGCCCCGGCGGTGCACAGGTCCGGACCGAGGTGGGCCACCGGCGACGACGCGCCGCCCTCCGCCGCGGTGGGGTGCGAGGTCACCACCGGCGCCGAGAAGCAGACCGCGTCCCAGCCGTCCACACCGACGAGCAGCCGCAGCAGGTGCCGGGGCTTCCGCCAGGCCTCACCGTGCCGGTAGAGGTGCCACGAGCCGGTCATCCGCAGGTGCGTGCGCACGGTGAGCCCGCCGTCGAAGCGCAGCAGGAGGTGCTTGCCCACCGCCTCGACGGCGTCGATCCGCTCACCGGTCCGGGGTCGCGGCCCGGTGAGCCGCGGCGCCTCGAAGCGTTCCAGTCGGCGGCCCTCGAGGGCGGGCCGGAGCCGGGCCGCGGCCCGGTGGATGGTGTCGCCCTCGGGCACCCCCACAGTGTGGAGCGCGCCGGGGTGCCGGCGCCGCCCCGGGACGGGTGGGGTGGCTACTTCTGCAGCGCGCCCGCGTCGACCGCGATGGTGGAGCCGGTGATGTAGCGGGCCTCGTCGGAGGCGAGGAACAGCACCAGGTTCGACACGTCGTCCGCGTGGATCCACGGGACGTCCATCGGCTGCATGGTGCGGAGGAACTCGGCGGCCTCGTCCTCGCCGGGGTCCTCGAGGTCCATCCGCACCAGCTTGGGGAACACGTCGTTGATGATCATCGGCGTGTAGACGCTGGTGGGGTGCACGGAGTTCACGCGGATCATGTTGGGCGCGAGCTCCAGCGCGAGCGATCGCATGAGGCCGACCACCCCGTGCTTGGCGGCGTTGTACGCCGGTGCTCCGTAGAAACCCTTGAGACCGGCGGTGGAGGAGGTGATCACCACCGCCCCGCCCTCGTTCTGCTCGATCAGGGGCCGGAGACCGGCCTTCACGGTGTGGAACACGCCGGTGAGGTTCACGTCGACGGTCTCGTCCCAGCTGTCGTTGGCGACGAACTGCACGGGCATCGGCGAGTACGTGCCGGCGTTCGCGCAGATCACGTCGAGGCGGCCGAACTTCTCCACGCCGGCCCGGGTGACCCGCTTGACCGCGTCCCAGTCCCGCACGTCGGCCACCTCGGCGTGCATGGCACCGCCGGCGGACTCCACCAGGCGCACGGTCTCGGCGAGGTCGTCCTCGGTGGCCATCGGGTAGGGCGCGTGCTCCAGGTCGTGACAGACGTCGAAGCCGATGACCCGGGCACCCTCGCGGGCGAAGCGCACCGCGTGGTTGCGGCCCTGGCCGCGGGCGGCACCGCTCACGAGCACCACCCTCCCCTCGAAGCGCCGGTTCCGGTCGCCGTCGCCCCCCTCGCCGAGGTGCGCGGACGTGGTGGTGGCCATGTGGTCCCCCGTCGGGTCGCCCCGCCCGACGCCACCCGGGCCGGGCGGCGGAGTTGGACAGGTGTCCAGTTACGTGTGGGCCTCACCGTAGCGGGTCCGCCGCGGGGTGTTCGGATGCGCGCCCGTCGGCCGCTGTCAGGTGTCGAGCGACAGGCCCTTGTACCCCTCCACGAACCCCACGGCCGTCAACGCGCCGGCGTGGGCCGACGTGGCCGCCGACACGCCGTCGATCCGCTCGATACGGAGGCGCCGGAGCGGTCCGCCGCGCACGAGCCCGGCGAGCGCCGCGGCCCATCCGGGCCGGTGCCCGGCGGCCGGGAAGGTGAGCAGCCCCCGGCCGCCCCGCTCGAGGTACGCGCACGCCTCGCCGTCGACGATCACCACGTGGGCCCCGATCGAACGGGACGGCTGCCCCGCGGACCGCGGCCAGGCCAGGGCCGCGCCGTAGGGCTGGGCCGGGTCGACGGCGGCGAGCGCGAGCGCCTCGGCCCCCGGCACCGGCTCGGGTGCGGGCTCCCACGGCATGCGCTCCGCGTGCACCGGGTCGGCCTCGGGGCCGGGGGCGGGAGCGGCCGC
>CAIPVR010000287.1 GCA_903868545.1 uncultured Actinomycetes bacterium
CGCACGTTCTCGTGGATGAACGTGTGGTGCGTGATCTCGTAGCGCCAGTCCTCGAACTGCTCGGGCGTGGGCAGCTCGCCGTGGATCAGCAGGTAGGCCACCTCGAGGTAGGAGGAGGACTCGGCGAGCTGCTCGATCGGGTAGCCGCGGTAGCGGAGGATGCCGTTCTCCCCGTCGAGCTCGGTGATCGCCGACGCCGCCGCGGACGTGGCCCCGAAGGACGGGTCGTGGAACCAGACGCCGGGCAGGAACTTCGCGTAGGCCTTGGCATCGATGCCCCCGTCCATGATGGGGATCTCGACGGACTCGCCCGTGCGGTTGTCGGTGATGGTGATGCTGTCGGCCACGTCGCTTCTCTCCAGTGGAATCTGATCCCATCCTACGGCGCCGGGGCGGCGCACCTCGCCGGTGGCGGCGGAAGTTCACCGAGCCGCAACGCGGCGCCTCCCGCACGGTCGAACCGGCGGTCCGGGCCGGGTGTTCCTGCGGTCGCCCTCAGCGGTCGGGGGAGTGCACCCCGGGTGGGGAGTGCTCGCCGCCGCCCACGACCTCGCGGATGGCCTGGGCGGCCGCCCGCTGCGCCGCCGTGAGGAGGCCACGTCGCCGTCGGGCCAGGCCGACCGAGCGGCGGGGGAGCCCCTCGACCGGCACGGCCCGCCAGGGTCCGCCCAGATCGGTGGGCACGGCCGACGCCGGGACGATGCCGGCGCCGAAGCCGGCGAAGGCGAGCGAGGTCAGGAGGCGCATCCCGTCGAACTCGGCCTGGGCGCGGAGCTCCACGCCGGCCTCCGCTGCTGCGGCGTCGAGCACGTCCCGGAAGGCGGTGCCGGGGGCCTCGAGCAGGAGGGGTTGGCCGTCGAGTTCCGCCAGGGTCACTGAGTCCAGCTCCGACAGTTCGTGGCCGTGGGGCGCGATCAGGACCCGCTCCTCCTCGAACAGGGGCTCCACCAGGAGTTCCGCGTCGTCGACGGGGAGGTTCAGGACGGCGAGGTCGATCGCGCCGGATCCGAGGTTGAGCACGAGGGAGGAGGTGGTGGCGTCGAGCACGATCACCGACACCGCCGGGTAGTGCTGTGCGAGCGACCGGAGGAGCGGGGGCACCAGCCAGCGGGCGGTGGTGCCGATGACGCCGAGCCGCACGGTGCCGGAGACCACGTCGCGCAACGAGGCCACGTCGGCCTCCAGCGCCTCGAACTCGGCCTCGATGCGCCGGGCCCGTTCCATCACCACGCGACCCTCCGCCGTGGGCTCGTTCGAGGCCCGGTCCACCAGCGTCACGCCGAGCTCACGCTCGAGTCGTGCGACGTGGGCCGAGACGTTGGACTGGACGGTGCCGAGTGCCCGGGCCGCTGCGGAGAAGGAGCGGTGTTCGACCACGGCGAGGAGGGTGCGGAGCTGCCGACGGTCCATCGCCATGCACGATACCAACTATCACAGATATTTGGTTGACCGATTGCTTGCTGGAGCCTATCGTTCTGCTCACCACATAACGCCGGGTGAGTGAACATCCCCCCTGTTCCCCCCGGCGCCGCCACGGTCCGATCCCCCCTCGGAACGATGGCAACGCTGAAGGACTGGCATCCCCCCCGCCAGTCCTTCGGCCGTTTTCCGGTAGTTTCGCCCGTATGCCCGTCGACGGTCCCCTCCGCGCCGGCGCCCGTGGCGCCGCCTTCTTCGACCTCGACCGCACACTGCTGCCCGGAGGAAGCGGTCCGATCTACGGCGAGGCACTCCGCCACGTCGGCCTGCTGCCGAACCGCGGGCTGGGCATCGAGTCGGCGCTGTTCAAGGTGTTCGACCTCATCGGCGAGACCTACCCGTCGATGCTGCTCACCCGCCAGGGCGCCCGCGCCGCCAGGGGGTGGTCGGTGGACCTCGTTCACAAGGCCGCCGACATGGCCAGTGCCGCCCTCGCCGACGCCGTGCAGCCCTACGCCCACCACCTGTTCGCGGAGCACCGCGACGCAGGGCGGCCACTCGTCCTGGCCACCACCACGCCGCTGGACCTCGTCCGGCCGCTCGCCGAGGCGCTGGGCTTCGACGACGTGATCGCCACCACCTACGGCCGCAGCGAGGGGCACTTCGACGGCACCATCGAGGGCGAGTTCGTGTGGGGCAAGGGCAAGGCCCGGTCGGTGGCGGAGTGGGCGGGGCGCCACGACGTGGACCTCGACCGGTCCTACGCCTACTCCGACAGCTACTACGACGTGCCGTTGCTCTCGATCGTGGGCCACCCGCGCGCCGTGAACCCGGATCCGCGCATGCTCGGGATCGCCACGTTGCGTCGCTGGCCGGTGGTGCATCTCGATGTGCCCGCCGGTGTTCCGAAGTTTGCCGGCGTCGAGCCACAGCAGGTGCTGTTCCTCCTGGCCCAGAGCCAGTTGTTCCCGTGGGTGCGCTTCCAGTTGCACCACGTGGAGCGGCTCCCGCGGGTGGGCCCCGGGATCCTGGTGGCCAACCACCGCTCCTACCTCGACCCTCTCGCGATCGGGTTCCTGCTGGCCCGTCGCGGCCGGCCGGTGCGCTTCCTCGGCAAGAAGGAGGTGTTCGACGCGCCGATCGTGGGCGACCTCGCCGCCGCCCTGGGTGGCATCCGTGTGGACCGCGGCTCGGGTTCCGACACGCCGCTGCGGGCTGCGGAGGAGGCGCTCGGGGCGGGCGAACTGGTGGCGATCATGCCGCAGGGCACCATCCCGCGGGGACCTGCGTTCTTCGACCCCGAGCTGCGAGGCCGCTGGGGTGCCATGCGACTCGCCCACGCCACCGGCGTGCCGGTGATCCCGATCGGTATCTGGGGCACGGAGAAGGTGTGGCCCCGGAGCGCGAAGCTGCCCAACCTCACGAACGTGCTCGCCCCGCCGACCGTGAGCATCACGGTCGGGCACCCGGTGGAGGTGGGGGGCACGGACATCGGCGCCGATACGGCCACGATGATGCGGGCGATCTCGGCCCTGCTGCCGGAGGACGCCCGGCGGGAACGCACCCCCACGCCGGAGGAGCTCGCCCGCACCTATCCGTCCGGGATCGTGCCCGACGACGTGTCGGCCGCCGCCGGGCACGAGGCCGAGCGGCGCCCGGGCACGGACTGACCCCGGCCGGCGGGGAACCCGAGACCGGCTCGTTCAGGCGGTGCGGCTGCGGATGATGTTCAGCGCCGAGCCGGCTGTGTTCTTGGCGACCGGCTCGTTCAGGCGGTGCGGCTGCGGATGATGTTCAGCGCCGAGCCGGCTGTGTTCTTGGCGACCGGCTCGTTCAGGCGGTGCGGCTGCGGATGATGTTCAGCGCCGAGCCGGCGCGGAACCAGGCGATGTGCTCCTCGCTCATCGTGTGGTCGGCCCGGAACACCAACTCGGTGCCGTCGGCCTGGTGCAGCCTGCACTCGACCTGGCGACCCGGTGCGAGGTCGCCGAGGCCGACGATGCTGATGCGGTCGTCCTCGCCGATCGCGTCGTAGGTGGACGGATCCGCGAAGGTCAGCGCCAGCACGCCCTGCTTCTTCAGGTTGGTCTCGTGGATCCGGGCGAAACTGCGGACGATGATCGCCCGGCACCCGCGGAACCGGGGCTCCATGGCGGCGTGCTCGCGGGAGGACCCCTCGCCCCAGTTCTCATCACCCACGGCCACCCACGCCACGCCGGCCTCGTGGTAGTGGCGGGCGATCTCCGGGTACGGCTTGGTGGTGCCGTCGAGCTGGTCCTTGCCCTCGCCGGCTGCGCCCGTGAACGCGTTGACCGCCCCGAGGAACAGGTTGCCCGAGATGTTCTCGAGGTGGCCCCGGTACTTGAGCCACGGTCCGGCCATCGAGATGTGGTCGGTGGTGCACTTGCCCGCCGCCTTCACCAGGATCGGCAACTCCAGGAGGTCCCCACCGTCCCAGGCCGGGAACGGCTCGAGCAACTGCAGCCGGTCGGAATCGGGACGCACCACCACCTGCACCGAGGAGCCGTCCTCGGGCGGCGCGACGAAGCCCGACTCGCCCGGGTCGAAGCCGCGGGCCGGCAACTCCTCGCCGACCGGCACGCTGAGACGGACCTCTTCGCCGGCGGCGTTGGTGAGCGTGTCGTTCAGCGGGTCGAAGTCGAGGGTGCCCGCGAGGGCGAGGGCCACCACCGTCTCCGGTGAGGTGACGAACGCGAGCGTGTTGGGCGAGCCGTCGTTGCGCTTCGGGAAGTTGCGGTTGTACGACGTGACGATCGTGTTCGGTTCCGAGGTGACCGACTCGGGTCGGGCCCACTGGCCGATGCAGGGACCGCACGCGTTCGCCAGGACCGTCGCCCCGGCTGCCTCGAACACCTCGAGCAGCCCGTCGCGCTCGATGGTGGCCCGCACCTGCTCGGATCCCGGGGTGATGAGCAGGGGCACCTTCACGGTCAGGCCGTTGTCGGCCGCGTGCCGCAGGATCGACGCGGCGCGGGAGATGTCCTCGTAGGACGAGTTCGTGCAGCTGCCCACCAGCGCCGCGGACGGCACGAGCGGCCAGCCCTTGTCGCGTGCCTCGGCCCCGAGCGCGGTGACCGGCCGGGCGAGGTCGGGGGTGGCCGGGCCGTTGATGTGGGGCTGGAGGGTGGACAGGTCGATGGTGACGACCTCGTCGTAGTAGCGGTCGGGGGTGGCGAGCACCTCGTCGTCGGCCCGGAGGTGGTGGGCCACGGCGTCGGCGGCGTCCGCGATCTCCTCGCGGCCGGTGGCCTTGAGGTAGCGGGCCATCGCGTCGTCGTAGGCGAAGACCGAGGTGGTGGCGCCGATCTCGGCGCCCATGTTGCAGATGGTGGCCTTGCCGGTGCAGGAGATGCTCGTGGCCCCGGGGCCGAAGTACTCGACGATGGCCCCGGTGCCGCCCTTGACGGTGAGGATCTCGGCGACCTTGAGGATCACGTCCTTGGGGGAGGACCACCCGTTGAGCTCGCCGGTGAGTTGCACGCCGATCAGCTTCGGCCAGCGAAGGTTGAACGGGAACCCGGTCATCACGTCCACCGCGTCGGCGCCGCCCACGCCGATGGCCACCATGCCGAGGCCGCCCGCGTTCGGCGTGTGGCTGTCGGTCCCGATCATCATCCCGCCCGGGAAGGCGTACTGCTCGAGCACGACCTGGTGGATGATGCCCGAGCCCGGCTTCCAGAAGCCGATGCCGTACTTCGCGGAGACCGACTCGAGGAAGTCGTAGACCTCGGCGTTGCCCTCCTCCGCGGCGAGCAGGTCCACCTTGCCGTTGTCCTTGGCCTGGATGAGGTGGTCGCAGTGGACCGTGGAGGGCACCGCCACCTCGGGCAGGCCGGCGGTCATGAACTGCAGGAGCGCCATCTGCGCGGTGGCGTCCTGCATGGCCACCCGGTCGGGGCGGAGGTCGTTGTAGGTCACGCCCCGCTCGGTGGCGGCCCCGGGGTCGTCGAGGTGGGCGATCAGGATCTTCTCGGCGAGGGTGAGCGGCCGGCCGAGGCGCTCACGGGCCGCGTCGACCCGCTCGGAGAACTTGGCGTAGGCGCCCCGGACGAGCTCGATCGGGGTGGAGGCGGTGACGGCCATGGCGTGCTCCCTCTGCGTGGTGTGGGTGGGCTGTAGGTGCGGCTCGGTGGTGCGGCTCGGGGGTGCCGCCGGCCGGGGCGACCGGCCATGAGCGAATACAAGTACAATACATGTCCATGAGGACCACCCGCTACCGGGCGATCGCCGACCAGCTGCGGCGTCGCCTCGCGGAGGGGGAGTTCACCGAGGGCGGGGTCCTGCCGTCGGAGTCGGAACTCTCGGCCCAGTACGAGGCGAGCCGGGTCACGGTCCGGCGGGCCCTCGAGGCGCTGCGGGCCGAGGGCCTCGTCGAGAGCCGTCAGGGCTTCGGCTGGCTCGTCTCGGGCGAGCCGGTCCGACAGGACCTGTCCCGCCTGTCGACCCTCGAGGGCCAGTTGCGGGCCGCCGGTGTCCGCTCCGACCGGCGGATCGAGAGCTTCGGCTTCGTGCCCGCACCGGCCCGGGTGCGCCGACTCCTCGACGAGCGCACCGTGCTCGAGGTCCGGCGGGTCAACCTGGCCGACGGCCGCCCGTTCGCCCGGGTCACGGTGTGGTGTCCCGAGCGGCTCGGTGCCTCGCTCAGCAGGGACGACGTGGAGCGGGCCTCGTTCCTCGAGCAGCTGCCGGTGCGTCTCGGCAGCGCCACCCAGACCATCGGGGCGGATGTGGCCGGCGAGGAGGACGCGGGGCTGCTCGACGTCCCCGTCGGTTCACCGGTGCTGGTGGCGGAGCGGATCACGCGGGACCGGGACGGCCGACCGGTGCTGGTGTCCGAGCACGTGTTCCCGGCGCACCGGACCCGCTTCGCGGTGGAGTTGCCGGTCGACGACGACCTGCTCAACCCGTCCGGGCTGCGCCTGGTCGACTGACCCACCCCCGCACCAGCCCGCACCAGCACGCACCAGCCGTTCTGTTCGTCGAGACCCACCCGAACCGGGGGCGCTCGACGAACAGAACGGCGGGGGGCCGGGGGCTCACCAGCGGTTCCAGTGGACCACGTCGTCGAGCGGTCGGCGGGGGGCCGGCCGGAAGTCGGTGCCCACCGTGTACGCCACGGGGAACAGACCGGCCTGGGTGACGCGGTCGTACGGGATGCCGAGCAGGTCGGCGGCCTCGCGTTCCGACGGCAGGTGCAGGGTGGTCCATGCGCTGCCCAGGCCCCGCGAGCGCAGTGCCAGCATGAAGCTCCACACGGCGGGGAGCAGCGACCCCCAGAACGACGCCTGCGTGAAGGTGTCGGTCTCGGCGGGCAGCCGTCCCTCGATGCAGGGGACGACCATCGCCGGGACCTCGGCGAAGTGGTCGCGCAGGTAGCGGGCGCTCGAGCTCACCGCCTCCTTCCGCTCGGTCCGTGTGTCGTCGTCGGGGTAGAGCTGCAGGCCCTCTCCCATGGCGATGTAGGGGTCGAAGTGGCGGGCGTACAGCTCGGCGAGGGCGGTCTTCGTGGCCGACTCGGTGACCACCACCCAGTGCCAGCCCTGGGAGTTCGAGCCGGTCGGCGCCTGCACGGCGAGCCGGATGCAGTCCTCGATCACCTCGCGCCCCACGGGCCGGCCGAGGTCGAGGCGCTTGCGCACGGAGCGGGTGGTGGAGAGGAGGTCGTCGGGTGACAGTTCGAGCATGGCGGGCACGGTAGCGGCACGCCCATGCCGGGCCCGGACGCGCCGCACGGGGCCCGGAGGCCCCGTGCGACGGTGGTGATGAGGAGTCCGGGGCCACGCTGACCCGGACGGCCGGCCTCAGCCGATGGAGCTGCCGACCTGGTTGAACTTGTCCGAGGCGTTGCGGCCGAGGAAGGTCACCGCGGCGATGCACACCACGGCGATCAGTGCCACGAGGAGGGCGTACTCCACGAGGGAGGCGGCCCGCTCGGAGCGGATCCTCGACGTCAACCACGCCGACATGAACTGGTAGGTGACCATGCTGTTCCCCTTGTCGTCCCGGGGGCTCCTGATGGAACCCGGGCTGGTGCTCACGACCTTCTTCGGCATGCAAGGATCTCCGACTTGAGTGGCCGTCGTGAGAGTCCGCCGAGCGGGTCGCCGGGGCACGGTCGGGCCCCGTGTCAGCCGAACATGCTGGTGCTGGACCGGGTGAGGTTGCCTGCCGTGTTGTCGCCCAGGAACGTCACCGCCGAGATCAGGACCAGGGCGATTAGCGCGATGAGGAGGGCGTACTCCACCAGGCTGGCGGCCCGCTCGGACCGCAGGTGGGCGGCGAGGGCCGCGTGGAGGAACCGGGTGCCCCCGAGGGGGCTCGTGGATGGCGTCCGCATGTGGTGTCCCGTCGAGTGGTGTCCGCTGGATGGTGCCCGAGGGTCGGGTGGTGCCCGACCCGTGGCCGGGAACGGGTCGGGGCGGGTCCGTGGACCCGCCCCGACCTCGGTCTCGACCTGTCGGCCGGGCGTCAGCCCAGCGAGGTCCCGACCTCGTTGAACTTGTCGGAGGCGTTGCGGCCGAGGAAGGTCACGGCGGCGATGCAGACCACCGCGATGAGGGCCACGAGCAGCGCGTACTCCACGAGCGAGGCGCCCCGCTCGGTCTTGCACTGCGCCGTCATCCACGCCTTGATGAAGTTGTACTGGACCATGGTGTGCTCCCTTTTCCCTTGTGCTGTCCGGATCTGGTTCCCGGTGTTGCTGATTGGTGCTGCTCCGGGTCCCGATTCGGACGTGGCCCGGTGCTTCTTGTATCGGCGCCCCCCGCCGGAACTGAATGGGCCGAATGGCCCAACCGTCCGTGGCGCAGGAGGCCCGCCGTTCAGTCGAGCGAGACGATCCCCATCCGCACGGCCTGGAGGACGGCCTGGGTGCGGTCGCGGGCGTCGAGCTTCTGGTAGATCGAGGCGAGGTGGTTCTTCACCGTCTTCTGCGAGATGTAGAGGCGTGCAGCGACCTCGGGGGTGGAGCAGCCGTCAGCGATGAGCTGCAGCACCTCCTCCTCCCGCTTCGACACGACCCGGTCCTCCTCGGCGGTGCGCGGCTCGTCGAGGCGGCGCACCTCCTCGAGCATGGACCTGGCCAGCTGGGGGCTCAGCACGGTGTCGCCGCCGGCGGCCATGCGGACGGCCTCCGCGATCTCGCGGGTGGAGCAGTCCTTGGTCAGGTAACCGATGGCGCCCGCCCGGATGGCGTTGGTGAGCACCTCCTGGTCGGCGTGCATGGTGAGCATCACGACCTTGGTGTCGGTCCCCGTGCTCTTCACCTGCCGGCAGGCCTCGACGCCGTCGCAGTTGGGCATCGTGACGTCCATCAGGATCACGTCGGGGTGCAGTTCCATGGCGAGCTTCACCGCCTCCACCCCGTCGCCGGCCTCGCCGATCACGTCGAAGCCGGCATCGGTCATCGACCTCCGGAGCCCCTCCCGGAGCATCCGGTGGTCGTCCGCGAGCATCAGGCGGATGTTCATGGTGGTCACCTCCGTGCAACCGCCGGCGACGGTGCCTCCGCACCGCCGTGGGCGTGGTTCACCGCGGCGTGGGCCGGGTCGGTCTCTGTCGACGTGCCGCCGTCGGGCACGAGCGAGCAGCGCACCCGGGTACCCCGGCCCGGCGCGCTGAGGATCTCGAGGGTGGCGCCGATGCTGGAGGCCCGCTCCCGCATGCCGAGCACCCCGTAGGAGTCGAGTCGGCCGGCGCGGCCGCTCTCGAACCCGACGCCGTTGTCGGTCACGTCGATCAGGGCCCGCTCGCCGTCGCAGCGCCAGACGATGCGCACGGCGGTGGCCCGGGCGTGGCGCTCCACGTTGGCGAGCGCCTCCTGGGCCACCCGCCACATCTCGCGTTCCTGGAGGATCGGGAGGCGGTGGTTCCGGTCGGCCTCCACCTGGATGTTCAGGCCGCTGCGCTCCGCCACCCGTTGCACGTACTGCTCGAGGACCGGCGCCAGGCCGTGTTCCTCCGACACGTCGGTGCGCAGGTCGTAGAGGGTGTCGCGCACCTCGCGGATCACGCCCCGCACGTCCTCGCGGAGCTGGCCGAGATCGGTCGTCACGGTCTCGCCCTCGGCGTCGCGTTCCACGAGGCGGTCGAGCTCGAACGCGAGGTAGGCGAGCGACTGCCCGATCCGGTCGTGGAGGTCGCGGGCGATCCGGGTGCGCTCCTCGTCGGCGCCGACCGTTCGCAGGCGGGCGAACCATCGGGCGTTGTCGAGCGCCAGGGCGGCCGGTGCCACGAAGCCCTCCACCAGCTCGAGGTCCCTGGCGGTGAAGTGGTCGAGGTCGCCGTGCTCGATGGCGAGCAGGCCGATGATGCTGCCCCGGGCCGAGAGCACCGTGTAGATGCCCGAGCCGGCCCGGTCCGAGAGCCCGCCGCCGGCCTCCACGGAGAGGTCCGACAGGTAGACGGGCCGGTTGTCGGCGATCGCCCTCCGCAGGCCGCCGGGCAGCTCGGTGGGGCCGAGTCGCGACGGCACGTGGAGGCCCTGGTGGCGCACCACCTCCCAGTGGGCGTCGGTCTCGTCGAAGAGCAGGACCGCCACACTGTCGTAGGACACGAGCGACTTCATCCGGGTGAGGGTGGAGTCGAGCACGTCACCGAGGTCGAGCGACGCGGGCAGGGTCTGGGTCACCCGGTGCAGCGAGAACAGGAGGGCGTTGGCGTCGGACAGGCGGCTCAGGCGGTCCATCGCGAGTTCCCGCTCCCGGGCGGCCTCGCCGGAGATGCGGCGGGCGTAGCCGGCCACGATGGCGACGAGGAACACGATGCCGCTCCACGACGCGGCCTGGATGAGCGCCTCGCGGGGGTCGGCCGCCGTGCTCACGTACGGGAACGACACCGCGAGGCCGGTCACGAGCGCGATGCGGATCGCGAACCCGAACCCCCGGGCCAGGCCGGCGAGCGTGACCGCCGTCAGCAGCATGAGGATGAGCGGGGAGTCCCACGCCCCCGTGAACATGACCGCGGCGACGTTCAGTGCCACCTCGCCGACGACCCGAAGGAGGGAGGGGAGGTCGTCGGAGTAGCGCAGCGGGCGGAAGGCGCGGAACACCGCGTAGGCCACCACCGCGGCGGTCCACAGCTTCAGCGACAGGTCGGCGGCGTCGAACTGGTTCGACACCAACAGCAGCGAGATGGCCGTGGTGGCCAGCCGCATGGCGGTGATCAGGTTGTTGAACGGCGCCACGCGGTCCTGCGTCGCGGCGGGCAGCTGGCGGGCGACGATGTCGAAGTCGCCGGCGGCCTCCTGGGCCGGGTCCACCATGGCGTTGCGAAGGTCCCGTGACAGTCGGTCCTTCATCCGGGCGCCCCACGTGCCCGCGGCCGGCGGCGTCCCGTCCGCGCTCGGGCCGGCACGGTCCACGCCGCCGTCGGCCGGCGTCATCCCCGGCACGATGGCGACCGGCCGGGGTGTGGCGTGGTCGTCCTCGTACCCGTCGTCGCCGGGCGGGCCCTCGTTCAGTGGTGTGGTGTGCATGCGGCTCTCCCGGGCGGTCCGCACCGCGGCCGACACTGGTGGTCGCAGGCCTATCGGCAGGTCCTCCGGCCCACTTGGGGATTTCCCGGCCTTTTCTCCCGGGTACTGTCCGGACGTGTCGGCGACGGAGGCGGACGGATGCGGTTGATCGGCCTCACCGGGGGGATCGGAGCGGGGAAGTCGAGCGTGTCGGCCGCGCTCGCTCGGCGGGGGGCGGTGATCGTCGACGCCGACGCGATCGTGAAGGAGTTGCAGCAGCCGGGCACCGTGGTCTTCGACGAGATGGTCGAGCGCTTCGGCCCGGGGATCGTGGCCGGCGACGGCTCGCTCGACCGGGCCGCGGTGGCGGCGATGGTCTTCACCGACGCCGACGCGCTGGCCGACCTGGGGGCGATCGTGCATCCGCGGGTGAGTGAGGAGATCCTCCGCCGGGTCGAGGCCGAGCGCGACACCGATCACGTGGTGGTGCTCGACATCCCGCTCCTCGCGGAGTCGGGCTGGCCCGACCTGCTCGGTGTGGTCGTGGTGGATCTCGACCCGGAGCTCGCCGTGCAGCGCCTGGTGGCCCACCGGGGGTTCACGGAGGAGGACGCCCGCAACCGCATGGCCAACCAGGCCGACCGGGCCGAGCGCCTCGCCACGGCCGACTTCGTGGTCGACAACCACGGCTCGCCGGAGGACCTCGAGGCCGAGGTCGACCGTTGCTGGGCCTGGATCCGCGGCCTGCCCCCGGTCGCTGTCGGTGGGGGTCGGTAGCCTCGGCCCGTGAGCGACACCGCCCCCTCCTCCGCAACGCCGGCACGGGCCGAACCCCGCGCCGTCCGGCCGTTCAAGGTGGTGTCGGAATTCCGGCCCGCCGGCGACCAGCCCGCTGCGATCGACTCCCTCGCCGACGGGATCAACGGCGGGGAACGCTTCCAGACCCTGCTCGGCATCACCGGGTCGGGGAAGTCCGCCACGATGGCCTGGACGATCGAGCAGGTGCAGCGGCCCACCCTCGTGCTGGCGCCCAACAAGAGCCTCGCCGCGCAGCTCGCCAACGAGTTCCGCGAGTTCTTCCCCGACAACCGGGTGGAGTACTTCGTCTCCTACTACGACTACTACCAGCCCGAGGCGTACCTGCCCTCGAGCGACACGTTCATCGAGAAGGACTCGTCGGTGAACGACGAGATCGAGCGGCTGCGGCACTCGGCCACCTCGGCGCTGCTCACCCGGCGCGACGTGATCGTGGTGGCCTCGGTGAGCTGCATCTACGGCCTCGGTTCGCCCGACGAGTACGCGTCACGGTTCTTCACCGCCCGGGTGGGCGACGAGGTGGACCAGCGCGACATGCTGCGCCAGCTCGTCGGCCTGCAGTACGAGCGCAACGACTCCACGCTCAGTCGGGGGAAGTTCCGGGTGCGGGGCGATGTCATCGAGATCCAGCCCGCCTACGAGGAGACGGCGCTGCGCATCGAGCTCTTCGGCGACGAGATCGACGCCATCTCGGTGGTCGACCCGCTCACCGGGGAGAAGATCGAGCAGCTCGACGACACGCTCGTGTTCGCCAAGACCCACTACGTGGTGTCCGACGAGCGCCTCCGGGCCGCCATCGGCCGCATCGAGAAGGAGCTGCAGGAGCGGCTCGCCCGGTTCGAGGCCGAGGGGAAGCTGCTCGAGGCGCAGCGGCTGCGGATGCGCACCGAGTACGACCTCGAGATGCTCCAGGAGATGGGGTTCTGCAACGGGGTGGAGAACTACTCGGCGCCGATGGAAGGCCGCGGCCCGGGTGAACCGCCGAACACCCTGCTCGACTACTTCCCGGCCGACTACCTCACGATCATCGACGAGTCCCACGTCACGATCCCCCAGCTGCACGGCCAGTACGAGGGCGACCGCTCCCGCAAGGAGACGCTGATCGAGCACGGGTTCCGGTTGCCGTCGGCGGCCGACAACCGGCCGCTCCGGTTCGAGGAGTGGGTGCAGAAGGCGGGCCAGACCGTCTTCCTGTCCGCCACGCCCGGCAAGTGGGAGATCGAGCACTCCACCCGTGTGGTGGAACAGATCATCCGGCCCACGGGTCTCGTCGACCCCGAGGTGATCGTCAAGCCCACCAAGGGCCAGATCGACGACCTCCTCGTCAACATCAACGACCGGGTGGCGGCGGGGGAGCGGGTGCTCGTCACCACCCTCACCAAGAAGATGGCGGAGGACCTCACCGACTACCTGCTCGAGATGGGTGTCCGGGTGCGGTACCTGCACTCCGAGGTCGACACGCTCCAGCGCATCGAGCTGGTGCGCGATCTCCGCCTCGGCGAGTTCGACGTGCTGGTCGGGATCAACCTGCTGCGTGAGGGACTGGACCTGCCCGAGGTGTCGCTCGTGAGCATCCTCGACGCCGACAAGGAGGGCTTCCTGCGCTCCGAGTCGTCGCTGATCCAGATGATCGGGCGGGCGGCGCGGAACGTGAACGGCCAGGTGGTCATGTACGCCGATCAGGTGACCGACTCGATGACCCGGGCCATCTCGGAGACCAACCGCCGCCGGGGCCTGCAGCAGGCCTACAACGCCGAGCACGGCATCGACCCACAGACGATCACGAAGGCCGTCACCGACATCCTCGCCGACCTGCGCGGCGCCGACGGCGCCCCGCTGCCCGGGGGTGGGCGGCGGAAGCGTCGCCCGGGGGAGAAGGCACGGGCCGAGCAGTTCGCCGACCTGCCACCGCAGGATCTCGGCCGTCTGATCCAGGTCCTCGAGGACGAGATGCACCAGGCGTCGGCCGATCTGCGGTTCGAGGAGGCGGCCCGCCTGCGCGACGAGATCAAGGAGTTGAAGCGGGAGCTGCGGTCCGCCGGCGGGGCCTGAGCCCACCCGTCCCGCGATGTCGGGGTCGGTGGATCAGTCGGGGGCGCCGGCCCGGACCGCCTCCTGGCGGAGCCAGTGGTCGGCCAGCACCAGTAGCACCGCGGCCTCCACCATCGGCACGGCCCGGGGCAGCACGCACGGGTCGTGGCGGCCCTTGGCCTCCAGGGTGACCTCCTCGCCCGACCGGGTGACGGTGCGCTGTGCCGAGGCGATGGTGGCCGTCGGCTTGAACGCGGCGCGCAGCAGCACGTCCTCGCCGTTGCTGATCCCGCCTTGGATGCCGCCCGAATGGTTCGAGGTGGTGTGCGGGCGGCCGTCCGGACCGATGACGAACGGGTCGTTGTGCTCGCGTCCGGTCATCCCCACGGCGCCGAAGCCGGAGCCCACCTCGAAGCCCTTGGTGGCCGGCAACGACATCACGGCCTTGGCCAGGTCGGCCTCCAGCTTGTCGAACACCGGCTCGCCCCAGCCGGCAGGCACGCCGCGGGCCACGCACCCCACCACGCCGCCGAGCGAGTCGCCGTCGCGCCGGGCCTGTTCGATCGCCCCGGTGATGGCGGCGGCGGCCACCGGGTCGGGGCACCGTGTGGGGTCGGCCTCCACCTGGTCGAGGGTGACCGTGGCCGGGTCCACGTCGGCCCGGAGGGTGTGGACCTGCTCCACCCAGGCGAGCACCTCCACACCGACGCGCTCGCGGAGCAGCTTCCTGGCCACTGCGGCGGCGGCCACCCGGCCGATCGTCTCCCGGGCCGAGGCCCGGCCCCCGCCGGCCACGGCCCGCACCCCGTACTTGGCCTCCGTGGACCAGTCGGCGTGGGACGGGCGGTAGAGCTCGGCCAGGTGGTCGTAGGCGCCGGAGCGGTGGTCCTGGTTGCGGACGAGCAGCGCGATGGGCGAACCCAGTGTCCGACCGTCGGCCACCCCCGAGAGGATCTCCACCCGGTCGGCCTCGTCGCGCTGTGTGACCAGGCGGCTCTGGCCGGGCCGGCGCCGGTCGAGGTCGGGCTGGACGTCGCCCTCGTCGAGTTCCAGCAACGGGGGGCAGCCGTCCACCACCACGCCGACCCCACCGCCGTGGGACTCGCCGAACGTGGTGATCCGGAACAGCTGCCCGGTGCTGGAGGACATGCGGCCAGTATGGCAGCGGGTGCCCTGCATCCCGGGGTCCGCAACCGCTCACCGAACGGGGCGCAGGTGCCGATGGGAACGGGATGGTCAGGGAGCACCAGTGGCGTTGACCGCGCCCGCACCGGGCGGCTCGAGCGGGCCCACGGGCGCGCCCGCACCGTCGCGGACGCCCGCGGAGGCCGCTGGGCCCCCGCCCGTGCCACCCGTGACGCCCGGTCGCCGCCCGCCGGCGCGCTACGCCGTCCACGCACTTCTGGCGTTGGTGTGTCTCGTGGGGCTGGCCGCCGTGGCCGGTCCCGACCGGCTGGGCATCACCGACGAAGGCGTGGTGGTGGCGCAGGTCGACCGGCTCGACCGCGGCTCGTGGTGGATCCCGAACGCGTCACCCGAACTCGACCCCACCGGGCGGATGACCCCGATCGAACTCTCCGACGTGGCCGACGACGGCGCGTACCTGCCGTACGCCAAGCACGCGGCCTATCCGCTGCTGCTGCTCCCGGCCTGGCGTGCCGGGGGAGTGGCGGGTCTGCTGGCGGTGTCGGTGCTCGGCGTGTGGGCGGCGGCGGTGGCCGGCGGCCTGCTGGCCCGGCGTGTCGACCGCCGCGCCGCCGTGCCGACCCTGTGGGTGCTCGCCGTGGCCAGCCCGCTCGTGTTCGACGCGAACGTCGTGATGGCGCACGGCCCGGCGGCCGCCGCGGTGGCGCTCACGGCCGTGGGCGCGCTGGCCGTGGCCTTCGACCGCCGGTGGTGGGCGGTGGCGCTGCTCGTCCCGGCCGCGATCGCGTCGGTGGTGCTCCGCAGCGAGGGCCTGCTCGCGGTCGCTGCCCTCGGCGCGGCGCTCGCCCTCACCGCCGTGGTCGGCCGGTTCCGCCACGCCGGTGCCCCGGGGAGCGGCCCGTCCGACGGGCGGCCGTCGTTCGTGGCCATGGTCGCGGTCGGCTGTGGCCTGCCGATGCTGGCCGCCGCGGCCTTCCTGGCCGACGGTCGGCTGGCCGCCCACGTGGCCGGGCGCAGCGGTCTCCGCACCTTCACCACCGCCGGGGGAGGGTTCGACCTCGTGGGTGGGCGCCTCGACGCCACATGGGCCAGCCTCCTGCGCCCGGACTCGCTGCCGTCCCCGGTCACCGCTCTCCTGACCGTGGTGGTGGCGGCGGCGCTGGTGGGTGGCGCCGTGCTCCTGCGGGCGGGTGGTCCCGACGCCACGACATCCCGCCGACGGGCGGCCCTCGGGCTCTGGTGCCTCGCGGCCGTGGCGGCCGGCGTGCGGCTCGCCCTGCCGCCCGTGCTCATCACCGGGTTGTTCGCCGCGTTCCCGTTGCTGCTGGTGGGCGCCGTCCTGCTGCGCCGGTCACGGCTCGCGACGCCCGCCGTCCGGGTACTCGTGGCCACGACCGTGCTCGGGGGACTCGCCGTGCTCGCCACGTCGTACGACATCGGTGGATCCGCGGAATGGGGTGGGCGCTACTTCCACGTGCTGCTGCCCCTGGCCGTCCCCGTGGTGGTGGTGGCGCTGGTCGACGCGCTGGCGCCCCTCGACCGCCGCGCCGCCGCCGGACTCGTGGCGGCGCTCGTGGTGACCGGCCTGGCCACCTCCGCCACCGAGGTGAGGGTGGAGCGACGGCTGCACGCCGGCGCCGCGGCGTTGACCGACTCGGTGACCGCGGCGGCACGGGACACCGCACCCGGCGACGGCGGTGATCCGGTGGTGGCCTTCACCACGCCGGGGGTGGCGCGCCTCGACCCGACCGGCCTCGACCGGACCCGCTACCTGTTCGTGGACCCTGCCGCCGGCCCGGCGGGCCCAGCGGACCTCGCCCGCCGCCTGCGCGCCGCGGGTGTGGACCGGCTCACCTGGGTGGTGCCGGCCGGTGCGGGTCTGCCGGACGGGTTCGGCGGGACGGGGTGGCGGGTCGTCGGGCGCAGGGGAGTGGGCAGCCTGACGCCGCGCGACGTGCTGATGGTGGAGGCGGAGTGAGGCTCCTCGACGCCGACCCGACGCGCGGCGGTGCGGAACCGGCCCGAGGCGGTGCCGACCCCCGGCGGACGGACGGCGCGGGACGTGACCGGACCACCACACCGACGGGCGCGCCGGCCCGGCTGTGGCTGCACGCCGCGCTGCTCGCCGTGGTGCTCGGCGTGCTGGCCGCGTGGTCGGCGGCCGGGGGCCAGGCGGTCACCGACGAGGGCTCGGTGCTCGCGCAGGCCGACCTGCTGACCCGCGGCGCGTGGAGCCGCCCGGTGGCGTTCCCGGCGGCGGACCCCGACGGCCGGTTCCCCGCGATGGAGAACGCCAACGTGGCCGGCGGGCGTGAGTTCCCGTACGTGAAGCACGTGACGTACCCCGTGGTGCTGGCCGCGCTGTCCGGGCCGTTCGGCGGTGCTGCCGCGTCCGTCGTGTCGTCCGCCGGCGTGTGGCTGGCCGCGGTGGGTGCCGCGCTGCTGAC
>CAIPVR010000288.1 GCA_903868545.1 uncultured Actinomycetes bacterium
CAGCGTGGGGATCAGCATCGCCATGTTCGTCTTGCCGCAGGCGGACGGGACCGCGGCGGCCACGTAGCGGGTCTCGCCCTCGGGCGGGGTGAGGCCGAGGATCAGCATGTGCTCGGCCATCCATCCCTCGTCGCGGGCCATCGTGGAGGCGATCCGCAGCGCGAAGCACTTCTTGCCCAGCAGCGCGTTGCCGCCGTAGCCGGAGCCGTACGACCAGATCTCCCGGGTCTCGGGGAAGTGCGAGATGTACTTGTTGTCGCCGTCGCAGGGCCAGGCGACGTCGGGGCGGGCGTTGCCGTCGCCGTCGACGAGCGGATAGCCCACGGAGTGGACGCACGGGACGAACTCGCCCTCCGCGCCCAGCACGTCGAGGGCGCCCTGGCCCATGCGGGTCATGATCCGCATGTTCACCGCCACGTACGGGGAGTCCGTGAGCTCCACGCCGATGTGGGCGATCGGGGAGCCGAGCGGGCCCATCGAGAAGGGCACCACGTACATGGTGCGGCCCTTCATGGCGCCCCGGTAGAGCTCCAGCATCTCGGCCTTCAGCTCCGACGGCTCACGCCAGTGGTTGGTGGGGCCGGCGTCGATCTCCCGCTCGCAGGCGATGAAGGTGCGGTCCTCCACCCGGGCCACGTCGGCCGGGTCCGACAGCGCGAGGTAGCTGTTCGGGCGCTTGGCGTCGGACAGCCGCTCGAAGGTGCCGCCGTCGACGAGCGCCTGGCAGAGGCGGTCGTACTCCTCGGCGGAGCCGTCGCACCACTCGACCGAGTCGGGCTGGAAGATCTCCCGCCACTCCTCGACCCAGTCGATCAGCTTCTGGTTGTTCGTCGTTCCTGCCACGGGTCTCCCCATTCCTCCAGGTCCCGGGACGGACCCGGGACTGCTGCAGTTGTCGAAGTGTGTGCTCGTCGGACGGTTGGTCGGCGGTCCCCGTCGCCGGGGCCCGCCATCGGCGGTGGGGCGTCTCAGGCCCCGTCGGGTGCGGGCTCGGCGTGGCCGCTGAAGTCCGGGGTGCCCATGTCGCGTTCGGCGCCGAGGTTCAGGCCGCTCGCCCGACCCTGGTCGTCGAGGTGGAACCGCACCCGCTGGCCCTGGCGCAGCATCCGGAACACCGAGCCCTCGAGCGCGTCGGGGGCGAGGTCGTAGTCGACCAGGTCGGTGTCGCACATGACGATGCCGTCCTTGGTGGCGGGGTCGTACGACTTGATGACGCCTTGCACCCTGGGCGCTCCTGCTCCGTCGAACCGGTCCCGACCGGCGGCCTCCCCGTCGGAGTTCCCGGCGGGGTCCGCTCAGGGTAACGGTGCCCCACGGGCGCGGCAAAGCAAGCGCCGCGCAGGCGGGAGGGGTGCCGGAGGCGGGGCGGTGACGCCCGGTCAGGCGGTGGGGGCGGAGCGGACCGGCTTGGTGACCTTGCCGGCCTTGATGCACCGGGTGCACACGTTCATCCGCTTCGTGCCGCCGTTGACCTGCACGCGGATTCGCTGGATGTTCGGGTTCCAGCGACGCTTCGTGCGGCGGTGCGAGTGGGACAGGTTCATCCCGAACGAGGGTCGCTTGTCGCAGATCTCACACACGGCGGCCATGGCAGTCGAACTCCGGTCTGGCGGACGGGGCGGGCACGGTGCCGGGCGCCCCGGGTGGGTGGCCCCTCGGGCCGACGGGAGATCGTAGCGGAGCGGTGGGCGCGGAGGGAAGCGGGGCCGGGCCCGGGCGTCCGGTCGGCACCGTAGTCTCACGGTCGTGAGCGCCCCGCCCACCGCCGCCCTCCGTGCCGCCGACCTGGTGGCCGCGTTCGGGTTGGCGGCCGACGTGCTCGCGGATCACGCCGCCGCGCTCGACGAGTTGCACCGGGGTGACGGGCCGGACGGAGCGGTGGAAGGGGCGCCGGCCGGGCCGGGCTCGGACCTCGCGGCCACCGTTGCGGGTGCGGCGGCGGCCGCCCGTGGTGCGACCGACTTCTCCAGCGCCTCGGCCGCGCTCGCCCGCGGGGCGGCCGAGGCGGC
>CAIPVR010000289.1 GCA_903868545.1 uncultured Actinomycetes bacterium
CGCGCTCCCGGTACCCGAGGTCCGGATTGACCAGGTCGGGCTCGAACCCCTGGCCCTCGAGCCCGTGTTCGGCGGCGTAGAAGTCGAGGAGCTCGTCGGCCACGTCGAGCACGCCGGGCAGGTCGACCACGGCGACGCCGCGGTGCCGCAGCTCCTCGTCGGCGGACGGATCGACGAGGACCCGACGGGTCGCGGGCGACGGCGCCGGGACCCGGGTCCGCTCCAGGGCCCGTCGCAGGTCGTCCTCGCTGCAGGCCGGCGCCCACGGCGGACGGCCGGGATAGCCCTCGGGCCGGGACCAGAGGCTCTGGAGGGTGTAGAAGTCCGCGTCCACCGACCACGCCGTGAGCCCACCGTCCTCGTCGCGGTGGACATGGACGAGCTCGGCACCGCGGGGCGCGAGCGCCACGCCGACCGCCGGCCGCGGGGAGTCCGTGGGGTTGGGACCGGAACCGTGGACGAGCCCGGCGTCGTAGAGCAGGGCCTCGCCGGCCCGGAGCGGGACCACCACGGATCGCTCGGCGAACGCCTCCTGGTGCGCCTCCGTGGGCAGCGGCAGGGGTCCACCCGGCCGGCAGCCGTCGGTCCACCGGTGGCTGCCGGGGACCACGGCCATGGCACCGTTGCGGGCGTCGACATCGCACAGCGGGACCCAGACGAGCGTCGTGCGGTGACGGCGCTCGTCGGTGTAAGTGAGGTCCTGGTGGAACGAGATCGAGGAACCGGCGCCCCGGCCCTTGGTGAGGAAGCTGGCGAGGAAGGGCTCGTGGTCGGGCAGGACCTCGGCCAGCGCGGGGCCGACGGCCGCGAGGACCCGCTCACCGATCTCCCGGGCCGTCGGCCCGTCGAGGTCGTTGCTCGACGCGAAGAACCCGTGGTCCTCCTCGAGCGCCAGCGACCCGACGACCGCGCGCAGCTCCTCGACCGCCTCGGGGGCGAGGAACGGTGCCGTGGCGAAGCCCTGGTCGGCCAACCCGCGGAGCACCTGGGCGGCCATGCCGTGGGGCGGGCTGCTGACGTCGTCGGGTCGTTCGGTGGGCATCGTCTCGGGGGAGATCGTCTCGGAGAACATCGTCTCGGCGGGCATCGTCCCGGCGAGGCCCTCGGTCGGAACCCCCGGCACGCCCGGTGGCCCGCCACGGACCCTGCGGACGGGTGTCCTTCTCGGGTGTCGCGGCACCGGGCCGACTGCAGAATACCGGGGCCCGGCCGACGCTTCCACGGCCGGGCCGCGGCCCCGGTGGGCCCCGACCCCACGGGGATAGGGTGACGGTGGCGCCCCCGGGCACGGAGTGGCGAGGGGGCGGCACGGCACACCGGTGCGGGCCGTCCACCGGTGACGGGCTCGTGGGAGCGGAGGACGTGGACGACATCCGTGTTGCCTGGGTGAACCAAGGGTGCTCCACAGAGGATCCGTGGACCCTCGCCCAGTACCTGGCCCGGGACCGGGTCGAGCGGACGTTCGCCGGCCGGGTCACCACGAGCTTCGTCGAGAAGGTCGAGCTCGGTGATCCCGTCGTCGAGGTGATCGACCGGCTCGTCGACACGGGCCACGCATTGGTCATCGCGCCGTCGCTCCCGCTCGCACCCGACGTGCTCAGGGCGGCCGCGGCGCACCCGCACGTGTCGTTCGAGCAGGCCCGCGGCTCGACGCGCCGGGTGAACCTGTCGACCTACACCGGCACGCACGAGCAGTCGGCGTACCTGACGGGGCTCGCGGCCGGCGCGGTGTCGCGTTCGGGCCGGGTCGCCTACGTGGCGCCCGTGTTCGAGCTCGAGACGCTCCGGATCCTCAACGGCTTCGCCCTCGGCGTGCTGGCCGCCCGCCCGGACTCGGTCGTCCTCGCGTCCTGGACCGACACGTGGTGGGACCCGGCGGCCGAACGGGACGCGGCCGAACGGTTGGTGGCGTCGGGTGCCGACGTGATCGCCACGGGCTGCACCAGCCCGGCCACCGGCGAGCTGGCGCTCGAGCTCGACCTGCCGTGGTGCGCCCAGGACGCGGACCGCAGCGACGAGTTCGGGCCGGTCTGGGTGACGGCGCCGCGCATCCTGCCGGGCCGGTACCACTGCCGTCGGGTGGCCGACGTGCTGAACGGCACCTGGCGCAGCGAGGCCTACGTCGGCGGGCTGGCCGACGGGTTCACCGACATCGCCCCGTTGGGCCTCCGGGTCCCCCCCGAGGTGCGCCGCAGCGTCATGGAGGCCCGGGACCGGATGCTCGCGGGTGAGGAGGTCCCGGACCTCGGCGCCTCCTTCGGGACCGCGTCGCCGACCCGGCCCGAGCGGGACGGGGCCACGGACGCGTGGAGCAGGTCCACCCATGCCCGCAACGTCGAGGTCGTGGTGCCACCGGCACCGGGGTCGCCCACCGACGACGCCCCGGACCCGTCGGGAGCGGTCCGGTGAACGCCACCGACCCGGTGGACCGGGACGACCCGGTGCTGGTCGTCGACGGCGTCAGCAAGTGGTTCACCGAGGGGGACCGCCGGAACCGGCCGGTGCTCGACGACGTACGGATCTCGGTGGCGCGCGGCGAGTGCCTCGGTGTCATCGGACCCAACGGCGCCGGGAAGTCGACGCTGCTCCGCGTCATCGCCGGGGTCACGCCGCCGACCGGCGGCACGGTGCGCCGCCCGAGGGACCTCACCTCCCTGATCGAACTCGGCGTGGCGGTCAGTCCAGAACTGACCGGACGGGAGAACGCTCGGCTGCTGGCGACGCTGTGGGTCCCCGAACGGTCCGCCGTCGCGGCGGTGGTGGGGGACGGCCTCCGCTTCGCCGACCTGGGCGCGGCGGAGGACTGGCCGGTCTGGCAGTACTCGAACGGGATGATCGCCCGGCTCGTGTTCGGCGTGGCGACCGCCCGGGTGCCGCAACTCCTGCTCGTGGACGAGGTCCTCTCCGTGGGCGACATCGAGTTCCAGCACCGGGCCCGAGCGAGGTTGGCGGAGCTCCGCCAGGCGGGCACGACCGTGGTGATGGTCTCCCACGACATGGATCTCGTGGCGTCCACCTGCGACCGCGTCGCGGTGCTGGACGAGGGTTCGATCACGACGGAGGGCGAGCCGCCCGAGGTGATCCGCGAGTACATCGGGCTCCCGCCGGAGGAGGTCGGCTCGGACGCGGACGACCTCTCGGTGGAACTCCTCAACCGCGCACCGGTCATGGCCGGCGACGCACTCGAGCTCGACGTGCGCGCCGCCCGGCCCGGCCGCCTCCAGCTCGAGCTGGTCCTCGACGAGCACCCCGCGCTGAAGGCCACGGGCCACGACGCACCCGTGTTCGTGGGTGCCGTCGGGGTCGACGTCGGCGACCGGCAACTCGTCCGGGTGGCCACCACCGGGCTGCCGCCCCTGCGCTACTCGCTCCACGCCTCGTTGGAGGTCGACGACCGAACGGTCCGGACCCCGGCGTGCCACGTCGTGCTCGAGGGGAACATGCCCGAGCTGTGCGCGTCGCAGCTCGAGTGCGACTGGACCGTCGACCGGTCCTCGGCCCCGGTGACGCCATGACCCTCGTCGTCGAGCACGTCTCCAAGCGGTTCCGGGGCACCGACGGGCCCGTCGACGCGCTGCGCGGCGTCTCCCTCCGGGCCGCGCCCGGCGACATGGTGTCGATCGTCGGTCCGAACGGTGCCGGCAAGACGACGCTGCTCCAGATCATCGCCGGGGTGATCACCCCGACGGAGGGGCGGGTCACGCGGCCCCGGTCCACCTCCTCACTGCTCGAGGTCGGGTCCTCCTACGAACCCGACCTGTCCGGCCGCGAGAACCTCCAGATGGGTCTGGCCTTCGACGGGGTGCGCCCCGGTGACCGGGCCGGAGCGATCGACGAGATCGCCGCGTTCGCCGGTCTGACCGACTCACTCGACCTGCCCGTCAAGCACTACTCCGACGGCATGGTCGCCCGGCTCTCCGCGTCGCAGGCGGTCCACCGCGACGTCGAGCTCCTCGTGATGGACGAGGCGATGTCGGTCGGGGACGCGTCGTTCGAACGCCAACTGCTGCGTCGCATCGACGAGATGCGGTCGCTCGGCACGACCGTGCTGGTGGCGACGCACAGCCTCGCCCTGGCCCGGTCCGCCCCCCGGTGCATGTGGCTGCGCGACGGGAACGTCGTCCGCGACGGGCCGGCGGCGACGGTGCTGCAGGACTACGAGCTCAGCGCCGGGGTGGGTCGCGCCGCGGCGGCGGACCCGGTCGCGCGCTTCCTGACGGTGTCGGCGGGGCCGACGACGGTGGAGCCGGGTCGACCCCTGGAGCTCTCGGTGGAGTTCGAGGTGCTCCGGCCGGCCGACGACCTGTCACTCCGGGTCGAGGCCCGACCGGTGGTGGGTGACGAGCTCTGGATGCGGCCCCGCGACGCCGCCGCGGCGCCCGCCGACGTGCTGGTGGCGGTGACGCCCCGGACACGGCTCGGGCCGATGGGGCCCGGGAAGGTGTCGGCCACGGGTCGGATCCCCTCGGTCCGGATCACCTCGACGGTGCTCGAGGTGATGGTCGTGCTGGTGGACGACGCCGGCCGGGTCCACGACGAGATCAGCTGCACCGTCCGGGTGGACGGCCGGGTCGGCCGCCCGGGCTACCTCCTGCGGGCCGAGGTGCTCCCCGCCGGGTGACGGCGGGTGACCGCGGCGTCAGACGAAGTCGCTCATCCGTGGTTCGAGCCGCCGGAACAGCGCAAAGGAGCCCCACACCGCGAGGAGCGCGGCGAGGAACTGTGCACCCAGCACGGCCGGGTCCGGCCACACCCCGCGGTACACGGCGTCGCGGGTGCCCTCGATCACCACGGTCAGCGGGTTCACGAGATTTATCCACTCGGCCCAGTTGGCGATCAACGACGCCGGGTACATGACCGGCGTGATGATGAAGAGGACCTGCAGCGCGAGCGGGACCGCGAACCGCAGGTCACGCCGGAACACGGTCACCGCGGCCGCCGTGACCGTGACCGCGACGGTCCAGCACACGAGCACGATGCCGACCGGCACGAGGCCGAGGAGGTGGATCGTCGGTGGGCCGACCTGCACCCAGGCCAGCACGATGAGCACCGCGGTCATGATCAGCAGGTCCACACCGGCCCCGGTCACGACGGAGAGCGGGATCACGTCCCGGGGGAAGGCCATCCGGGAGATGATCGGTCCGGCCTGCTGGATCGACCCCACGCCCTGGCCGAGCGAGCTGGAGAAGAAGGTGAATGGCACGATCCCCGCCCACGCGAACACGAGGTAGGGCGCCTCCTCCACCGTGACGTCGAGCACCGCGGTGAAGACCGTGCCGTAGATCACGAGGATCGTCACCGGCTGGATGAACGACCACCACGACCGCAACAGGCTCTGGCGGTACCGCGCCCGAAGGTCCCGGCGCGTCCAGGCGGCCACCAGCGGCCAGGTCGACCGCAGCCGTTCGCCGAGGCCGATCTCGAGGCCTCGTCCGGGTGAGATCACCACCTCGTCGTTCGGCACTCGCCCCGCTCCCCGTGGGTCCGCTCGGCCGGACGGCCGGCCGCCCGGTCGTTCAGTATGGCGACGGGCCCCCGCACGGGCCAGCGGGCGCGGCCGGCGCCAACCGGTCAGGTGCCGTCCGGCCCGCCCGCGGCCCGGCAGCTCGGACAGATCAGCTGCGCGTTGTTCCGCTCGCGACGGTCCGCGTCGGACAGCCCCTCGCTCGACCCGCACAGCGCGCAGAACGCCGTCGGCTCGCTCCAGGAGGGCTGGTCGGCACCGGGACGGACGGTGCGCGGCGGACGCGGCACGGACCCGCACAGGGCGGCCAGCTCGGCCGGCCCCCAGCGTCGACGATCGGCGGGCGCGGTGAACAGGGGCGGCTCCACCGGTTCCCAGGCGTGCTGCTCGCTCGGCTCGACCTCGATGAAGAAGCCCTCGGGCAGCGCGTGGACCTGCACCTCGTCGCCCGACCGCCGGGCCATCGTGCTCGGGCCGTCCGCCGGGCGCAGACCGAACGACGCGACCACCCGGGGCTCCGTCGAGCGGTTCGGCAGGGAGAAGTGGATCACCCGGTTGTCGAACACGAGGATCTCCCCGGCCGCGAGCGGGATGCCGGCGCCGTGACGCTCGATGATGTCCGCCTCGCAGTCGGCGAAGGCGAACTGGTCCACGTCGGCCACCCGGAAGCCCCCCGGGACCCGGTGGCTCCCGGGGACGACCCAGAGCATGCCGTTCTCCTGGTCCACGTCGCGGAGCGGGATCCACACGGTGACCCCGACCGCCGTCCGCTCGTCCACCAGCGTCGGGTCCTGGTGCGGGGCGAACCCGCTGTCCGGCCCGGGCCACTTGGTGATGAAGGTCGACAGGAACGGTGCGCGCCCCACGAAGTGGCCCTCGATCGCCGGCCACACCTCGCGCTCGAGCGCCCCGCTCACACGGCGCTTGTGGTCGGCGTCGTGCGAGTGGAAGCTCCAGTTCAGCGCCCGCCGGGGGTCGTCGGGAGCGGCACCGGTCGCCGAGGAAACCGCTCGGACGGCGTCGAGCTCGTCCGGGCGGAGCCCGGGCAGCACCGTGAAGCCGAACTCCTCGAGCTCGCGCTGGCGTTGCGGGTCGACGACCACCGGACCCGCCGGCTCACCGGTGACGGTCAGCCCGGCCGGCCGGAGTCCCGATGGCGACTCCGCCGGTCCGGCGGCGGCCGCGGGCGGGGGGGTGCCCGCACCCAGGGTCTCCTCGAGGCGGGAGACGGTCACCGTGGTGGGGCGCCACGGCTCGGTCGAGAGGAGCTCGAGTCCCTCCGGGCGCGCCCACACCAGGGAGCCGGGGTCGTTGTCGAGGAAGAAGTCGGTGCCGAGCCGGTAGGCCGCGACCCGACCGTCGTCACGGACCTCGTGGTAGCGGGGCGTGGTGTCCCGCGGGACCACGAGTGCGGCCACCGCGATGCGGGGCGACGAGGTCGCGTTGGCGGACGAGCAGTGAAGCAGCTGGTTGTCGAACACGATGGCCTGGCCCGGCCGGAGCGGCACCGGGACGAGGTGCGAGGCCATCAGGCGCTCGGTGTGGTCCTCGTGCCAGCTCCTGGTCCGCTCGGGGCGGACGCCCTCCTGGAGCAGGTGGCTCCGCGGGACGAGTTGCAGCGTGCCGTTCGCCTCGGTCGCCTCCGACACCGCGCACCAGACGACCACGGACCGGGCGCGGCGCGGATCGACGATCGTCGAGTGATGGTGCAGGACCAGCCCGCCGTCCGGGCCCGGCCAGTTGGTCACGAAGGCCCCGAGCAGGAGCTCGTGGTCGCGGAGCCGGGCGTCGAGTGCCGGCTGGATCACGTCCCGGATGCCCTCGTGGATCCGGCGCTTGGTCGCGGGGTCCTTGCTGTAGAAGTCCGACTCCCAGGTCGTGACCGCGGCCGGGTGGTGCTCCTGCCACACCTCGAGCAGCCGGCGGCACTCCTCGGGGCCGAGGAGGTCCACGACGGTCCAGCCCTCCCGCTGCAGTCGGTGCTCGTCCTGGCCCGAGCGCATCGTCGTCGCCGGCACCGGGGGTCGGGCCGTGCGGGAGCGACGCGGTCGGAGCACGCCGCGCAGGCGGGTCCTGAGCACGGCGGCCGCCCCGCGGTTGCTCATCGACGACCCCTTCCGTCCGTGGTGCCCGGGGCCACGTGTCCCGAGCTGCGCCACCGGCGACGGACCGATGCTACCGGAGGGTCCGTCCCGTCCGACCAGCCGGGGAGCCCCGACGGCGTCGGGACGGTACCGTCGACCGCATGGACGTCCCCTGCCGCGCCCCGTGGACGTCGATCTCCCTCGACCCCCGCGGGGAGGTCCGGGTGTGCTGCCAGAACCAGTGGCTGCGCCTCGGCAACGTGACCGACTCGTCGCTGACGGCGATCTGGCGGGGCCCCGAGCTGGAACGGCTGCGGCGACGACTGCGCGTCGAGGACTTCCGCCTGGGGTGCGACGAGTGCCGGATCCCGGTGGAACGCGGGCTCGCCGGGACCGCCTACTTCCACAACTTCGACCACCTGGTGCCGCTCTCGGAGGACGACCCGCCGTGGCCGGTCCAGCTGGAGCTCGCGCTCTCGAACACCTGCAACCTGCAGTGCGTCATGTGCAACGGGGAGCTGTCCTCGGCCATCCGGTCCCGGCGCGAGCACCGGCCACCCCTGGTGAGCCCGTACGACGACGCCTTCTTCGAGGAACTCGACCAGTTCCTGCTGCGCGTCCGGTCGGTGAACTTCCTGGGCGGTGAGCCGTTCCTGGCACGGGAGTCGTTGGCCGTCATGGACCGGTTGGTGGAACTGCGACTGCGCCCCCAGTGCTCCGTCACCACGAACGGGACCATCTGGAACGACCGCGTCGCCGACCTCGTGACCGCGCTCGGCATGGAGGTCGCCGTCTCGGTCGACGGCGCCTCCGCCGGCGCGCTGGAAGCGGTGCGGGTCGGCATCGACCCCGTGGCGTTCCGGCGGAACGTCGAGCGTCTCCGCACCGCGGCCGTCGCGGGTGGCGGTCGACTCCGGTTCCTGTTCTCGCTCCTCCGGGGGAACTGGACGGAGTTCGGCGCCGTCCTGCGGTGGGCCGACAAGCTCGACGTGGACGTCGGACTCAACCGGGTCGAGCACCCGCTGCAGCACAGCCTGGTGCACGGTCCGCCGGCCGAGCTCGAACGGGCCGTCACCGCCATGGAGGACGATCCCGCGGCGGGGGCGCTCGGCCGCAACCGCCACGTGTGGGACGAGAGCCTCGCCGACCTGCGCTCGTTGGTCGACGAGCGGCGGTCGGTGGGCGCCGCCGTCCGGGTCCGGCCCGCGGTCCGACCCGGCCCCGGCCGGACCGACGACACGTTCCGGGCCCGGGTCGAGTCCGACGCCAACCAGGTGATCGTCGGCGTCTCGACGACCGGCACCCCACCGGCCGAGCTCGGTCTCGAGCACCTCGTCGGCGAGTCGCTGTGGCGGCTGGTGGACGTGCTGACCGCGCGGCTCGGCGAGCTCCTGCACTCGGAGCTCGAGCAGCCGGGCCACGTGACCGGCGAGGTCCACCGGTTCGTGTTCGCCTCCCCGGACGGGGAGTTCGAGCTGACGGCGGCCGTCGATCCCCGGACCGACGGCTCGTCGTGCTGGCACCTCGAGCTGGCACGAGGGCGGACGGTCCGGGACGCGGTCGGATGACCGACGGGGGGCGGGGGCGGACCCCCGCAGCGCCGGCCCCGACACCGGGCCGGTCGGCGGGACCGGACGAACCGCCGCCGCTGGCCGGTCGCCCGACGTCGGGTGCGCCCTTCCGTCTCGCCGTCACCGGCCTGGGCGGCGCGTCGGCCGTCCTCCGGCTGCTGGCGGTGGGCCGAGCGACGTGGGCGCTCCAGCTCCTCGCCCTCGTGGCGGTGATGACGTCGGTGGCGCTGATCCCCCGTCGGGCGCGGCCCGCGGGACTGGTCCTCGTCACCGCGGTCGCGGCGTTCGGCTCCCTCCGCCTCGCACCGGAGATGGGCCGGGCGCCGACCCTGGTGGCCGGCCTCGGGGTGCTCGCCGCCGTCGCGGTCGCGGACGGCTGGTGGTCACCGCGGCGGTGGTACCGCCACGGTCCGGTGGCGGTGCTCGCCCTGCCGTTCGCCCTCGCCACGGCCGCCGCCTGGTACCGGACGGGTTCGATCGTCGCGACGGTCGCGGGCACCGCGGCCGTCCTCGGGGTCGTGCTCCTCTGCGGGGCCCGGGCGGCGGACGCGGCCCGGTTGGACGCCACGCTCGCGGCCTGGTGCCGGCGGGCCGGCCGCGCCACGGCCGGGGCCACCCGCTCGGGGATCGACGGTCTCCGACGAGGGGTCAACCGGGTCCGGCCCTCCGGGGAGCCGGGTGGGTGGTCGCCCGCCGCGGCCCGCCGCCTCCTGGTGGCGGTCCTGGCACTGGCCCTCGCCGGGCTGTTCCTGCTGATCGACCGCTGAGCCGCGCGGGCGGCGGGACCGGGGCGACCGGATCAACCCGGCGGGACCGACCCGAGCTGGGCGAGCAGCACGTCGGCGACGACCGCACCGAGCCGGCCGGCACCGCGTTCGGAGAAGTGCACCTCGTCGACGAACACCGGGCCCGGCGCACCGACCAGGGCGTCGGAGAGGTCCACGGTGTACCCGGCGAGCTCGGCCGGTGTCCTCCGCATCACCTCACCCCACTCACCCTCCCCGGTCACGGCGGGGTCACCGCTCCCACCGGGCGTCGAGGCGACGGTCGGCTGCCACAGGAAGGCGATCCTCGTCCCGTGCGCCGCGGCGAGCGCCCGGGCCGAGACGATGTTGGACCGGAACCGGGCGGCCACGGTCCCAGCCAGCTCGTCCGGACCCCGCGGCGGCACGGTGCGGTCGGGGTCGGGTTCGACCTCCCCGGCGAGGCGGCTCCGCCGGAGGTCCGCCCACAGGTCGCCCAGGTCCGACAGCGCGCCGAGGGAGCGGTCGATGTCGGGCCCGCCTGAGCGGTCGTCGCCCCGCCCGACCGCGTTGCGCTCCACCTGGAGGGTGGCGTCGTTGGCACCGTCGAGGACCACGATCAGGTCCGGCGGCTCCTCGGTCTCGAGGTCCGCCTCGATGGCGCGGACCTCCTGGTCGACGACGAAGCCCGGCGTGGCCCGGTTCTCGATCTCGAGGGCGACGCCCTTCGCCCACGCCGCCTTGGCGACCTCCGACGCGATGCTCTCGCGGTCACGCTGGAACATGCCCCAGGCGGCGGATCCCCCGTACCACCAGATCCGGTAGCGCGGGCACTGGCACGGCGGCGGTCGCCAGGTTCGGCGCCGACCATCCTCCTCGTTCACGTAGTCGCCCTTGTACGACGGCAACCGGAACACCGTGGTCGGGTCGAGCCGGAGCCGGCGGGTGATGTCGCTGGACTCCGCGTAGAGGGTCGGCCACGTCGGGTCGCCGGCCACAGCGGGCGGGGTCGGGGTCGGGGCCGGCCGGAGGAACCAGAGGAGGACGGGCACGGCCAGCACGGCCAGCGCGAGCACCGCGGAGAGCCGCGACCTCCAACGACCGGCCGACGGCGCCGCGGCGTGGAGGCGGAGCGGGTCCGCCGGGCCGGTCGCGGCCGTCCATCCCGCGTCACGGCCGGGCCGGAGGGGGTCGTGGCCGACCACCCGGTCGGTGGCCCATCGGAGGGTGACCAGCGCGAGCGCCGGCAGGGCCGCCACCGCCCCGACCGCGCGGCTCACCACCTCGACCGGCCGGTCCAGGACCCCTAGGACGCGCGGGGCGACCGGAAGGGCGGTCAGGCCCGCGAGCACGAGGGCGAGCACGCCGAGCACCACGGCGAGGCCCACCCGGTCCAGCGCGATCAGGACCGCCGCGGCCGCGGCCGACGCGGCCACCGCCGGACGCAGCCGGCGCGCTCGTTCGGCCTCGTCACCGGTCAGGGCGGATCCGGCCATCCACCAGGCGGCGACGAGCAGCACCAGCACGGCGACGACGCTCCACCGTGGCCCGCCCGGCGGCACGCCGGTGGTTGGGGCGGCCGACGTGGTGGCGGACACCGCAGCGATCCCGGCGAGCACGACCGAGATCGGGCCGACCGCGCGCCGCCCGTACCGGGCCGCCAGACCCCCGACCAACGCCGCCGCCGCGATCAGGACGAGCCAGCCGGTGCCCACCCCGCCGCGGGCGAACGCGACGAGCGGTCCGAGGCACATCGCCGCGAAGGCCGCGGCCGACGACCACGCCGGTTCGGACGAGGCCGGCTCCGGGACCTGGCTCCATGGCCCGGAGGGGCGGGCCGTCCCGTCGTCGATCAGAGCGCCGGGTAGATCGCCCACGGCAGCACCACCTTGGCGACGAACGCGAACGCCAGGGCTCCGATGATCGACACGAGCAGGATGAGGCCGAAGATGTTGCGCCGACGCCAGGACATGGACACGGCGTCGACCGCCATCCACCACGAGGCGCTGCCCCGCCGGGCCGGCGGCGTCACGGGGCCTGCTCCACCACGTGACGGCCCAGGACGAGCACGTCCAGCCCGGTGCGTCGGAACGTGGCGAGGGCGTCGGCGGGCGTGCACACGATCGGTTCGTCCCGGGCGTTGAACGACGTGTTGAGCAGCACGGGACATCCTGTCCGGGAGTGGAACGCGGCGAGCAGCCGGTGGAACGAGGGGTTCCGGTCCTCGTCGACCGTCTGGAGTCTCGCAGAGCCGTCCACGTGAGTCACCGCGGGGATCTCGCTGCGCACCACCGCCACCACTTCCTCGAGCGGGGCGTCCTCGGCCACGTCGGGCTCCCGGCGGCGCGACGCGGCGACCTGGGCCGTGAACGTCATGTACGGCGACTCGAGGTCGACGTCGAACCAGGCGTCCGCGCGCTCCGCGAGCACGGCCGGGGCGAAGGGCCGGAAGGTGGCCCGCTCCTTGACCAGTCCGTTGAGCCGGGCCTGGACGGTCGGCGAACGCGGGTCGGCCAGGATCGAACGGTGGCCGAGCGCGCGGGGGCCGAACTCCATCCGCCCCTGGAACCACCCCACGACGCGACCGTCCGCGAGGTACCCGGCAGTGACCCGGCAGGTCTCGTCGTGGTCGGCGAGGGTCCGGTGGGGGATCCCGTCGGCCTCGAGCCAGCGGCCGATCTCGTCGTCGCCGAACTCCGGGCCGAGGGCCGCCCCCTCCATGCCGTCGCCGTCAGGCACCGCCCGCGGCTCGCCCAGCACCTGGTGCCACGCCCACCACGCGGCACCGAGCGCGCTGCCGCCGTCGCCGGGGGCCGGCACCACCCAGACGTCGGTGAACGGGCCCTCCCGCCGGACGACCGAGTTCGCGACACAGTTGAGCGCCACCCCCCCGCCCAGGCACAGGGCAGCGGCCCCGGTCCGGGTCCTCGCCCGAGCGGCCAGCCCCAGCAGCAGCTGCTCCGTGGCGGCCTGGACCGACGCGGCGAGGTCGGCCTCGCGCCGCCCCGGCGGGGCACCGGGTGGCCGGGGCGGTCCACCGAAGGTCCGGTGGAACCGTCGCGTGGTCATCCCCTGGCCGTGCATGTAGGCGAAGTAGCGGGGGTCGAGCCGGAACGACCCGTCGGGTCGCACGTCGACGAGCTCGCTCAGGATCAGGTCCAGGTGGCGGGGCTCCCCGAACGGGGCGAGGCCCATGAGCTCCCCCTCGCCGGAGTTGGCACGGAAGCCGCAGTAGGTCGTGAAGGCCGTGTAGAGCAGGCCGAGGGAGTCGGGGAACTGCAGCTCCTCGTGGAGGACGAGGTCGGCGCCGGATCCCGAGGCGATGGATGTGGTCGTCCACTCGCCCACCCCGTCGGCGGTGAGCACCGCCGCGGTCGCGAACGGCGACGGGTAGAACGCGGCCGCCGCGTGGCTGGTGTGGTGGGTGGCGGCCACCACGGGCGGCAGCGGGGCACCGTTCCGCTGGAACCAGCGCTCCAGTCGCCGGGGGGCGAGCAGATGGTCGGCCAGCACCCGAGGGGTGTCGGCGAGGAGGGTCCGGGCCGAGCTCGGGCCGGACCGGCGGCGCGTGGCGAGGTGCCGGTCCACGACGTCGAGCGGCTTCTCGTGCAGCGCCACCATGTCGAGGTCGCCGGCCTCCAACCCGCCGATCGCGAGGCACACGTCGATCGCCCGGTCGGGGAACGACGGATCGTGCTTCACCCGCGACAGCCGCTCCTGCTCGACGGCGGCGACCAGCCGTCCGTCCACCACCAACGCGGCCGCGGCGTCGTGGAGACCCCCGGAGATGCCGAGGACGTTCAA
>CAIPVR010000290.1 GCA_903868545.1 uncultured Actinomycetes bacterium
GAGCCGGTCGAGCGCGTCGGCCTGCTCCGCGGCCAGCCCGGCGAGCCGGCACAGCAGCGGCACCACGTCGCGGCCGGCCACGTCGTGGAGGAGCGGGAGCACCTCGTGACGCACCCGGTTCCGCACGAACCGCGGATCACGGTTGGTCGGGTCGTCGAGCGGCACCACCCCGAGGTGGTCGCACAGCGCCCGGGTCTCGGACCGCCGCAGCCGCAGCAACGGATGGGTGTCGGGTCGCATGGCGGCCAGGCCGGCCGGGCCCGTGCCCCGCAGCAGGCGCAACAGGACCGTCTCGGCCTGGTCGTCCGCGGTGTGGCCGAAGAGCGTGCCGGCCGGGAGCACGGCCCGGCGCGCGGCCCGGGCCCTCGCCTCGAGGTCGCCCCCGGGCGCCACCGTGGCACGTTCGGCCCGGAAGGAGGCGCCCCAGGCCCGGGCCAGGCCGGCCACCGTGTCGGCCTCGGCCGCGGATCCCGGCCGGAGCCCGTGGTCGACGTGCACCGCGGTCACCCGGAGGCCGGACGCCACCGCGAGGTGCAGCAGCGCCGTGGAGTCGGCCCCGCCGCTCACGGCCACGCTCACCTGGGTTCCGGGCGGCGGGAACGTGCACCTCGCGAGGAGGCCCGCCACCACCCCGGGGGGCGGCTCAGGCGGCGGACACACGGGGACCCACGCGGGCCAGCCACGCCGCGGGGTCGCGGATCTCGGCCAGCGACGGCAGGTTGCCCGGCTGCTCGAACGCCCGGTCCAGCACCCGTGGCCCGCCCGCGGCCTCCACGGCCTCGATGAATCGCTCCCCCTGCTCGTACTGGGCGAGCTTCGCCTCGAGTCCGATGAGGCGCTGCAGCAAGCGGGCACCGGCCGACATCTCCGCCCGGCGGGCCCGCAGCACCCGGGCGAACCGGGCCTGGGAGGGGATCTGGTCGGCGGCGGCCCGGTCCATCGTCACGTCGCCGTGGCCCTCGAGCAGGCTCATCAGGCCGCCCACCCGGTCCATGACCTCGCGCTGCTCGGGCGAGGCGAAGAGCGTCGCCAGCCCTCCGTCGAGCGGGTTCTCGCCGGTGCGCAGCGACTCGGCGAGGCGCCCCACCGCGCTGAACACTCGCGCCGGGTCGGGCTCGGCGGACTGCACGAGGGAGCCCACCAACTCCAGGAAATAGCCCCGCAGCCACGGGATCCCGGTGAACTGCGTGCGGTGCGTCACCTCGTGCAGCGCCACCCACAGGCGGAACTCGTCGGGCGGGAACGAGTGGCGCTTCTCCAGCGCCAGGATGTTGGGGCCCACGTAGTAGACGAGGTCCTGGTCCTCCGGGTCCTCGTCCTCCAGCACCAGCAGGTCGTACTGGCCGAGCACCCGGGTGGACATCCAGCCGAGCAGGCCGCCGAGTTCCGCGCCGGCGATCTTCCCGCCCAGCGCAGCGGTCGGACCCACCATGCGCTCCTCGAGCTTGTCGAGCACCGGACGCAGCAGGCGCCGGTAGCTCGCCAGGTTGGCCCGCACCCACGCCGGACGGTCCACCACCCGGGCCCGGGCCGCGCCGGCGGCGGAACGGAGGCCGGTCTCGGCCTCCACGTAGGCCTGGGCCTGCTCGGTGAACCGTTCGAAGTCGGCCTCGAGCCCCCCGGCGAGGTAGGAGGAGGCGAACGGGTCGTTTCCCGAGATCCGGGCCGCGACACGCTCCGCGAGCGCCCAGTCGACCGAGGTGTCGGCGGGACGGCTCAGGCGTCGCCCTTGGGGTACCGGGTCCGGCTGACCCGACCGACGTAGGCGGCGACCACCCCGATCACCACGGCGATCGCGCCGAGGGCCAGCGGGACGGCCAGCCAGAAGTGCCAGACCGGCGAGGTCGAGGTGGTGGCGGCGAGCAACATGGCCCTGATCCTAGAGGTGGCGGCGGCCCGCGGTCACACGGGGGTGCGATCCGAGGGGCCCACGGCGTCGTCGCCGCCGCCGTCGAGGCGCTCGAGCAGCGACATGATCCGGTTCCGGACCTCGCCCGGACAGTCCTCTCGGGCCTTCGCCGCGATGACCTTCCGCAGCTCCGCCTCGAAGTCGTAGGCCTCGAGGCACGGCGAGCAGGTCTGCAGGTGCGACTCGATCCGGGCGATGGTGGCGGCGTCGAGCTCGCCGTCGAGGTAGGTGTAGAGCTGCGCGATGGCGTCGTCGCAGAACTCGTCGCCGGCGGCGCCGTGTCCGATGGTGTCGTGTCCGTGGTCGTCCATGGATCGATCCGGTCCAGCCCTACTCGTCGTTGCGGACCGCCCCGGCGCCATCGGCACCGTCGGTTGCCCGCCCGTCACCGTCCGACCCACGTTCTGCGAGCCCGCGTTCGACGGCGAAACCGTGCAACGACCGCTGCAGCGCTTTTCTTCCACGGTGCAGGCGACTCATCACGGTGCCGATCGGCACGTCGACGATCTCGGCGATCTCCTTGTAGGAGAACCCCTCCACGTCGGCGAGGAGCACCGCCATCCGGAACTGCTCCGGGAGGGCGTCGATGGCGTCCTTCACCTCGGTCTCGGTGAACAGGTCCATCAGCTCGTCCTCGGCGCTGCGGCCGAGCGACGCGGCCTCCAGGCCGCCGAGGCGCTTGTAGAGGTAGAGGTCCTCCACGTCGTCGAGGTCCGTCTGCTCGGGCCGCCGCTGCTTCGCCCGGTAGGTGTTGATGAACGTGTTGGTGAGGATCCGGTACATCCACGCCCGCAGGTTCGTGCCATCGGTGAAGGAACCGAACCCCCGGTAGGCGCGGACGAAGGTCTCCTGGAGGAGGTCCTCGGCGTCGGCCTGATTGCGCGTCATGCGCATGGCGGCCGCGAAGAGCTGGTCGACGTAGGGCGCGACCTGATCGCTGAAGGTCGCCTGATCTGCCATCCCGCCGGAAGGGTAGGCCAACCGGCGACCACACGGCGCCGCCGGCCCGCTGCCCTAACTGCGGGGGCGGCCCGCTGCCCTAACTGCGGGGGCGGCCCGCTGCCCTAACTGCGGGGGCGGCCCGCTGCCGTCGGGTAGAAATCCTGACGGCGGATCCACTTGCCGCAGTGGCTGCACCGGGTGGCTGCGCCTGCGCACAGGCCCCGGCAGTGGCGGCACTCCGATGTGCTGCTCATGGCTGACCTCCGAGCCGGACGGCACCGTTGCCGTCCTGTCGTGCCGACCACGGTGCCGTGCCCGGCGAACCGCGTCAACAACCTTCCATCGGTAGATCTGCCCGGCGGCTGAGCATCGGTGCCCGACTGCTGAGGATCCACTCCGCTCGCCTACGCTTCGTTCACCGATCACGAGGGGGGAACCGATGGACGACAGCCGCACCACCGCAACGGACGCGCCGTCGGAGGGCGACCGGCTCACCGACGCCGAGGTCGAGGAGATCGTCGCCCTCGGGCGCAGCGTGACCGGCGACGTGCACACCGTGCGCAGCGCCGGGGAGATCGCCTTCACCTGGGACTACGCCCGCAGCCGGCCGGGCCTCTCCAAGCTGTACGAGAAGGCCAAGGGGTCGCAGTGGAACGGGTCCACCGACCTGCCGTGGAACCTCGACGTGGACCAGGAGAAGATGGCCCGCGCCATGATCGACTCGCCCGGCTCCGCCCGGTTCCGGGAGGCGGCGGCCCGCCACCGCTCGGAGGTGTCGCGCTGGGACGAGGCCCAGTGGATGCGCTTCGAGGTCGAGAACCAGAACGGCACGCTCAGCCAGTTCCTCCATGGCGAGCAGGGCGCCCTGCTGTGCACCTCCAAGCTGGTGGAGCAGGTGCCGTGGATCGACGCGAAGTACTACGCGGCCACGCAGGTGATGGACGAGGCCCGCCATGTGGAGGTCTTCGCCCGTTACCTCGACGAGAAGCTCTCGGGCCACCACCCGATCAACCCGCACCTGGGCCGGCTCCTCGACGCGATCCTCACCGACGAGCGCTGGGACATCACCTACCTCGGCATGCAGATCATGGTGGAGGGCCTGGCGCTCGCCGCCTTCGGGTTCATCCACGCCATGGCCCCCGAGCCGCTGCTCACGAAGCTGCTGCGCTACGTCATGAGCGACGAGGCCCGCCACGTGGCGTTCGGCGTGCTCAGCCTGCAGGAGCTCTACGCCTCGATGACCGCCGCGGAGCTACGAGAGCGCCAGGAGTTCGCCTACGAGGCGGTCCTGCGCCTGCGCGACCGGTGGTTCCACACCGACGTGTGGGAGCAGATGGGGGTGGACCCCCGGCCGATCGTGCGGGTGATGATCGACGAGCAGTCCGACGAGGAGCGCATGTTCCGCACCCTGCTGTTCTCGAAGATCGTCCCGAACTGCAAGAAGCTCGGACTGCTCGACGCCGGCGACGGCTGGCTGCGGGACCGGTTCGGCGAGCTGGGGATCCTCGGCTTCGAGGACTGGACCGACACCACCGACGAGTACGAGCAGCTCGACGAGGTGCAGAAGGATCGCGCCGCCGGCTGACACCTGCTCCGTCGGTCGACCGCCCGGGCCGTCGCCCGAGCCTCCGCCGCCCACCCGGAGGGTACGGGCGTGCGGGTGGCCAGGAGGGCTCGGCTCTCCCCCGTCACCCTCCTGGCAACCACCGCAGCTGCAGCGTGCCCCGGCAGCCACCCCGGTTCCATCGCGATCCCGTGACGATCGGGTGACGATGCAGGATTCCCGAATCAGGTTCGCGATGGGAGCCACACCCGGGAGGGAATGACTCCCGCCCGGGCGTGGTCGTGTCCGGGCGCGGTCGTGTCCAGGCGCGGAGTGTCGGGGCGGGCGGCGTCCGCAACCGGGCGACGAGCCGGGGTCAATCGGCTGCAGCGGTCGGCCGGCGTCGGGCCAGCACGCCGAGGCCGAGACCCAGCACCAACAGCACCAGCCCCAGACGGGTCAGGTCGCCGTTCCGGCTGCCGGTGAGGGCGAGCGAACGAGCGCCCGTCGAGGCACCGTTGGTGGCCGAGATCCCGGCGACCGCAGCGGCGGGCGCCGGGGTGGGCGACAGGTTGATCGTGGTGGCACCGGCAACCGCAGCGGTGGTGGTGGTGGTGGTGCTCGTGGTCTGGACGGTGGTGCTCGGCAGCACCGTCGGGGTGGTGGTGGACGACGTGGTGGAGCTCGTGGTGGACGACGTGGTGCTGCTGGTGGTCGAGGTGGTCGTGCACCCGGGGCCGTCACCCCAGAACTGCAGCGCCGTGCCCGTGTCGAGCGGGAACAGCAAGGGGCCGTGCCAGGCGCCGTCGGGCGAGATCACCGCCGGTGAGGCACCGGTGATCACGTCGAACTGCACCGGGTCGCACTCCTTGGCGAAGCGCACCACCACGGTCCCCGGGTCCTTCAGGGTGAAGTCGACCCGCTCGACCAGTTCCTGGGGCCAGGCCACGCCCTTGCCGGGCATGGCGTAGACGACGGCGGCGGCCTCGACGGGCTGGCAGAGGGGCGCCGTGACGACGATGCGGAGGGAGAACGCCTCCGGCGTGTCCTGCACCACGTTCTGCAGCGCCAGCAGGGGCGGCAGGCAGGGGGCGTCGGACGGGGAGGTGTCCTCCGTGATGGTGACCGCGCCCGGCTCGGTGGGAAGCGTCACGGACGGGCCGTCGGCGAGCTCCGCAGCGCTCGCCACCCCGACGACGGTGGTGGACGCCAGCGCGGCGGTCGCCACCGCCAGGATCAGACGCTTCAACATTCGTGTCCTCCCGACACCACCGGTCCCGCGGCCGGTCCTCCGGCCATCCCGAGGGGTGAACGTACCTCAGACGCTCGGCCGCGGACAGCTACCGGCACCGGGGAGAGCTACCCGGCGGACGGGCCGAACGGCTCAGAGGCCGGTGACGGCGATCTGGATCGTGGAACCGACGCCCCCGTTGGGGCCGAGCTGGCCGCTGGCACCGTCGCCCCAGCACCACACCTGGTTCACCGCACGGGTGGCGCAGCTGTGGGCCTCCCCGGCCGCCACCGAGGTGCCGGCTGCGAAGTAGGTGACCGGCGCAGCGGTGGAGCGGGTGGTGGTCAGGCCGTCACCGAGCTGTCCGAGGTCGTTGCGACCCCAGCACTGCGCGGTGCCGTCCGACAGCACGGCACAGGTGTGGTCCGCCCCGCCGTCCACGGCCACGGCGCCGGTGACCCCGACCACCGCCCTCGGCACGTTGGAGTTGATGTTCGGAGGGGGCGGGTCGCCCTCCTGCGGCGGGGGCGGCAGGACCGCGCCGTCGCCGAGCTGGCCGTAGATGTTCTCGCCCCAGCACTGGACGAGGCCACCGGCGGTGCGCACGCAGCTGTGCGATGCACCGGCGGTCACCGCGGCCGGGGCGGCCACACCCGACACGGTGCGCGGCACGTTGGCGTCGCCGTTGGTGCCGTCACCGAGTTGGCCGCTGACGTTGGCGCCCCAGCACTTCACCGCGCCGGCGGCCACCGCACAGGTGTGGGCGTCACCCGCCGCGATCGAAGTGGTGCCGCTGAGCCCGCTCACGCTGCGCGGGGTGCTGGCCGAGGTGTTGGAGCCGGTGCCCAGCTGGCCGCTGAAATTGTCGCCCCAGCAGGAGGCACCGCCCGTGGCGCGGATCACGCACGTGTGGGAGCCACCGGCGGTGACGTCGACCGCGGCACCGGGGAGGTTGAACACCGCCACGGGCACGCTCGCGTTGGTGGTGCTGCCGTCGCCGAGCTGGCCGCTCGCGTTGTTGCCCCAGCAGCGCACCGTCTGGTCGGTGAGGATCGCGCTCGTGTGGTCGCCGCCCGCGGCGTTCCGGGTGTCCCCGGCCAGGCCGCTCACCGGCACCGGTGCCGCCGAGCTGGTGGTGCTGCCGTCGCCGAGCTGGCCGAAGGAGTTGTTGCCCCAGCACCGCACGGTGCCGTCGGTGCGCAGGAAGCAGTTGTGCTGCCGTCCGGCCACGACCGTGCCGGCCACCCCGGCCCCGGGGATCGAGGTGGTGGTGGTCGTCGTGGTGCTCCCGCCCGGCACCGTCGACGTGGTGGTGGTCGTGCCCGTGCCACCGCCGCCGCCCGGGGCGGGGGCGCAGGCCGCCACCACCAGGGCCACGGCGGCCGACGCCAGGACGACGACCGTTCGGAGGCTCCGCCGCGTCGTCACGTCACACCCGGTCGTCGATGGTGAAGGACAGGTTGTACTGCTGGAACTGCGGCGTGAAGCCCGCCGCCTGGCCCCGCACGGACGTGGCCGACGGGCGGCTCAGCGAGCCGAGGAACATGGTGGACGCCACGTTGGCGAGCCCGGCCCCCGGATCGTTCACGGTGACCGTCCCGATGTAGGCGTTGAACCAGAGGAACCGGCTCAGGCTCACCGTGACCGTGCCGCTGACGCCGTAGTCCGCGGACCCCGACACCGACTGCGGCCCGAACTGGTCGCTCACGATCAGCAGGTTCCCGGCGGTCACCGGGCCGTCGAAGCTGTAGGTGCGGGCACCGGTGAACTGCAGACGCACCCGGTCACGGACCGGCTGGGGCGGATCCACCACGATCTGCTCGGTCGCGGAGGTCTTCGCACCCCGGTTGTCGGTCACGGTCAGGGTGACGGTGTAGGTCCCGGCCTGCGTGTAGGTCACCTGCGTGGACGAGCCGGTGGCCGACTGACCGTTGCCGAAGTCCCAGGCGTAGCTCACGATCGTGCCGTCGGGGTCCGTGGAGCCCACCGAGTTGAGCTGCACCAGCAGCGGGGCCGGCCCGGCGGTGGGCAGGGCGGTGATCGCGGCCACCGGACGCACGTTGGGCGGCCCGGCCACCACGGTGGTGATGGCGGTGCGGGACGTTCCGCGGTTGTCGGTCACGGTGAGGCGGATCTGGTAGCTGCCCTGGGCCGTGTAGGTGGTGGAGGCCAGGGGCCCGGTGGCCGTCTGGCCGTTGCCGAAGTCCCAGGCGTAGCTCACGATCGAGCCGTCGGGGTCGCTCGACCCGGCGCCGTTGACGCTCACCGACAGCGGCGCCGCGCCGGTCACCGAGCTGGCCGCGATGCTGGGCACCGGGGGCTGGTTCGGCGGGGCGACCGTCACGGTGAGCGACTTCACGGCGGTGGCGCCGTCGTTGTCGGTCACGGTGAGCAGCACCGTGTAGGTGCCGGCCGTGCTGTAGACCGCGCTCGGGTTCGGACTCGTGGAGGTGACCCCGTTGCCGAAGTTCCAGGCGTAGCCGGTGATCGCACCGTCGGTGTCGGAGGACCCGGCGCTCGACAGCTGCACCAGCAGCGGTGCCACGCCGCTCGCCGGGGTGGCGGAGGCGTTGGCCACCGGCGACTGGTTCGGCGGACGGCTCACCACGATCTGGCGGGTGGCGGTGCCGGTGGCACCCCGGTTGTCGGTCACCACCAGCGTCACCGTGTAGGTGCCGGGCAGCGTGTAGGTCACCGACGGGGTGGGCCCGCTGCCGTTCTGGCCGTTGCCGAAGTTCCAGGCGTAGGAGGCGATGGTGCCGTCGAGGTCCACCGACCCGGAGCCGTCGAGGCTCACCGACAGCGGCGCCGTGCCGCTCGTGGTGCTGGCCTGCAGGTCGGCCGACGGGGCGATGTTCGGATCCGCCGACACATCGATGTTGACGCTGGAGGTGGCAGTGCCGCCGGAGTTGTCGGTCACGGTCAGCGTGGCGACGTAGGTGCCGGCGGCGTCGTAGACGGCCTGCGTGGTGACGCCCGAGCCGGTCTGGCCGTTGCCGAAGTCCCAGGCGTAGCTCACGATCGTGCCGTCGGGGTCCACCGAGTCGGCACCGGAGAGGTTCACCGTCAGCGGGATCGTCCCGGCGATGCTCACCACCTTGGCCGAGGCCACCGGGAGCACGTTCGGCACCGGCAGCACGGTGACGGTCTGCGTGGCCGTGCCGATGCCGCCGCGGTTGTCGGTGACGGTCAGCGTGGCCGTGTAGGTGCCCGGCGTGGTGTAGGTCACCGCCGACGGGCTCACCCCGGTGGCCGTCTGGCCGTTGCCGAAGTCCCAGGCGTAGGAGGCGATGGTGCCGTCGGGGTCCACCGAGCCGGCACCGGAGAAGGTCACCGCGTAGGGCGTGATGCCGGAGGTGCCGGAGGCCGCGATGGCCGCCGTGGGCAGCACGTTCGGCGGTTCGGTGACCGTGATCGTCCGGGTCTGGGTGTCGGTGTCACCGTCGCCGTCGGTCACGGTGAGGGTGGCCGTGTAGGTGCCCGGCGTGCTGTACACGGTGGAGCCGGTGGCCCCCGTGGCGGTCTGGCCGTTGCCGAAGTCCCAGGCGTAGCTGATCGGCGCCTTCACCGCGGTGGAGGCGGTGCCGTTGAAGTTCACCGTCAACGGGGCCGACCCGCTGAGGGCGCTGGGCACGTTGGATGCCCGCACACCCTTCTGGATCTTGGGCGTCGACTCGAGCACCAGGATCGCGGTGTTGGTCCCGGCGGCGGCGGGCACGCCGAGGCCGGTGTTCAACTGGCTGTTGGCGAGGCCGAGGGGACCGCAACCGGACGCGCCGGGCACGGAGAACGAGTTGTTCACCACGGTGCCGCGGCCGGTGGTCTCGTCGTAGGGCACGCCGGTGATCGGCGTGTTCGGCGCCGGCGGGTTCGTGGTGCCGGTGGTCATCGCGAGGGTGAAGGGACCCACGCCACAGCCCGAACCGAGCGACACGCCCTGGGGCGAGCCGGTGATGCTGATGCGCAGCGAGATGGTGAGCGCCGCGGCCCCGGTGAGCGGATTGATGTTGCCGGTGCCCGCCGCCGTGGGCTGCACCTGCACGGTGAGCACTGCGCCGGACTGGTACTGGTAGATCGGCGGGAAGAAGATGCCGGACTGGGGCACGCTCACGGCGCCGGCGCCGGTGACCGTGCCGGAGATCACGGTGTCCTGCTTCGGCTGGAACCCGGACTGCACCTCGGAGTTGTCGTCCAGGCTGGTGCACTGGGGGTCGGCGGGGAAGTCCACGAGCAGGTCCTGGACGTTCTCCGCCGGGTCACCTTCCTTGCCGTCGTTGTTCTTGGCGTCGTTGCACTCGGTGGTGGCACTCGGCTCCAGGTCGAACGACTGACTGCCGAGCGCGATGTTGCCGCCGGCGATCTTGAAGTTGACGTTGCCGGGGTTGCCCACCTTCTGGGCGCCGACGCCCAGGATCGGTGGCACCACCATGCCCAGCGCGGCCAGGAGCGCCGTCACGAGGGCGGCGACACCCACCTTGCGGGCCGTGTTGCCACCGGGGACCCGCCCCCGACGTGCCTGTGTTGCACCCATCTGTGTCCCCTTCCGGTTGCCCGTCCGGTTGCGTCCGGTCATCGACCCGATCCCTTCACCCGATCCACCGTGCTCGTCCCGCCGACTCATGACACCGTCACCACCAACGTGGAGGTGCCGGTGGCACCGTCGTTGTCCGTGACCGTGAGGGTCACCGTGTAGGTGCCCGGGTCGTTGAAGGTGTGCGACGGGTTCTCCGAGGTGGAGGTGCCGCCGTCGCCGAAGTCCCAGGCGTAGGCGGCGACGGTGCCGTCGGGATCGGTGGAGCCGGCCGACGAGAAGTTCACCGCCAACGGCGCCGGGCCGTCGGTCACGTCGGCGCCCGCCACGGCCGTGGGCCCGGCGTTGGCCGCCACCTCCACGGTGACCGTCGTGGTGGCCGTCGCCCCGTCGTCGTCGGTCACCGTGAGGGTCACCACGTAGGTGCCGGCCGTGCTCCAGGACGTCGTGGGGTTCGCCGAGGTCGACGTGGTGCCGTCACCGAAGTTCCAGAGGTAGGCGGCGACGGTGCCGTCGGTGTCCCCGGATCCCGCCGAACTCAGCGACACGCTGTCACCCACGGTCACCCCCGAGCTCGGGGTGGCCGAGGCGACCGCCGTGGGCGCCACGTTCTGCGGGTTGACCGTCACGGTCACCGTCGCGGTCCCGATGGCGCCGTTGTCGTCGGTGACGGTGAGGGTGGCCGTGTAGGTGCCCTGCGCCGCATACGTGTAGGTCGGGTTCGCGGAGGTCGAGGTGCCGCCGTCACCGAAGCTCCACGCGTAGGCGGCGATGGTGCCGTCGGCGTCCACCGAGCCCGCCGAGGAGAAGTTCACCCCGAGCGGCGCCTTGCCGGCGTTCGGCGTGGCGTTGGCCACCGCGGTGGGCGCCACGTTGTCGACCACCGTGATGGTCCGGGTGGTGGAACTGGTGGCCCCCTCGTCGTCGGTCACGGTGAGCGTGGCCGTGTAGGACCCGGCCGAGGAGTAGGTGTGGCTCGGCGCCACCGAGCTGTCGACCGGCGAGCCGTCGCCGAAGTTCCACTCGCGGGACACGATCGACCCGTCGGGGTCCGACGACGCCGCCGAGGAGAAGACCACGGTCAGCGGGGTCTTGCCCGAGGAGGGCGTGGCCGTCGCCGACGCGGTGGGCGCAGTGTTGGCCGGGGTGCGGGCGATGGCGGCGCCGGCGGTACCCGCCCCGCCGACGTTGCCGCTCCC
>CAIPVR010000291.1 GCA_903868545.1 uncultured Actinomycetes bacterium
CGGTTTCCCGGGGCGTTCGGCGTGATTATCGGATTCAGATGGTGGCGGGGGCGGGATTTGAACCCGCGACCTTCGGGTTATGAGCCCGACGAGCTACCGAACTGCTCCACCCCGCGGCGTGACGGTCACACTAGGCCCGCCGCGGCCCGCTGGCAAAGCGCGGCGCCTCCGGGAGCAGCGGCCGGCCCTCGCTACCGTGCGGCGGTGACCTCCGCCCTCCGCATCGTGCCCGCCGGCACCGACGACGTCGACCGGATCGTCGACCTCGTGCAGTCCGCCTACCGGGGTGAGGCGAGCCGGGCCGGTTGGACCACCGAGGCGGACCTGCTCGACGGTTCGCGGGTCGACCGGGAGCTGGTGCACGCAGCGATCGGCGCACCCGACACCACGGTGCTGCTGGCGCTCGACGCCGGCGATCCGGACGTCCCCCTCCTCGGATGTTGCGAGGTGCGCGCACCGGGTGACGGGCCCGCACATGCGCACTTCGGCATGTTCGCCGTCTCACCGCAGCGGCAGTCCCGCGGCGTGGGCTCGGCGCTCCTGGCGGCCGCCGAGCGCTTCGCGTCAACGGCCGGTGCGGCGGTGCTCGACCTGTGGGTGATCGACCGGCGCCACGAGCTCATCGCCTGGTACCGCCGGCGCGGCTACACGCCCACCGGCCGGCACCACCCGTTCCCTTATGGCGACGAGCGGTTCGGCATCCCCCGCAGGACCGACCTCCGCTTCGCCGTGATGTCGAAGCCGCTCGTACCCGGCGACACGCGCTGCTGATCCAGCATCAACGCTGCTATTCTGCATGCATGGCGGCGATCACCATCCGGGACGTACCCGACGAGGTCCGTGACGAACTCGCCGCCCGGGCAGCGCGCTCAGGGCGCTCACTGCAGGAGTACCTCCGACTGCACCTGATCGAGGTGGCCGAGCGACCGACGATGGAAGAAGTCGTCCGGCGCATCACGGAGCGGGTGGGGCGGACCGGCACGCGGGTCACGGCCCGGCAGATCCTCGACGACCTGCACGCCGACCGTCGGTGACACTCGTCCTCGACGCCTCGACGATCTTCGCGGCGCTCATCGATCCCTCACCGCTCGGCACCTGGGCCCGTGAACTGGCAGTCGCCGAGCACCTCGCAGCACCCCACCTCCTACCGTCCGAGGTGGCCAACGTGCTGCGGCGACGGGCAGCCGCCGGGCAGATCTCGGAGGACACGGCCACGCTCGCGCACGCCGACCTGCTCGCCATGACGATCGAGTTGGTGCCGTACCGGGTCGTGGCCGAGCGGGCATGGACCCTCCGTCACAACCTGACTGCGTACGACGCGTGGTACGTCGCGGTGGCGGAGCTCCTCGACGCGCCACTCGCCACGCTGGACCACCGGCTCGCCCGCTCGGAGGGCCCCCGCTGCCGGTTCCTCACCCCCTGACCGGAGGCCCGAGGGCGGTCAGGACACGTCGTCGGGGGCCAGGCCCAGTTCGGGCCGCCGGAGGAGCCGGTGGTCGGTGGCGTCGGGCACCGTGTGGACCTCGTGGAGCTCGGCACCGGGCTCGAGGCGGACCTCGTAGCCCGACGCCTCGGCCGCACCAGTGATCGGTTCCGGCCATGCCTCCACGATCCCGACCAGTGTGGTGAGTGCGGCCCAGCCGCGTTCCACCGCGCCCTGGTCGGTGTCCTCCGGCGGGTCGTAGCCGGTGGGTTCGAGTCGGAACTGCCACCGGTCGCCGTCGCGGTCGCCGAGCCGGGCCCGCACCGCGCCGAGCGGCGAGATCCTCGCCCAGCGGATGCCACGCACCTCCGACCGGTCGAGGGCCGGCACGTTCAGGTTGAGCGCCGTCCGCGGCGGCCCCTCGATCACCCGGGGCAGTACCTCGAGGGTCAGCGCGGCGGCCGTGTCCCACCGCCAGGTGTCGCCCGACTCGACCGACACCGCCAGACCGCTGATCCCGAAGTTCTGCCCGGCCAGCACGGCGCCGACCGTCCCCGAGTGCAGGATCGACCGGCCGGTGTTCAGTCCGGCGTTGATCCCCGACACGATGAGCTCAGGGGTGCCACCGAAGGCACCCAGCCGACCACCCACGACGCACAACGCGGGCGGGCCGTCGAGCGCCCACGCCTCCAACTCCGGCGCGTCGGGGATCTCGACCCGCCGCACCGCGAGCGGTTCGTCGGGCCGCAGGTCGCCGAGGGCGGCCCCGGCGCCGCTCCAGTTGGTGGAGGGCGCCACCACCACCACCTCGTGGCCGGCGGAGGCCACGGCCCGGGCGAGCACGTGGATGCCCTCCGACTCGATGCCGTCGTCGTTGGTCACCAGGATCCGCACGCCGGCAACCTAACGCCCGCCGCGACGACGGCGACATGAACAGGCAACGACGCTCAGGAACCCACCACGACGAGGCCGACCTCCCTGGCGGCCCGGGCCTGCCGGACGTCGAACGTGCAGAACACCGTCGCGGGCCCTGCGCGCAGCGCCGAACCGATGTGGAGGGCGTCGAGTGACCGGCAACCGGTGGACTCCGCGACACGCGCCGCCTCGCCCGCCGTCGCGGCGTCGAGCCCGACCAGTGCCATCGCATCGAGGTCGACCGACAGCTGGTGCCGCGCCCGGTCCACGTCGTCGCCGTCGAGATGGCGGGCCAGGTTGCGGCGCACCTCCACCTCGGTCAGACGCGACGTCACCAGGACGGGATCCGCAGCGAGGAGCTGCTCCGACAGCTCCGAGTCGTGCTCGTCGAGGTAACGCTTCAGGAGGGCGCTCGAGTCGACGTACAGCGTCATCCACGATCCTCGGTGAGCACGTCGAGGACCGAGCGCTCCGAGGAGGCGCGGCGTGCCACCGGCGGGAGTCCACCATGACGCCGCGGCGGCTCCACCCAGCCCTCCTCGATCCCGCGGTCGAGTGCCGAATCGGCGCCGTACGGGACCAGACGGGCGACCGGGCGGCCCCGATCGGTGACCACGAGGGACTCACCGGCACGGACCCGCCCCAGGTACTCCGACAGGTGTGACTTGAGCTCACGGACACCCACGACCATGTGACCACATTATCACCGCCATGTGGTCACATTGCGCTCAGGCGACGCCGGCCTCCACCGCGGCCCTCGGGGTGTCGAGCACGATGCCGGTCTCCCGCTCGGACACGGCCCACAGCCGCTCGATGCCGGAGTCGAGGTCCCAGCGCCGCAGCACCGGCAGCTTCACCGCCGGCCCCCACGAGAAGAACCGCGGCCCGTAGAACTCGCCGCCGGCCGCCGACGGGTCGGTGGCGGCCCGGAGCTGGGGCCGTGCGCCCACCGACGCCGACATCCCGGTACGGGCCGCCATCGTCTCCCAGAACGGTGCGGTGGGCCCGCCGCCACCCTCCCGCACCGTGCGCGCCTGCAGGTCGGTGTTCGACAGGCCCGGGTGCGCGATCAGGCTGGCCGCCTCCACCCCGGCGGCCCGGAAGTGGCGGTCGAGACCGAGGCCGAAGTGGAAGTTCGCGAGCTTGGCCTGGCCGTACGCCTTCCACGGCGCGTAGTTCCCGTGGAGGTGCGGGTTGTCGGGATCGAGCTGGCGGCCCTGGTGGTGGGCGATGCTCGTGACGGTCACCACCCGGGACCGCCCGGCCCGCAGCACGGGCTCGAGCAGCAGCGCCGTGAACGCCCAGTGCCCGAGGTGGTTCACGCCGAACTGCATCTCGAAACCGTCGGCGGTGCGCCGCTCCGGCATGGCCATCAGCCCGGCGTTGTTCACGAGCAGGTCGATCCGGTCGTGCGCCGCGGCGATGGTTCCCGCCGCCGCACGCACCGAGGTGAGGTCACCGAGGTCGAGCGGCACCACCTCCAGCGAGGCACCCACGCACCCGCTGCGGATGTCGGCCTCCGCGGCGGCCGCCTTCTCCTGGTCGCGGGCGGCCATCACCACGTGGGCGCCCTTCGCGGCCAGCGCCCGGGCGGTCTCGAGGCCGAGGCCACCGTTGGCGCCCGTCACCACCGCCACGCGGCCGGTCTGGTCGGGCATGTCGGCCTGGGTCCAGGTGTGCATGCGCCGACGCTAACCGCGGGCACCCCACCGGGGCCGGGTGCCGCACCGGTAGCGTGAGGCCCATGTCGGAACGGCCCCGTGTGCTCCTCCTCGGCGCCGGCTTCGCCGGGCTGGGCGCGGCCCGGAAGCTCCGCAAGGCACCGGTGGACGTGCTGCTCGTGGACCGGCACGACTACCACACGTTCCAGCCGCTCCTCTACCAGGTGGCCACCGACGTCCTCGACCCACCGACGGTGGGCCACCCGGTCCGCTCGCTGGTGCACCACCAGGACAACCTGAACTTCGTGCAGGCCACCGTGGACGGCATCGACCTCGACGCGCGCACCGTCACCTTCGCCGACCGCGACCCGCTCACCTACGACCACCTCGTGGTGGGCCTGGGGGCCCGAGTGAACTTCTTCGGCGTGGACGGCGCCGCCGAGCACGCCTTCCCCCTCTACACGCTGAACGACGCCGTGCGGCTCAAGACCCACGTGCTGCGCCGCTTCGAGGAGGCCGCCCGCCACCCCGACCGGGTGGAGCCGGGTTCCCTCGACGTGGTCATCGTGGGCGGCGGCCCCACCGGCGTGGAGACCGCCGGGGCGATGTCGGAACTCCTGCTGCGGGTCTTCCCCGGCGACTACCCCGACCTCGACCTGTCGGGGCTCACCATCACCCTCGTGGACCACGGCACCCGCCTGCTCCCCATGTTCGACGAGGGCCTCAGCGCCTACACGAAGGACGCCCTCGAGGAGCGCGGGGTGACGGTACGCCTCGGGGAGAAGGTCGCGGCCATCGCCCCCGACGGCGTCACCCTCGGGACCGGCGAGGTGCTGCGGGCCGACACCACGGTGTGGGGCGCCGGCCTCCGGCCCTCCCCGCTCGCCGCCGCCCTCACCGACGAGCTCCGCCACGGTCGGGTGCCGGTGGACGAGCACCTGCGTCTCGCCGATCACCCCGAGGTCTTCGTGGCCGGCGACCTGGCCTGGATCCCCGACGCCCCCGGCAGCGACACCGCCCTCCCCCAGCTCGGCTCGGTGGCCCTCCAGGCCGGCGAGCACATCGGGCGCACGATCGACCGGCTGACGCGGAAGCACAAGGTGCCCGAACCGTTCCACTACGTGGACAAGGGGACGATGGCCACCATCGGCCGCCGGGCCGCCGTGGCGCACATGCCGCCCGACCTGCACCTCACCGGCCGGGCCGCCTTCGCGCTGTGGGGCGCCGTGCACCTGGCGCTGCTCACCGGCGGCGACTCGCGCATGGCTGCGATGGTCAACTGGTCGTGGTCGTTCATGTCCCACGACCGACCGTCACGGATGATCATCGACCCCGACGACGAGGACTGAACGCCCGTGGCCGGACGCATCGAGGACTACGCGGTCATCGGCGACACCAACACCGTGGCGCTGGTGGACCGCAGCGGCTCGATCGACTGGTGGTGCGCGCCACGCATCGACTCCGGCGCCGCGCTCGCCGCGCTGCTCGGCTCCTCCGAACACGGCCGGTGGCTGATCACCCCCGACGCGGAGCACTCGGTCACCCGACGCTACGAGGACGACACCCTCGTACTTGAGACCGTGTTCCGAACCGCCGACGGCGAGGTGGCGGTCCTCGACTTCATGCCGCCGGAGGCCGCGAACCCCACCATCCACCGCATCGTGGAGGGCCGCTCCGGCAACGTCCGCCTCGACATGGAGCTGGTGGTCCGCTTCGACTACGGCTCGATCACCCCGTGGGTTCGGGCCACCGGCGACGGGCTCGTGATGGTGGCCGGACCCGACGGCCTGCGGTTCCACTCCCCCGTCCGCCTCGAGGGCCTCGACCACACCACGGTGGCGTCGTTCGAGGTGCACGAGGGCACCCGGCTCGCCTTCTCACTCACCTGGTTCCCCTCCGCCGACCATGCGCCACTCCCGCTCGACTCGCTGGCCGCCCTGCACCGCACCCGCCGCTGGTGGCACCGCTGGGTGGGACAGTGCCGCTACGAGGGCGAGTGGCGAGACGACGTGGTGCGGTCGCTCATCACGCTCAAGGCGCTCACCTACGGCCCCACCGGCGCCGTGTGCGCGGCGGCCACCACCTCGCTACCGGAGTCGATCGGCGGGGTGCGCAACTGGGACTACCGCTACTCGTGGCTGCGCGACGCCACATTGACGCTGCAGGCGCTGCTCGTCTCCGGCTACGTGGAGGAGGCCACCGACTGGTCGCAGTGGCTCCGTCGCGCGGTGGCCGGCAGTCCCGGCGAGTTCCAGATCATGTACGGCGTGGGCGGCGAGCGGCGCCTCACCGAGCTCGAGCTCGACTGGCTGCCCGGCTACGAGGGTTCCGCGCCGGTGCGCATCGGCAACGAGGCCTCCACACAGTTCCAGCTCGACGTGTTCGGCGAGGTGATGGACGCCGCGTTCACCGCCACGCGCAACGCGCTCCCCGGCCAGGCCGGCTACGGCGGCGAGGTGATCGTCGCCCTCATGGAGCACCTCGAACGCGTGTGGGAGGAGCCCGACGACGGGATCTGGGAGGTGCGCGGGCCGCGGCGCCACTTCACCCACTCGAAGGTGATGGCATGGGTGGCCTTCGACCGCGCCGTGCGCCTCGCGGAGGCGAACGGCCGCTCCGACGGCGAACGGGTGCAACGGTGGCGCCGCCTGCGCGACGAGGTGCACGCCCAGGTGTGCGAGAAGGGTTTCGACCCCGCCCTCAACTCGTTCACCCAGTACTACGGGTCGAAGAACCTCGACGCGTCGCTCCTCATGCTGGCGATCGTCGGCTTCCTCCCCGCCGACGACCCCCGCATCGTGGGCACGGTCGACGCCATCCGGCGCACGCTCGTGACCGACGGGTTCGTCCGCCGCTACGAGATCGACGGCGACGGCGACGACGACGTGGACGGCCTGCCCGGCCAGGAGGGCGCGTTCCTCATGACCACGTTCTGGCTCGCCGACAACCTTGCGCTCATGGGCCGCACCGACGAGGCGACCGACCTCTTCGAGCGGCTGCGCGGCCTGCGCAACGACGTGGGCCTGCTCAGCGAGGAGTACGACCCGGTGGCAGGCCGGATGCTCGGCAACTTCCCGCAGGCGTTCTCCCACGTGGGGCTGGTGAACACGGCAGCGAACCTGTCGGCCGGCACCGAGTCGCCCTGCGTGACGCGCTCCATGCGCGCCGACGGCTGACCCCCCCCCGGCTCTGTGTCGCGCTCGAGAGGTAATCGATACCTGAGCGCGACACAAAGCCGGGGGTGGGTCCGGAGGCTCAGGACGGGGGCGGGTCGCCCACCCCGAATCGCAGGACGGTGACGCTCTCGTAGCGCTGCCCGGGCGCGAGGCGGACCGAACCCGCCGACGGGCCGTTGGGGGTGTCGGGGAACGACTGGGTCTCGAGGCACACCGCGGTGTGCGGGGCGAAGGGCTCACCGAGGCCGTTGCCCGTGTAGAGCTGCACCCCCACCCGGTCGGAGTGCACCGTCATCCACCGACCGGTGGCGGGCGAGCGCAGGGTCGCCACCGGCCGCACCTCGCCGGTGGCACCGTCCACCCCGAAGCAGTGGTCGAAGCCCCCGCCGGCGGCAGCCATGGCCGGGCCGAGCGGCGTGGGTCGCCGCAGGTCGAACGGCGTGCCGTCGACGGGCTCGGGTCCGCCGGTGGGGATCCCGGCGGGGTCCACCGGGAGCACGGTCGAGCACGAGAGCGCGAGTTCGTGGCGGTGGACCGGGCCCCAGCCGTCGGGTCCGAGCCCGTCGAGGTTCCAGTAACCGTGGTTGGCGAGGTTCACGACCGTCGGCTCGTCGGCGGTGGCGGTGTAGGTGACGGTGACCTCGTCGCCCGACAGCTCGTAGGTGGCCGACGCACGGATCCGACCCGGGAAGCCCTGGTCGCCGTCGGGGCTCTCCAGCTCGAAGGTCACCGCCCCACCGTCCACCCCGTCGTCGGCGTCGCGCACGTCCCACACCCGGCGGTCGAAGCCGTCGGGGCCCCCGTGGAGGGTGTTCGGTCCGTCGTTGGCCACCAGCGCGACAGTGCGCCCGTCGAGCGGGAACGACGCTCCGGCGATGCGGTTCGCGTAGCGACCCACGGTGGCACCGAGGTGGGGGTTCCGGGCCCGGGTCCGGTGGTCGGCCGCCTCCGGGAGGTGGAGGTGCACCTCTCCCGGACGTCCTGCGGCGTCGGGCACCTCCACGGAGAAGATCGCCGCGCCCAAACCCGACACCACCACGGTCATCCCGGCGGAACCGAGCTGGACGAGCTCGAAGGCCGGCTCGGCGCCGTCCGCGGGGACGGTCCGACGGGCGATCACCTGACCGTGGCCGCCTACTTGGCCGCGGACGTCGTCGTGGCCGGCGACTTCTTCTTGGCCGGCGACTTCTTCTTGGCCGGAGCCTTCTTCTTCGCCGGAGCCTTCTTCTTCGCCGGAGCCTTCTTCTTCGCCGGAGCCTTCTTCTTCGCCGGCGACTTCTTCTTCGCCGGCGACTTCTTCTTCGCCGGCGACTTCTTCTTCGCCGGGGCCGTCTTGCCCCCGACGGATGCAGCCGCTCCCGACACGGCATCGGTCGCACGACCCACCGCGCCGCCGGCCCGGCGCACCGCACCCTTCACCGGAGCAGCGGCCGCGTCGGCCATCTCCTGCACGCGGGCCTCCACACGCCGGCGCTGGTCCTCCGCCTGGCGGCCCACTCGGTCGACCTCGTCCGAGACCCAGCCGAGAAGCTCGTCGACGAGGCGCTGGAGGTTCTCCCAGTACTCCCCCATCACCTCCTCGGCGGAGCGGGCGCCGTCACGCACCTCCCGGGTGAGCCGGTCCACCTCCTCCGCGGCTCGGTCGAGGAAGGGCGGTCGCTGCAGGTCGGGCACGGATACCTCCTCCGGCGGGCACCCGGATCGGTGCACGGACAACTGCCTACACCCGATGCCCCGCCCCGCGCGGCATTTCGGACGGCGCGCCCGATGGAGCCGCGGTGGAGCCGCCCGACCCCACTACGGTCGCGGGCACGACGTGCCCGGGACGGGATGCCGGAACCGCCGGAAGCGCCGGCACCTCCAGCGCCCGCGTCCGAGGCGCGTCGACCAGCCAGATCACCACCACATCCACCGACAGAAGGACTCCGCCATGCTCCTCGCCGACATCTCCCTGGGCGACCTGCTCTGGACCACCATCGCCATCTTCTTCGCCGTCATCTACTTCATGATCCTGTTCAGCGTCCTCGGCGACCTGTTCCGGGACCACGACACCAGCGGCTGGGCGAAGTTCTTCTGGGTGCTGTTCTTCATCATCGCCCCGTTCCTCGGCGTGTTGATCTACCTGATCGTCCGCGGCGGCGGCATGGCCGAGCGCTCCATGGCCGCCCAGGCCGCGGCCCAGAAGCAGTTCAACCAGTACGTGCAGGACGTCGCCGGCTCCTCCGGCAACCCGGCGGAGCAGATCGCGCAGGCCAAGCAGTTGCTCGACGCCGGCACGATCAGCCAGCAGGAGTTCGACGCCATCAAGGCCAAGGCGCTCGCCTGAGCCCGTCGGCCACCGCAACGTGAACCACGACGACCGGCCCCGGAGCGCCGCCGAACTGGCGGCATCGCTCCGGGGCCTCGTCGTGGACGCCGTCGGCGACCTCGTCCACCACCACGCGCCCGGGTTCGTCCTCCCCCGCACCTGGGGCGGCCACCCGGTGGAGCCCGACGTGGCCGCCGACCTGGCCTTCACCCTCGGCCACCTCCACGACGGCGGCGTGCGGGAACTCGCCGGCGAACCGCTGCCCCGGGCGCTGCGCACCGTGCTTCGCCGCATCGACGGCCGCCGCACCCACACCTTCTTCTCCTACCGGGTGGCCGAGACCGTGGCACGGTTCGGCACCTGGGATCACAACGAACTGCTCGACCCGCTCACCGACGAGGAGCGGGCGGGGGTGGCGGAGGCCTGCGACACCTCCGAGTGGATCCCACTCCTCGACGAGGCGATCCTCCCGCTCAACTACGCCTCGGTGCTGGCGCGCTGCGAGGCGGCCCGGTCCGCGCTGGGCCTCCCCGTCGGGTCGGGCGTGGTGGACGACCTCGTCGCCCGGGCCCGCGCCGTGCTGGCTGCGAACCCCGCCCGGTTCCTCGACGACTCCAACCACGGCGTGGGCCGCTACGACATCTACACCGCCGACGTGTGGCTGTTCACCGAGACGCTGGCCGACCAGCTCGAGCCACTGTGGTCGGAGGGGTTCGCCACCGCGGTCGACCTCGTGGAGGCCACGCTCGCCGACGACGGCACCGCCGTGTCGTGGGGCCGTTCCACCGGGATCCTCGGGGCGGCGCTCACCGTCGAACTCGCCGCCGCGGCGCTCGCCCGGGGCGTGGGCGACGACCCCGGGCGCTGGCTCGCCCGCGGGATCCGTGCCGCCGGCGGGCTGCCGTCGTGGTTCACCGACGGGGTGGTCGACGCCCACCGCCACCGGTCGCCCTACCAGTACCGCGGCCCGTTCCGGCGTCTCCAGCTCACCCTCGACGTGCTCGGAAAGCTCGCCTGGGCCGCCAACGAACTCGACCGCGTGCCCGACGGTGGTCCCGCCCCGGCGGCCGACCACGAACTCGACACGCCGCTCGACCGCCTCGTCACGTTCGAGGCCGACGGCACGGCCGGCGTGTGGGCGCACCGCGGACCCGGGGGCGCCACGGTGGTTCCGTTCGTGGGGGCCACCCGGTCGGACTACCTGGCCGCGCCGCGGGCACCGGGTCGCTTCGAGGTGCCCGTCGACTCCGAGCTCGCCTGCTGGGTGCCGACGGCCTGGGTCGGTGACCGGCGGATGGTCCCGTCGGGTCGTCCGGACTCGGTGCATCACTCCACCGGGGCCGTGACCGCCACCTGGGACGGCCTGCGGTCGGGCGCCGAGCTCGACCCCCGACCCGCGGACGCCGACGTGCCCGGCACCGTGACCGGCACCTGGACCGCCACCGCCCGCGGCCTGGAGGTCCGCTGGGACCTGGACCTCGCACCCGCGGCCGACCACCCGCCACGGGGCCTCACCTACCTGGTGCCCGAGCGGGCCGACCGGCCGCTGCGGGTGCAGTGGCGGGTACGGGGGGCCACCGCCACCACGGACCGGGTGCTGGTGGACGGCATGGCCGAGTGGCGTTCGTTCTGGTCCACTGCGTCGCAGGTCCACCAGCTCGACGTGGACCCGGTGGCCCGTCACACCGTGACCGTCACCGTCGAGGCGAAGCTGCGGGTGGCCTCCAGCGCCCACGGCCACCACTACCACCGGAGCCTCTACGGACCGCTCGCCGACCACGTGTGGGACCGGCCGTCGCCGTGGGGCCCCCACGGCGACACGTCCGTGGACCCGTCGGCGGTGGACCTGTTCCACCTGCACTGGCCCGAGTGGGTGGCCTTCGACGACGCGGAGGCCCACCGGGCGGTGATCGACGACCTCGCCGACCGCGACGTCCCGGTGGTGTGGACCGCCCACAACCTCACCCCGCACGACCGTCGGCCCGACGTGTACGACCCCATCTACCGCTGGTGGAACGACGCCGCCGCGGCCGTGATCCACCACTCGCACGTCGGCCGGGACCGGTTCCTCGCCCGCTACGGGCCCGGTGGCGCGGACACCCGTCACGTGGTCATCCCCCACGGGCACTTCGGAGGTCTGTGGGCGGGGCACGTGCCGTCGAGGGCGGCCGCTGAGGCGGCGCTCGGACTCCAACCGTGCGGCCTGCGCATCGGGCTCGTGGGGGCGCCGCGGGTGGACAAGGACGTCGCGGGATTCCTCCGGGCCGTCGCCGGGTCGTCGCGCCACGACCTGCAGGTGGTGTGCTGGTCGCTGCTCGGCGAGGAGGTGGCGGCGGTGCCCGACGACCCGCGCATCGCGGTGGCCGAGCCGTACGTGATGGTCGACGAGGCCACCTACGCGCTGCGGCTGGCCGCGTGCGACGCGCTCGCCCTGCCCTTCGACCCGCGGGGCGACATGGCCGCCACCGGCACCGTGTTCGACGCCATCGGCACCGGCCTGCCCGCGCTGTGCAGCACCTGGGACTACCTGGCCGAGGTGCTCGGTGACGCCGCACTGGTGGTGGGCGACCACCCCGACGAGGTGGCCGCCGCGCTCGACGCACTCCACGACGAACACCTGGAACGGACCCGGCGGGCACTCCTCCTGCGTCGCGACGAACTGACCTGGGACCAGATCGCGGCCCGGACCCTCGCGGTGTTCGAGGACGCCCTCGCCCGCCGCACCCCCTGACCCGCCACGAGCACCGGCGGGCTGCGACCCCTACCCCGTGGCGTGCGCCCCCGCCACGCCGAGCACGTCCCGCAGCACCGTCACCTCACCGGCCAGCGCGGCCGGGTCGTCACCGGGGAGGAACTCGACCAGCGCGCCCCGCGGCACTCCCGCCGGGACGGCCCCGCCCGCGGCCACGGCGGCCCGCACCCGCCGCACCCACCGTCCGCGGGTCCGTGCGAGGGAGTGGCGGGTGCCGTCGGCGTCCCAGTCGTACACGTGCAGGTGCGCGAGCCTCGGTGACAGGGCCGCCAGGTCGGTCGACTCCCGGGCCGCATCGAGCGGGTCCCAGTACGGGGGCTGCCACGCGGTCAGGCAGGCCGGCGAGCCGACGGCGTCGAGCAGGCGCACCGTGCCGGCCGCGGTGGCGGTGGGGGTGCCGCCGTGGAACTCGAGCACCAGCAGCAGGCCCCGGGCCGCGGCCGCCGCCGCCACCCGTCGGCCGGCCGCCGCCACCGCCTCCCAGTCGGCGCCGGTGCCGTCGGGCTCCACGCCCATGCCCGCCCACACCCGCACCCAGCGGGCACCGAGTTCCACGGCGGTGTCGAGCACGGCGTCGATCCCGTCGGACGGGCCGGTGGCGGTGGTGGCGTCGAGGAACAGGTAGGAGCCGTAGGACAGCACGCCCAGACCCGCCGCCTCGGACAGCCGCCGGGCCCGGGCCGCCGCCGTCGTGTCACCCGGCGGGACGTGGACGTCGCCGCCCCACTCGAGCACCTCCACCCCTGCGGACGCGGCCAGGCGCACCACCTCCGCGGGGTCGAGGGAGCGCAGGGTCACCGTGCACAGCCCGACCCGGAACCCCCCGCCGCCGCCGCCCACCGTGTGGTCCGGCACTGCTCAGGCGATGCGGTCGAGGTCGCCGCGGGTCACCGGGTACCGGGGTGGACGCCCCTGGGCGTACCGGGCCACCTCCTCGATCGCGAGGTCCGCGAGCCGCACCATCTCGTTGCCCATCGCACCCGCCACGTGCGGGGTGAGCACCACGTTGGGCAGGTCCCGCAGCGGATGGTCACGGGGCAACGGCTCCTCGTCGGTCACGTCGAGCACCGCCGACAGCCGCCCCGAGGACAGCTCGGCGAGGAGGGCGGCGGAGTCCACGAGCGCGGGGCGGGCCGTGTTGACGAGCGTGGCGCCGTCCGGCAGGAGCGCCAGCTGTGCGGCACCGATCATCCCCTTGGTGGCCTCCACGTCCGGCGCGTGGAGGCTGAGCACCTCGGCCCACCCGCACAGTCCGTCGAGGTCCATCAGCGCCACGCCCAGGTGCTCGGCCTCCTCCGGCGACAGGAACGGGTCGGCCACGGCCACCTCCACCGCGTGGGGTCGCAGGTACTCGATCACGAGCCGGCCGACGTGCGACGCACCCACGAGGCCGACGCGCCGGCCGACGTTGCCGATCGTCGCGTGGTCGAGCGGCACCCGGGCCCCCGGGTCGCGCTCGCGGGCGATGAACGACCACACGCCCTTGCCGGCGAGCAGCACCGCGGCCACGGTGTACTCCGCGACCGGCACGGCGTTCGCGGCCGCGGCCGAGGTGACCGCGATCCCCCGCTCCCACACCGCGTCGGTGACCTGCCACTTGACCGTGCCGGCGGCGTAGGCGAACAGGCGGAGGTTCGGCGCGAGGTCGAGGACCTCCGCCGTGAGCGTGGGGCACCCCCAGTGGCCCACCAGCACCTCGGCCCGACCGAGCAGGTCGCGGGCCTCGGGGGTCGAGAAGTCCGACACCGGTTCGGGAGAGAGCAGGTCGCACACGCCGTCGAGGGCCGCCAGGCGGTCCGGGGGGAAGGTGTGGTCGAGGAACCCGTCGAGCATCGCCAGCACCGCCGGGGGGCGCCGTGGCGGGGGGACGGGGGTCGGGTCGTCTGTCACGATGCACATCTTGGCCGCCGGGTGCCTTGCGCCCGCGCCGGACAGCGGTGAACCTGCCACGGTGGACGGTCCCGCACCCCGCTGCACGATCCGACGCCGCCTCGTCCCGGCCGTCGCGGTCGCGCTCGCCCTGGTCTCCGCTGCGTGCGGGACCGCGCAGTCCGCCGCGCCCACCACCACCCTGGTGCCGGCCCCCGAGACGAACCTCGCCTACGGTCCCGTGCGGGGCTGCGAGCAGCCGCCCGACGAGGACTGCGGTGGCTCCCAGACCCTCGACGTGTGGCGGTCCCCGGTGCCCGGCCCCAACCCGGTGCTGATGTGGATCCACGGTGGCGCCGGGGTGTCGGGCGACAAGACCGAGGGCGTGCCCGCGCAGCTCCAGCGGTTCCTCGACACCGGCTACGACGTCGTGGCCGTGAACTACCGCCTCGCCGACGACGACGGCACCAACGTGTATCCGGTCGGCCTGCAGGACGTGAAGCGGGCCGTCCGCTGGGTGAAGGCCAACGCCGCGGCCCAGGACTGGAACCCCGACTGGGTGGTGGCCTCGGGGCACTCGATGGGCGGGAACCTCGTCGAGATGCTCGCCGCCACGAACGGTGTCGCCCCCCTCGAACCCACCGGACTCCCGCCCGACCTCGCCGCGCAGGACTCCTCGATCAGCGCCGGCGTCGCGATCGCCCCGGTGAGCGACCTCAACGAGTTCCGCGACGGCGGCTGGATCGGCGGACTCGCCGACGTCTACATGGGATGCGCCGAGCCGTGCCCCGACCGTCTGGCCGCGGAGTCGGTGGCGTCGTACGTCACCCCGTCGGCCGCCCCGGTCATCGCGGTGCACGGGGTGCTCGACCCGTGGGCCACGGTCACCGCGGGCCGCCGGACCCGCGACGCCTACACCGCTGCGGGCATCGGCGACCGGTTCCAGCTCGTGCTCGTGAAGGAAGGACCGGCGTGGGCCCGGGGCCACGCCCCCGACCTCGACCAGGTCATCGATCGCGTCCTCGAGTTCGTCGACCGGCAGTAGGTTGCCGACGCCCGCCCCGCCGGGCCGCGACCAGGGGGAACGACCATGACCTACCGCGTGGTGCAGTGGAGCACCGGGAACGTCGGAACGCACGCCACCCGGCTGATCGCCGGCCATCCCGACCTCGAGCTGGTCGGGCTCTGGGTGCACAGCGCCGACAAGGTGGGCCGTGACGCGGGCGAGCTCGTGGGGATCGAGCCGCTCGGGGTGGCGGCGACCGACGACGTGGACGCGCTGCTCGCCCTCCGGCCGGACTGCGTCTGCTACACCGCCACCGCCGACCTGCGCCCGGCCGAGGCGATCGCCGACATGGCCCGCATCCTCACCGCGGGGGTGAACGTGGTGAGCTCGTCGGTGGTGCCGCTCATCTACCCGGGCCACGTGGCGCTCGACATGCGCCGGCCGCTGGAGGACGCCTGCATCGCCGGCGGCACCTCCGCGTTCACCTCGGGCATCGATCCGGGCTTCGCGAACGACCTGCTGCCGCTCGTGCTGACCGGCACCTGCGAGTACGTCGAGTCCGTCCGGGTGATGGAGATCGTCAACTACAACACCTACGCCCAGCCCGAGGTCCTGTTCGGCACGATGGGCTTCGGCCAGGCGCTCGACGCCACGCCGCTGCTGCTCGTTCCCGGCGTGCTGAGCTTCGCGTGGGGCGGCGTGCTCGAGGCGATCGCGGCAGGGCTCGGGGTCGAGATCGTCGAGATGCGCGAGGTCCACGAGCGGCTCCCGGCTCCCGAGCGCCTCGACCTCGGCTTCGGCGTGGTGGAGGCCGGCACCACCGGCGCGCTCCGCTTCGAGGTGCAGGCCATGGTGGACACCGGCGACGGCCCCGAACCGCGGATCGTGCTGGAGCACGTCACCCGGCTCGACGACACCTACGCACCCGACTGGCCCCAGCCGGTGGGCCACTCCGGCTACCGGGTGGTCGTCACCGGCAACCCGAACTACACCCTCGACCTCCAGATGATGGGCGACGACGGCGACCACAACACCGCCGGGCTCGCCGGGACGGCCGGGCGGATCGTGAACGCGATCCCCGCCGTGTGCGAGGCGGCCCCGGGCCTGCTGTCGGTGCTCGACCTTCCCCTCGTGAGCGGTCGCGGCACCATGCGCTGACCGCCGCCGCCCCGTCGCTCAACGGGGGCCGGCGGGAGCGCCACCGCGGCCCTCGCCGGCGACGAACCGGGCGGCCCCGGCGAGCGTCTCGCCCGACCGGATCGGGGCGAGGCCCAGCTCCGTCTCCCGGGCCAGCGCGGCGGGGAGGTCGAGGGACCACTGGTCGTGCACGGAACGCCGGTCGGATCGCAGGCACTCCTGCGGGAGCGCCGACAGCTCCCCGGCGAGCGACACGGCCGCGTCGAGCGACCGGCCCGGCGGCACCACACGGTTGACGAGCCCCATCGCGGCCGCCTCCTCCGCCCCCACCCCGCGGCCGGTGAGGATGAGGTCGAGGGCGTGGGACTGCCCGATGAGCCGCGGCAGGCGGATGGTGCCACCGTCCACCAGGGGCACGCCCCACCGCCGGCAGTACACGCCGAAGGTGGCGTCGGCCGCGGCCACCCGCAGGTCGCACCACAGCGCCAGCTCGAGGCCGCCGGCCACGGCGTGGCCCTCCACCGCGGCGATCACCGGCTTCGTCAGCAGCATCCGGGTGGGTCCCATGGGTCCGTCGTCGGCCGGGTCCTCGCTCACCCGGTTGCCCCGGCCCTCGCCCACGGCGTGCAGGTCCGCCCCCGAGCAGAAGGTGCCGTCGGCCCCGGTCAGGACCGCGACGTCGAGCGTGTCGTCGTCGTCGAAGGACCGGAACGCCGCGGCGAGCGCGTCGGCGGTCGGGCGGTCCACCGCGTTGCGCACCTCGGGACGGTCGATCGTGACCACCAGCACCCGGCCGGCCCGGTCGGTGCGCACGGTCACGGGTGTGGCGGGCATCCGCGGAACCTACCCGAACCACCCGGTGCGGCCCCGGGGTGGCTCAACGGTCGGCGTGGTGCGCCATGCGGGAGAAGAGCGTGACCACATCGGCGGGTTCCCGGCCGGGATCGAGGTGGCGGTACACCACCTCCACGTTCGCCTGGATCCGCTCCGACTCGCCCCACCCGGCCCACGGACCGAGGTCGATGTCGCGGGCGGCCTCGGCGGCCTCCATCCCGCCGTGGAACCGTTCCGTGGCCTCGCGCTCCACGAAGTCGAGGTAGTCGCGCACCTCGAGGAGTTCCGCCGTGCCGCACACCGGGCCGTGGCCGGGGACCACGGTCCGGACACCGAGTCCCACGATGCGGTCGATGGCCCGGCACCAGTTGGAGAGCGGCCCGGCCCACACCAGGGGTGTGCCACCGATGAACGCGAGGTCACCCACGAAGGCGGTGGCGGCCGACGGCACGTGCACCACCACGTCGCCCCGGGTGTGCGCCGGGCCGAGCTCCCACAGCTCCACCTCGGTGCCACCCACCTCCAGCCGAAGGTGCCCGTCGAAGGTGCGGTCGGGCGGCGCCACCTCGATGCCGGCGAAGTCGAAGGCCCCGAACGCCCCGCGCACGTAGCGCTCCAGCAACTCGTCACCGAGGTCCGCGGTGACGAAGGCGTGGAGCAGCGACGGCGGGATGTCGGCGAGCTCGGACGCGGTGGCGGTCGACGAGATCACCTCGGCACCGCTCACCAGGCGGTTGCCGAAGCAGTGGTCGCCGTTGGCATGGGTGTTCACCAGCGTCGCGATCGGGGCGGTGTCGGTCACCGGGGCCAGGCCGTCCAGCATGGTGGCGGTGAGGCGCTCGTCGAAGAGCGTGTCCACCAGGAGGGAGACCCCGTCGCCCACCACGAGTCCGGCGTTGGACCACCCCCACCCGCCGTCGGGCTGGAGCCACGCATGGATCCCGTCGGCGAGTTCGTGGTGCCCGACGGTGTAGGGCGTCGCGCTCACGGGGTTCAGGCTACGTCGTCGTCGAACCAGAGCTCGCGGGCGCGGAGGATCTCCACCACGTGCTCCCCCAGCCCGGCGTCGTCCTCGGCGTCGTAGAGCGACAGGGCGAAGCGCTCGGAGCCGGGCGGAACGGCGCCGTCGGCCGTGTACGGCCCGGCGGCTCCCACCATCCAGCCCCGGCCCGACGACCAGTGGGGGGCGTGGAGCCGGAACCGGAACACGTGCAGGTCGGCCGGCACCGTGGCCGAGTCGTCGCGTACCACAGCGAGGTGCTCCACCTCGTCGGGCGCTCGGCCGAGTTCCCCGTCGCCGCAGAGCCACGCCACCAGGTCGGCCTCGGCCCGCAGCGGCCCGCGGGCGATGGCCGGCGGGGCCGACGGCACCTCACCGGGTCCGGCCTCGGCGGCCAGCGCATGGAGGCCGTCGAGGAGCAGCGAGCGGGCCTCCGGGTCACGGGCGGTGAGTTCCAGCCGCTCGTCGGGCACCACTCCGCCGCGGGCCACCACCCGGACCGCCGCCGCGGCCACCACACGGGGGTCGGCGGACGACAACGCCCGCAGCAGCAGGTTCGCCGACACCGGGCCGTCGAGTGCGGCGGCCAGCCCCAGCACGCCGTCGAGTCGGCGCCGGTCGGCACGGCTGCGGTCCACCTCGCCGTCGTCGCGCATCTGGCGGTCGCACGCGTCCACCAGTTCGTGCAGCAGGGGCCGGAGACGCTCGACGAGCTCGTCGGCCACGGCCGAGTCGAGCCGACCCGACGCGGCCAGCGACGCGAGCACGGCGCACGCGTGGGAGGCCCAGCCCCGCCGGAGCACGACCGTGGTGAGCGGCGGCACAAGGCGCTGGGCCTCGGGGTGGTCGAGCATCGGATCGAGGAGCCCGGGCGTGGGCAGCGGCAGCAGGTCCATCGGACCGTCGTCGGAGAGCAGGTGCACGAGGGCGTCGAGCCCGTCGTCGTCGCGGCGGAGGGAGAGCAGGTGCAGCAGTGCGCGCCGCACACGGTCCGATGCCACGAGGTACGCACCCTCGACCTCCGCGACGGTGAGGTCGAAGGGTCGCGGCCACAACTGCCGCACGAGGAGTTCGCCGGGGTCGCGGCGCTCGCCGCTCACGAACGGGTACACCGCGGTGGCCGCCCTCAGGACGGCCCGGGCGACCTCCGGCCCCAGCGCCACGCCGTTCCAGGACTCCATCCGGGCCAGGGCCGTCTTCCGGGCGGTCACCTCGGGCCGCCGGAGCATCGCCCGCACCTCGGCGATGTCCGCGCACCGCACCCTCGCCGCCCCGTCGCCGTCCGCCACGAGCACAGGGTGGACCGTGCCGCCGCGCCTGTCCACGATGCGGGAGGTTCTGCCCGGTCCCGGGCCACGCTGAGTGCCGATCGCGGCCACGGCGGCGACGCCGGGTGGCGGGCACGGACTCGGACGTACCCTGATCCCATGCTGTTCGGACGCGCTCCCCAGATGGTCGACCCCGATCGGGCCCTGCCCGGGCGGACCCAGCCCATGCCGGTGCACGAGCCGCACCACGTGAACGGGCGGTCACTGCAGCCGCCGTGGCCGGAGGGCAGCGAGGTGGCCGAGTTCGCGCTCGGCTGCTTCTGGGGGGCGGAACGGAAGTTCTGGCAGACCCCCGGCGTGCTCGTCACCGCGGTGGGGTACTCGGGCGGCTACACCCCGAACCCCGACTACCGCGAGGTGTGCTCCGGGGGCACCGGCCACGCCGAGTCCGTGCTCGTGGTGTTCGACCCCCGGCAGGTGTCCTACGAGGAGCTCCTGCGGGTGTTCTGGGAGGCCCACGACCCGACGCAGGGGATGCGCCAGGGCAACGACGTGGGGACCCAGTACCGCTCGGCGGTCTACACCCACTCCCCCGCGCAGCTCGCGGCCGCCGAGGCGAGCCGCGACGCCTACCGGGCCGCGCTCGACGCGGCCGGCATGGGGGCGATCACCACCGAGATCCGCCCCGCCGGCGAGTTCTTCTACGCCGAGGACTACCACCAGCAGTACCTGTCGAAGAACCCGAACGGATACTGCGGTCTCGGCGGCACCGGCGTGGCCTGCCCCGTCGGGCTCGGCGTCACCACCGAGGACTGAACCCCCGTACCGGCGACCCGGCGCACCACCCGTGGGGCGGCGGGATGGCGTTCGCCACGTCGTCGCCCCACGGAACACCGGCGGGTGGGGTGGACGGCACCGGTACGCTCCGGGCCGGTGACCACACCCGACCGACCGCGACGGCGGGGCCGCATCCCCCGCCGCGAGGGACCCGACGTGGTGCGCGCCCGTTCCACCGTGCGGGGCGTGGTGCTCCTGCAGCTCGTGGCGAACGGCCTCGGCGTGGTGGTGGTGGCGCTCTACTTCACCTTCCTCCTCCCCCCGGCCGCCGAGGGCGAGCTCGCCGGGATCGACCTCAACCTCGCGGTGTTCGGCCTCTACCTCGCGGCCAACGTGCTCCTCCTGCTGCCGCTCAACGCGCTGATGCTGCGCCGGGCGGTGGCCTGGGTGCGCGAGGGCCACGCCCCCACCGAACGCCAGCGCCGCTTCCTGTTCAGCCTCCCCGGGTTCGAGACGCTCACCGCCCTCGGCTCGTGGTTCGGCGCGGCGGTGCTCTTCGGCGTGCTCAACGAGGACGTGCAACGCGTCTCGGTGGGCATCGCGCTCGCCGGCGTGGTCACCTGCACGCTGCTGTACCTGCTCCTCGAGGGCCACTTCCGCCCGCTGTACGCGCTCGCCCTCGCGGATGCCGACCTGCCCGCGGATCGTCGCGACGTGTGGCCGCGCCTGATGCTCAGCTGGCTGCTCGGCAGCGCCGTGCCCCTCGTGGCGATCGGCCTCAGCCCCCTCATCAGCCCCGTGGCCCTCGACCCCACCCGGCTGGCGTGGCTGGCGATGGTGGGCGCGGCCGCGGGCGGCGTGGTGATGTCGGTGGCGGCGGTGTCGGTGTCGCGGCCGCTGAACCGGGTGCGCGACGCCCTGCGGCGCATCGAGCAGGGCGACACCGACGTGGCGGTGCCGGTGGACGACCTCGGTGAACTCGGCCGGCTCGCCGAGGGGGTGAACGACCTGGTGGCCGGCATCCGCGAGCGCGAGGAACTCCGTGAGGTGTTCTCCCGCCAGGTGGGCCAGGCCGGCCTCGCCGACCTCGCCCTCGCGGTGGCCGACGGTGACGCGGCGATCGGCGACCGCCGCGAGGTGACGGTGCTGTTCGTGGACCTCCAGGGCTACACGCGATTCGCCGAGGGCCGGCCTCCCGAGGAGGTGGTGGCCATGCTCAATCGCTTCTTCCGGGTGGTCGTGGCCGTGGTGAACCGGGAGGGCGGTTGGATCAACAAGTTCGAGGGCGACGCGGCGCTGTGCCTCTTCGGTGCGCCGCAGCACCAACCCGACCATGCGGCCCGGGCCCTGCGGGCGGCCGCCGCGCTGCCCCGTGAGCTGGAGGCCGGCGGGCTACAGCTCCGCGCCGGCGTGGGGGTGGCGACCGGCCAGGTGCTGGCGGGTTTCGTGGGAACCGTCGAGCGGTTCGAGTACACGGTGATCGGCGACGTGGTGAACCTCGCCGCCCGCCTGTGCGAACACGCCAAGGAGGAACGGACCGGGGTGCTCGCCGCCGCGACCACCGTGCTCGAGGCGGGCACCGCCGGAGGGGCCGACACGTGGGTGGGGGCGGGCCGCCTGGCCGTGCGGGGACGCCGGGAGAAGGCGGCGGTCTACCGTCCGGCGGCGCCGTCGCGCCGGGCCCGCTGGGTGGGCACGCCGTGGTCCTCGAGGGCGGAGCGCAGGGCGCCGTAGGCGTGCACACCCAGATGGTGGCGCCACAGGGCCAGCAGCGCCGCCACGAACTCCGGACCGTGCGGCTGCGGGGCCGACGGGACGAGCACCGGGCCCCGACCCACCGCCACGTGGGCCAGTTCGTGCACCACCGTGGCGGCGTCCCACGAGCCGTCCCTGATCCAGACCGCCGCGGCGGTGCCGTCGGCAGTGACGTGGGCGGCGGAGAAGGTGGCGCCACGGCTCCGGCGGAGCACGTCGACCTCGACCGGCGCCGCGGGGAACGTGGCGGCCCACCACGGATCGGCGAGCGCGGTGCGCACGAAGGACTCCACCTCCGCGAAGCGCCGGAAGCGACGGCCGCCATCGGGCAGGGCCGCGTGCTCGGCGGCGTACACCTGCTGCTGCCACGGGTCCCGGGCCGCGCCGCCGGCCCCGGCACGGGTCATCCCGACCCGAGGCCGCGACGACCGCCCACCGCGTCGCGACCGAGGGACGCCTCCTTGCCGGCCCGGCGGCCCGCCCGGCGGCCCTCGGCGGAGGAGCCCCGGGAGGCCCAGGCCGAGCGCACCGACGGGTACCGCCGACGGAACTCGTCACGCACCTCGCCCGAGCGCTCGGCGAGCACCAGCGCGACCGACGGACCCCGGCCCGCGTCGGCGGCGCCGCCCTCCCCGGCCACCGACGAACCGGCGGCACCAGCGGCACCCGCCGCAGCGTCGCGGTCGGCACGGAGCCGGGCCGACACCTCCTCGGCGAAGCCCATGATGAAGCTGCGGCGCCATCCGGCCGACCCCGACGACGTGAGGCCCTCGGGGCAACGGGCCAGCATCGACGAGGTGAGTTGCACCAGCAGGCTCGTGACCAGGGTCTCCACCCACCGCAGGTCGCCCGGGAACCCGACCACCGAGATCACCTCGGAACGGTGTCCCGGCCCCGACAGCAGCCGCACCGACTGACAGCCGTGGGCCACCGCCACTGCGTGCACGAGCACGGCCTTCTGGGCCAGGTACGGGGCGTGGATCACGAGGCGCACCTCGTCGGGCTGGTCCCGCTCGGCCGATCCGGCCCAGACCAGCGCCTCGTCGATGGCGAAGCGGGCGATCAGCTCGGAGGCCTTCGCGAAGAAGGCCTCCGCCTCCTCCGGGTACTCGCTCGCCTCCGCCTTGGCCAGCAACGCCCGCACCGTGGCCAGGCGACGGTCGTCGACGGGGTCGGGGCGGGCTCCGGCGGTCATGTCCTGCAGCCTCCCACGGCCCACCGACAACCGGAACGGGGAGCACACCCCGGTCCCGGGGCCGGTACCGGGTCCACCGTCGGACCGCTCAGCGGCCCACCGCCTCGCGCAGCCCGCGCCGGACCGTCGGCCGGTCGAAGTGCGCCCAGGCCTCCCGGCAGTGCCCGTGGGCGACCTCGGCGTCGCGGTGGAGCGCGTCGGCCAGCGCCCCGGCGGCCAGCGCCGCCCGCCCGCCGGTGGCGACGCCCGCCCGTTCGATCATCGAGGCCTGCACGTGGTGGTCCTGCAGACGGCCGAGCGTGTCCTGGAGGTCGGCGAGGCGACGCTGCACCGGCCCGAAGGTGCCCTTCGGGTACATCGGCGCCACGGCGTTGACCACGTAGCGGTACCGCTTCAGCGCCTTGCGGAGGTCGTGCCACGCGTTGCGGTCGTCGGTCGCCATGGCCACCTTCCCGGCGCGCCGCGCCCGCCGGAACGCCCGCCACACGAGGTCGTCGGCCACGCTGCCGGCCGGGCGGGCCGCGTCCGGGCCCGGTTCCCCGCCGCCCAGCCGGTAGACGTTGCCGAGGGCGCGCCAGCGCCGCACGAGCACCGGGTACCGCTCGCCGTCCAGCGCCGCCAGCAGCGCGGCGCGGGCGGTCGACCGTTCGGCGTCCAGCGCCGCGTACAGCGGTTCGACGCCGTCGGACAGCTCCGGGCTCGTGCGCGCCACCAGGCCGGGCAGGTCGGCGCGCAGCACGTCGAGGTCGCGTACCGGCGAGGTGACCCCGGCCATCCAGCGCAGCAGCGCCCCGAGCAACTCGCGCTCCTCCGCCGGGTACACCCGACGGCCCGCCGCGAGCAGGGAGCGGGCCCGGCGCACCGCCACGCGGGCGTCGTGGAGCTCCTCCGGGTCCTCGTCGGCCCGCACCCCCGGCTCGTGGGCCAGGAAGGTGGCGAGGTAGCCGTCGAGCACCACGGCCAGGACGCGGCCGGCGGGCTGGTCCCGGTCACCGGGGCCCAGCCGCCAGCCGTCAGCGCTCATCGGGGTCGTGGTCGGCGGGCGGCACCGTGACAGTGTCGCAGGCCGGACCGGGCCGAGCCGCTCAGTCGCCGAACGAGGTGCTCTGCTGCTTGGAGAACACCACGGCGCCGAGCACCACGGCGAGCGCCACGCCCGCGATCGCGAACCGGAGGCCGTTGCCGTCGGACTCCATGTTGAGGATCACCGGCAGCACGAGGAGCGACACCAGGTTCATCACCTTGATGAGCGGGTTGATGGCAGGGCCGGCGGTGTCCTTGAAGGGATCGCCGACGGTGTCGCCGATGACGACGGCCGTGTGGACGTCGGAGCCCTTACCCCCGAGGTTGCCCTCCTCGATGTACTTCTTGCCGTTGTCCCAGGCGCCGCCTGCGTTCGACAGGAAGTTCGCCATGAGCGCACCCACGATGATGGTGGCGGCGAGGAAGCCGCCCAGCGCGTAGGCGCCGAGCCCGAAACCGATCACGATCGGCATGAGCACCGCCAGGAGGGCGGGAGTGGTGAGCTCCCGGAGGGCGGCACCGGTGCAGATGTCGATGACGGGGCCGTAGTCGGGCTTCTCGGTGTAGTCCATGATCCCGGGCTTCTCCCGGAACTGGCGCCGCACCTCCTGGACCACGGTGCCGGCGGTGCGACCCACGGCGAGGATGGCCAGCGACGAGAACAGGAACACCACCGTGGCGCCCACCAGGCCACCGGCGAAGGTCTTGGGATCCGCGATGTTGATCGCCACGTCGGCGAACTTCTGGGCCACGTCGCCGGGGCCCGGGAGGTCCGCGGCGATCGTCTCGCGGAAGGAGGCGAACAGCGCCACCGCCGCGATCACCGCGGAACCGATGGCGAAGCCCTTGGTGACGGCCTTGGTGGTGTTGCCCACCGTGTCGAGGCCGTCGAGGATCTTCTCGGTCTCGCCCTCCAACTCACCCGACATCTCGGCGATGCCCTGCGCGTTGTCGGCGATCGGCCCGAAGGTGTCCTCGGCGACCACGATGCCGGTGGTCGACAGCATGCCGATGCCGGTGAGCGCCACCAGGTAGAAGGCGAAGAGGATCTCGCCGCCGCCGAGGCCGAGCCCCACCAGGATCGCCACCGCGATGGCCACCACGGCCCACACGGCGGACTCCATGCCGGAGGAGATGCCGGACAGCACCACCGTGGCCGGCCCGGTGCGGCCCGACTCGGCGATGTCCTTCACCGGCTTGAACTGGCTGGAGGTGAAGTACTGGGTGATGCGGCTGGCCACCTGGCCGAGGATCACGCCCACCACGATGGCGAGGAACATGCGCAGGCCCACGCCGCTGAGTGGCGTCTCCCCCGCACGCACCACCCGGATCGCCGGGTTGCCCACGTAGCCGAAGGCGAGGACCGCGGCGCCCACGAGGGCGATCACCGACGCGATGTTGAGGCCCCGGTTGATCGGCTTGAGGGCGTCGGTCTCGCCGGAGCGGGCCTTCACGAGGAAGATCGACACCATCGAGGCCACGAGGCCGACGGCCATCATGGCCAGCGGGAAGATCAGGCCCTTGGCGCGCTCGCCGGGGAGGATCCCGATGGACTGGAACGCGGTGACGCCCAGGATGATGTTGGCCACCAGCACCACGCCGAAGGACTCGAACAGGTCGGACGCCATGCCGGCGCAGTCGCCCACGTTGTCACCCACGTTGTCGGCGATGGTCGCCGGGTTGCGGGGGTCGTCCTCGGGGATGCCGGCCTCCACCTTGCCCACGAGGTCGGCACCCACGTCGGCGGCCTTGGTGAAGATGCCGCCGCCCACGCGGAGGAACAGGGCCAGGAGTGAGCCACCGAAGCCGAAGCCCACGAGGATCGCCGAGGCCGTGTTCTGGAAGATCATCACGATGGCGGTGGCGCCCAGGAGTCCGAGCCCGGCGGTGAACAGGCCCACCGTCCCGCCGGTGCGGAACGCCACCTGCAGCGCGGCGTCCATGCTCCCTGAGCGGGCCGCCGCCGCCGTGCGCACGTTGGCCTTGGTGGCGAGCCACATGCCGAGGAAGCCGATGAAGCCGGAGAAGAGCGCCCCGAGGAGGAACGCGAGCATCCGGTAGAGACCCGACTGCCAGCGGTCGAGGCCCACCTCGGTGCCAGGCTTCAGGATCTCGGTGGAGGTGGCGAACACGATCGCGGCCAGTGGCACGACGATGATCAGGATGGTGCGGAACTGGCGCTTGATGTACGCCATGGCACCCTCGTGCACGGCGTCCGCGATCTCGTTCATCTTCTCGGTGCCGGCGTCCTTGGACAGGACACCGCGCATCATGGCGAAGCCCACCAGCAGGGCGACGATGGCCACACCGGCGGCGAACAGCAGCCAGAACCACTCCTGGCCGTCGAGTCGGAACACCTGGTAGCCGCCCTCGGCGGCGAGGATCTGCGTCATGGGACGTCTCTCTGTTGTCGGTGGGTCTGGCAGGCACCCGCGAGGGGGCGCGACGGACGCCGGTTCCCCTGCCGGCGTCCGGGGAAGTTCAGTGGAAAGCGACTTCCGGCGTCAAAAGCGGCCGGGCCGCCCACGCCGACGGCGCCACGGGGCCACGCGCGGTGCTCACGCCCCCTGCGACGAACGCTCCCGGCGGCTGCGCAGCACCTCGATGACGATCGGCACCAGCGACAGTGCCACCACACAGAGGATGGCGATCTCGAGGTTCTCGCGGATGAAGCTCACGTTGCCCAGGAAGTACCCGAGCAACGTGACCCCCACGCCCCAGAGCAGCCCGCCGACCACGTTGTAGCGGACGAACGTGCCGTAGTGCATGCGACCGACCCCGGCCACGATCGGGCAGAACGTGCGCACGATCGGGACGAAGCGGGCCAGCACGATCGCCTTCGGGCCGTGACGGTCGAAGAAGGCCTGGGCCTTCTCCACGTTCTCGTGCTTGAACAGTCGCGAATCGGGGCGCTTGAAGATCGACGGCCCCACCTTCCGGCCGAACAGGTAGCCCACCTGGTCGCCCGCCACGGCGGCGATGAACACGCCGACGAGCACCACCCAGATGTTGAACTGGATGTCGTTGCGACCCAGCGTCCCCGCCGAGGCCATGCCGGCGATGAACAGCAGCGAATCACCCGGCAGGAAGAAGCCGATCAGCAGGCCGGATTCGGCGAAGATGATCGCGAAGAGCAGCAGGTAGCCGCCCTTCTCGATCAGGGCCTGCGGGTCGAGCAGGCCGCCCGCGGCCAGGAGGTGCATCACGGGCGCCGAGGGTACCGCCCCGAGCGGCCCCACGGCCGCATCGGGCTCAGGTCCGGCCCACCGGCGCCACCGTGGTGGGGGTGGCGGGGGTCGTGGTGGTCGTCGTGGGAGCGCCCGCTGCCGGGGCGGGCTGCGGCGCCGTCGTCGGGGCCGACGGAGCCTCGGCCAGCGCCGCGGCGGCTCGGGCCACCAGTGCCCGGGCTGCGGCCACGTCGGCCTGGTACCCGCCCAGGTCGCCGTTGCGCAGCTTCTGGTCGGCCCGGGAGAAGGTCTCGTCGGCCTGGGCCAGGAGGGCGGTGGGATCACCGCCCTGCTCACCGGGGACGGTCGTGGTGGTCGTGCCCGCCGTTCCGCCGCCGTTGCCGGCGCCCCCGGCGTCGGACGGCGCGCCGGTGGCCTTGTCGGGGTCGCCGTCGAGCAGATCGGCCAGCGCGGCCGGCAGGGAGTCGCCGAAGCCCACGGAGTCACCCGAGGTCACCACCACCCGCTTCAGCGAGAAGCGGCCGCTCTGCTCCTCCTTCGCGTAGACGGGACGCAGGTAGAGCAGCGAGTCGCGGAACGGGAGGATCAGTAGGTTCCCGAACTGCACCCGGGAGCCGTTGGACCCCACCTGGGTCTGGTACACCGAGACCGGCTGGTAGGTCACCATCTTCTGGTTGGCCCGCAGGGGGCCGTCCACCCGTGTGGAGCGCTCGACCTTGCCGTCCTCGCCCCGGCTCGTCATCACGATCTGGCGGAGCTTGCCGTAGGAGCCGGGGTCGTTCGACGCCACCATGATGGCGGTCAGGTTCCGGGCCGAGTCGTCGCTGGACGCGAGCACGAACGGGCGCGTGAGCACGAACTCGGGCTCGCTGTCGGGCGAGAGCTGCATGAGCTGGTAGTAGGGCTCGATGCGGTCGAGCTGTGAGTTCGGCTGGACCAGTGCCGAGGTGTCGGCCGCCGCCGCGCCGGCCGAGGTGTTCGGCGGCTGCTGGGCCACGTCCCACCGGTCGCTGTTGTTGAAGAACGACGACGGGTCGCCCTGGTGGTAGCGGCCCCACACCGCCGTCTGGGTCTTGAACAGCAGCTCGGGGTAGCGGAAGTGCCGCGACAGCGACTCGGGGATGTCGGTGGTGTAGACGCCCGGGAACGCCTTGGCCCAGGCCCGGATGATCGGGTCCTGCGACCCGTAGAGCGTGTCCACGAGGTACAGGTCGACGGTGCCGTCGTAGGCGTCGACCACCGCCTTCACACTGTTGCGGAGGTAGTTGAACGACCCGGTGGCGCCGGTGGTGACGGCTGCGACGTCCAGTGACTCGGCGTACGGGAAGTTGGCCGACGCGGTGTAGCCGTCGATGACGTACTTCACCCGGCCGTCGACGAGCACGCCGTACGGGTCCTCGTCGAGGATCAGGTAGGGGGCGATCGTCTGCACCCGCTCCTTGATGTCGCGGACGTAGATGACCTTCGACTTCTTCGTGAGGTTGCCCGAGATCATGGGTTCGATCTCGCCGAAGCGCAGCGCGAACGCCGCCTTGCGCGACAGGGTGTCGATCGGCACCCCGGCCTTGCCCTCGTACTGGGTGGTGACCTGGTCGGTGCTGAGCTCGGTCTGGTCGGTCCCGACGATGCTGTACCCGTCCATCCCCTCGCCGTGGTACAGCTCCGGGCGCTCGAGCGGCGGCAGACCCGTCACCTTCACCGGGATGTTCGACACGAGGAAGTTCGGGTCGCCCCGGCCGTCGACCGAGTTCGCGGGCGCCACCGCGGCGGCGTACCCGTGGGTGAACACCAGGTGCAGCTTCTCCCATGTGGGCGCCGCGATGCCCTGGGTGTTGAGCTCCCGGGTGGACACGATGGTGGGCTCGCGCACCGGGGCCGCGCCGTCGCGCTGCACCACGTAGCGGTCCACGTCCACGTCACGGAAGGCGTAGAACTCCCGGCCGAACTCGAGGTCCTCGATCGTGGGGCGGATCACCGACGGGTCAAGCAGACGTGCGTTGGTGAGGTTCGACTGCTGCGCCGCGAGCTTCTCGGAGGTGAGGTCCGGCGAGTAGAAGAAATCCGTCTGCTGCACGTCGTCGAGCCCGAGGGCCTCCCGGGTGGCGGTGATGTTCCGCTCGATGAACGGCTTCTCCTTGGCCAGCTCCGCCGGACCCACCTGGAAGCGCTGCACGAACGCCGGATAGGCGCTGCCCACCACGAGCGCCACCAGCAACCAGAGCGACACGACGATCGCCGGCAGCGCCCACCCCTTGCGGCGGATGTTCACCAGCAGCAGCACGGCGGCGAACAGGGAGATCAGGATGAGAAGGTCGATGGCGGGGAGCCGGGCGTTGACCGCCGTGTAGCCCGCCCCGTCGAAGGACCGGCCGGGGGCGTAGAGCAGTTCGTAGCGCTGCAGCCAGTAGTCGGCAGCCTTGACGAGCGCGGCCAGCGCCAACAGCACCGACAGGTGGGCCTTGGCGTTCGGGGTGACCCGCTCCCCCAACGGCTGCACCCGGATCGCGCCGTTCAGGTAGTGCACCACCGCCACCACGATGGCGGTCACGACCAAGAACCCGAACAGCCAGTCCACCACCTGGGTCAGGAACGGCAACCGGAACACGAAGAACCCGATGTCCTGGCCGAACTGGGGGTCCTTCGCCCCGAAGTTCCCGCCGTAGCGGAACAGCAGCCACTCCCGCCACTGCCCTGCGGCACCGAGGCCCGGCACGGCGGCGATCAGCAGCGCGACCACCACCTCCATCACCCGCTGGCGGCCGCTGACCAGCTCCCGGTAGCGGACGAGCAGCTCGTCGTCGTGGCCCGCGACCGGACGGAACCGCGGTGCGATCCGGTCGGCCACCAGCAGGTTGAGCCACAGGATCACGAAGAACACCAGGGTGGCACCCACCCCGAGCGTGACCTTGGCGGAAAGGAGCTTGCGCCAGACCGCAGCCAGGTCGAGGACGTCGAACCACAGGAAGTCGGTCCAGAAGGTGGCGACGGCCCGGACCGACAGGAGCAGGACCACCACCACCACGGCGATCACGGCGACGATCGTCCGGCCCCGATTCGGATGTGCCGAGGAACGGTCCTTCCGACGTTCCCGCCGCGACGGGCGGGGCATGTCCTCGGGGTAGCGCACGGCGGCGAGGTTACCGAGGGGCAGGTGCCAGGAGGCATCGGCACCCGGGGTGGGCCGGCGGCACCACGTCGCCGGTCGGGAACTCCTCACCCACCGGCACGGGACCGGCGAGCGCGTTGTCCTCCGCGTCGCTGCAGGGGAGGCCGCCGTTGTCGGCCACCCAGCACCACGACGTCCCCGCCGGCGCGGCCCGGCGGGCGCCCTCGGCGAACCCGGCGGTGGCGAGGTCGCCCGCCAGCTGGGGGACGGACCCCGAGCGGAACTCCCGGTACGCCGCGCGCACCGGGTCGGCGAGCTCGGCGACCTCCAACCCGGCCTCGTCGGCATCGTCGAGAGCGCGCTGCAGGTGGGCACGGCGGCGATCGAGGAGCTCCGACACCCTGGCGGTCAGGACCTCCGCGACCGCTGCGTCGTCGGACGGGCCGGCCTCGGCGCCGGTCAGTTCCGCCCAGAGCTCGGTCCCGGCGGCCACGGCGCCGGCGAACTCGTCCGCGAGCGCGTCGACGAACCGCTCGACGTCGGGACCCGCCGGCAGGAGCTGGGCGAGATCGACCCGACCCTTGCGGTGGCGGCGCAGGCGGTCGAGCACCTCGTTCTGCTCGTCGGACACCAGCCGCTTGAGCGTCCGGGCCAACCCTTTCTCGGCCGGCTCCAGCAGCTGGTCGCGACGGTCGAGCAGGCGCGAGGTGGGGTCGGGTTCCGTCAGCGCCACCACGACGGGCTCCTCGTCGGGTCGGGCCGCGGTGTCCGCCTCCATGACGGCGACGCCGGCTGCTGCCGCAGTCACGGCAGCGGCCGTGGCGTCGTCGGCGGCCGGCTGGGCCGGACCGGTGGTCGATCCGCCGTCGCCCTCGTCCTCGCCCCCGTCACCGCCGCCACGCTCGGCGCGGATCCGCTCGAACAGGTCGTGCACCGTGGCGCCGGGCGACAGCTCGTCCCCGGCCGCCGGTGCCGACTCCTCGCCGGGCGGCGGTGTGGTCAGTCCCACCACGTTGTCGGCGGTCCCGGCGGGCTCGTCACCGGAGTCGGCCGCGCCGTCCTCCCCGGACGCCTCGTCCCCGGTCGGTTCCTCGGCGATCGGTACCTCGGCGATCGGTACCTCGGCGATCGACTCCACGGCGATCGCCTCCACGGCCGCGGCGTCCAGGTCTGCGCCCGCGGCCTCGGTACCACCGTCCTCGGCGGCGTCCTCCGGCTCCTCCGGAGCGGACAGCTCCCCCGTACGGAGGCCCGACTCCAGCTCGGCCACCACCTGGTCGACGTCGTCCAGGACCGTCGCCGCAGCGGCCTCACCGGCCAGTTCGGCCGCCCGGTCGCTCCCGGCGAGCTCCTCGACCGCGGCGTCGAGCGAGACGCCCACCTCCGCGAGCGAGGCCATGATCCGGTTGCGGGTGGCCCGGGCCGCCTCCGTCTGCTGTCGGGCGGTGCGACGGCGCTCGGCGAGGTCGCGCAGGATCCGCTCCCGCACGCGCCGGGCCTCACCCACCATCTCGCGGCCTTCCTCCCGGGCCCGCTCGCGCTCTGCCTCACCGGCCTCCGCCGCCTCGGCCCGGATGCGCTCGCCCTCCGTCCGGGCCGCGGCCATCTCGGCCTCCGCGGTGCCCCGGATCGCGGCGGCCGCCACCTCGGCCTCCGCCGTGCGCTCGTCGAGCACCGTGGTGGCCGCCTCGAGGAGCCGGTCGTGCTCCGACTGCGCCTCGTTCCGCAGGCGGGTCGACTCCTCCGCGGCCTCGGAGCGGAGGCGTTCCGCCTCGTGCCGGGCCTCCTCGCGGAGCGTGGCGGCCTCGGCCCGGAGGGCCTCCGACTCCTGCTCGGCCGCCGCGCGCGCCGCCGACACGGCCTCGTCGGCCTCGGCCACTGCGCGCGCCGCGTCGGCCTCGGCGTTCGAGCGGATCTCGGCCGCGGCGGCACGCGCCGCGGCCACGATGCGGGCGGTCTCCGACCCGAGCACCGCGGTGATCCGTTCCTCGTCGGCGTCATGCGACGCGGAGAGCTCCGACTCGAGCTCGTCGAGCCGTGAGGTCAGGCGTTCGTCACGCTCCTGCCAGGCCCGCAACGCATCCGCGGCCCGCCCCAGCAGCTTGCGGACCTCCGCCGGCTCGAACCCCTTGCGGGACCTGGTGAAGCTGGCGCCGGACAGCGCGGACGGGTCCAGCGCGGGAGGTTCCGGGACGGAGTCGCTCATGCCCGAATGCTACGGGTGGCACCGCGTGCAGTCGCGGACGCATCCGCGCCCGCCGCGGCAGCGGTCGGGGGCGTCCGTCGGGGCCGGCCCGTGTGCCCTCAGCCGGGCACGCCCGCCGGCGGCGCGGCGGCTGCGGCGGCCTGGGCGGATGCCACCCGGCGGGCCTCCGCCTCCACGTCGCCCTTCGGGTCGAGGATCCGGATCGCATCGTCGAGCGTCGCCACCGGACGGAGCTCGAGGTCGTCACCCGCCTCCCGTTCGATCGCCCGGCGCTCGGCGGCCGGGGTGGAGGCCGGGTAGAGGAAGAGCTTCACGCCGTTGCGCTTCACCGCCGCGACCTTCTGCTCGATCCCGCCGATCGGTCCCACGGTGCCGTCCGGCAGGATCTCGCCGGTCACGGCGACCCGCCGCCCGTCGGTCAGGGATCCCGGGGTGAGCCGGTCGATGACCGCGAGCGCCCAGGCCAGCCCGGCGGACGGCCCGGTCACCTCGCCGGAATCGATGGTCACCTGCACGGGCGAATCGAGTCGCGGGTCGTCCGGGTCCACCGACACACCGAGCACCGGCCGCTCCGGCTCGTCGGGGGCCGCCCCGAGCGTGATGGTCACGGTCTCGGTGGCCGCGCCCCGACGGACCCCGACCGTCGTCGGCTCGCCGGGGCGGCGGCCGTCGAGCGCCCGACCGATGTCGGAGGGCAGGGTCACGGGGCGACCGTCGACCGAGGTGATCACGTCGCCGGGCCGGAGCAGGCCGCTCGAGGGGCTGTCCTCCGACAGGGCGAGGACACGGGCCCCGTTCGCGGTGAACTCCGCCGGGTAGCCGAGGCGGTTGAGCGCCACCTTGGTGGCCACCAGCTTGGAGAGGTCCATCCGCTGCTGGTTCACCTGCTGGCTCTTCCCCCGGCCCTCCTTGCCGTACACCTCCTCCTCCGAGCGGACCTCGATCGCGTCGTCGACCGCCCCCCGGACGAGGGTGGCCACCGTGGCCCGGTCGATGAAGACGGTGGTGAACATCACCGCACCCTTGGTGCGGAACGTCGGGGCACCCTTCACACTCACCAGGGGTTCCGACGCCCGGACCGAGCCGGGCTGGAGCAGGTAGTAGGGGGTGGGGATGAACAGGAGTCCCGCCAGGACGGCCAGCCCGACCAGGACCACCAGCAGCCAGGCCAGCCGACGTCGCGGTCGACGCGGTGCGGACCGGGTCGCGTCGGCACCGGGCCCGGGGCCCGCCGGACCGGGCCCGGGAGCGGAGGTGGGAGCGTCGGCGCCGGGATCGGCCGGGACGCCGGAGGTCGGTAGGCTGCTGTCCGTCATGGGTGCGCTGGTCGTCGGTCTCGTCCTGGTCGTGGTGGCCTCGGTGGCCCTCGGCGCGGCCATGTTCGGGCGCCGGCCGTTGCCCCAGACTGCCACCGCCCGCAGCGGTGGCGGTCGTGCGGCTGTGACCCCACCCAGTTCGGGCGGTCGGGCGGCCCGCGGCGCCGCCAACCGCATGACGGTCACGATCCCCACCAAGGTGAAGGTCCGCTCAGGGCTGCTCCTGCTGCTCACCGTGCTGGTGATCGCCGCCCTGGTGGGAGTGGCGCTGAGCATCGTCACCGTGCTCGGCGGCCTGGTCGTCACCTGAGCCCGCCGAACGACCGCCCACCGCCGGCACCGCTTCCCGCACGCGACCGGACCCGGGCCGATCGCCCGGGTCCGGAACAGGACGTGGGCCCGCGGCCCGGGACGTCAGCGACCGAACAGACCCCGGCGGGTCGGCTGGCTCGGCTCGGGCGACTCGGGAGCCGCGGCCGGCGGCGCCGGCTGGGAGGGCGCCCCGCCGGGCGGAGGCCCGGCCGGCGAGCCCGCACCGAAGGTGGTCGGCTCGGACGAGGCCGGGGAAGGTGCCGACGGACCGGGCGGCTGGGTGGGTGA